>JASLEM010000326.1 GCA_030151165.1 Burkholderiaceae bacterium
GAAGTCGACGTCGTAGAAGCCGATGTTGCCGATGTCGCCCGGCTTCGCGCCGTTCTTGCCGCGCCAGCGGTCGACGAGGTAGATCAGCGAGTCGCCGATGCCCTTGATCGCCGGGATGTTCAGCTCGCCCGGGCCGGCGGACTGCGCGTAGCCCCATGCGCCGAGGCCGCAAGCGCGCTCGTAGGCGAACTTGGCGTCCTGCACGCGGAACGCGATCGCGCAGATGCTCGGGCCGTGCTGGCGCGCGAAGCGCTGCGCGAACGAGTCCGGCTCGGCGTTCAGGATGAAGTTGATGTTGCCCTGGCGATAGAGCGTCACGTTCTTGTGGCGATGCTTGGCGATCGCGACGAAGCCCATGCGCTCGAACACCGCGGCCATCGCGGCCGGATCCGGCGCGGCGTACTCGATGAACTCGAAGCCGGACGTGCCCATCGGGTTGTCCCACGGGGTGAAGGCCATATCTTGTCTCCTGTCGCGCGAGGCGGCGACGCTGAATTGAGAGGCCGGAGTGTCCGGCGCGAATTCTCGTACTTTAGGAGCGCCGGTGCGCAGATTTCATGCGTTTTCCGGCTCCGCGTCGCGGACTTGCGCAGGAATCGTGTACAAACATGCGCATGAGCGCTCAACCTGACCTCGATTCCATCGATCGGCGCATTCTTCAGGCGTTGCAGGCCGATGGCCGCCTGACCTTCGACGAGCTCGCCGGCCGCGTCGGGCTGTCGGCGTCCGCGGTGCTGCGGCGCGTGCGGCGGCTCGAGGAGATGGAGATCATCTCCGGCTACGTGGCGCTCGTGAAGCCGGAGGCCGTGGGCCTCGGGCTCACGGCCTACCTCAACGTGCGGCTCGAGAAGCACAGCGAGGCGCACAAGCGCAACCCGATGGACCTGTTCAAGGCGGCCGTGCAGGCGTGGCCGGAGGTCGTCGAGTGCGCGTCGCTGACGGGCGAGATGGACTACCTGCTGCGCGTCGTCGTCACCGACATGGCGCACTACGCGCGCTTCATCAGCGACACGCTGCTGCGCCATCCGAGCGTGCAGGACTGCAAGTCGAGCTTCGTGCTCGAGCGCATCAAGGGGACGACCGCGATGCCGGTCTGAGCCGGCGCCGCGGCGAGGTCAATCTTCGCGGTCGATGTCGAGCAGCAGCTGGCGCGTCGGCTCGATGCTCATGTGCAGCAGCGCGGCGATGTCGCGGATGTCGTCGGGCACCGCCGGGTTGTCCCAGCCGTGCATGGTGTGGCGGGCGATGCTGATCGCGAGCAGCACGTTGCGCACCTGCGAGTTCTCGGCGTGGTGGTCGTCGGTGATGCGCACGAGGATCTCGGGCAGGCGCCAGAGCTGCATCAGCGCGTGCTGGATGTCGTTCAGCTCGGCGTTCAGCAGCTCGCGCTGGATCGCGGCGGAACGCAACGTCGGGTCGGCCTGCTGGCGGCGCCGGATCTCGAGCGCGAGCTCGGGCGCGTGCAACCACAGCAGCATCTCGGTGAAGTCGTGCAGTTGCGCGGCCTCGTGCAGCACGACGGCGTCGTGGTCGGCGCGGTGGATCGCAAAGCTGGCCGCGAAACGCGCGGCGCGGTCGGCCCGCTCCAGCACGTCGCGCAGGCCGGCGAGCGCCTCGGGATGGCCGGCGAGGCGATCCTCGATCGTCGGCTGCGGACCGAACGCCCGGAAGAAGGGCGTGATGCCCATCAGCACGAGCGCCTCGACGACGGTCTCGGCGTCGGTCAGCCGGTGGTTCGCGCCCTGCGTCGATGCGTGGACGAGCAGCTTCAGCGTCATCAGCGGGTCGCGGCCGACGACTTCCGAGATGATGCGGGCGTCGACGTCGTCCTCGATCAGCCGCATGTCCTCGATCGCCGCCGCGGTGCTCGCGAACACGGGGATCTCGAGCTGGCTCAGCAGGCGCACCCAGCCGTCGACGTCGCGGGGGACAGGAAACGAAAGGCTGGCGGGCAAGGCGCTCATGGCGACGGGTTGTCTCGAGTTCGCCGCCCCGTGAATCCGGGACGATCAGTTACTCGGGATATCGGTGTGCCCCGGGCAAACTTGAGTCCCGCGCCGACGGCTCGCGTGCCGGCGCGGGAACGATGTCACGACCTTCACAAGCGGCGCACGTCGACGTAGCCGACGAAGTGGCCGTCGACGTACAGCGCGCCTTCCGGGGCGCCGGCGTCGGCGTGGAACTCGACGTTCACGTCGGGCTGGCTGCGGCGGTGCCGCGCGTGCAGCGGGCGCGCGACGTGGCGCGCGTGACGCGCGAGGGCGGCGCTGGCACCGCGCAGCAGGTGCGCGACGAGGTGGCGCCAGAGGTCGCCCAACGGCACGCGTTGCGCGGGCCGATGGCCGTTCAGGATCGGATGCATGGGACTCTCCTGCGCGGCGCAGCGGCCGCTGGTGGTCTTTTCAGAGGCCGGGCGGCTTGCCGCGCGCGTGGCGCGGCAGGTCGAGGCTGGCGGCTTCGCGCTTCGTGGCCTGGCGGTCGGCCTGGCGCTGCGCGCCGCCGTTCGCACCGTGCTTGCCGGCGCGGCGAAAGCGCGCGGCGGCGACGAGCGGGTTGCGCGGCTTGGGCGACTTGACGATGAGGGGGGTCATGGAGGTCTCCTCGAGGACAGAAAAAGCGGGCCGCAATGGCGAAGGCCCGGGAGGTTCGCACCGCCCGGGCCTTCGCGAAGACGCGCGTCTCGCTGGACTCAGTGCGGAATCGGGGACGGCTTGCCCGCGACGCGGACGGCGGTGAAACGGCGGGCGCACGCGGCCAGCGCCACGGGCGTGGCGGCGGTGATGTGGCGCGATCGGTTCAAGGCGTTCGGCATGCAGGCTCGTGAGGGGTGGCGGGGCGGGGTGTCGCGGACGACGACAGCGTCGACGCTTGGTGCAATGATAAACATGTCTTGCCTTTGCGCAAGTTATTTATCAATCAAATGATCCGGGGCGGGCCGGGTGTCGCGCACAGGCCACCGCGACGGCGAGCGCCCAGAAAAAAGGGCCCTCGCATCGCGAGAGCCCGGGGTCGCACGCTCACGCACTTGTCGTGCGCGGTACCAGCGGCGATCAGAACGTGTAGGTGCCGCCCAGCGTGAAGTAGCGGCCGATGGCGCCGGCTTCGTGCATCGACGGGTTGTAGGGCACCTGGCCCAGCGCGCCGCCGTAGGTGGCCCAGTCGGCCGGGAACTTCTTGTTGAAGAGGTTCAGGATCGAGCCGTGGATGCTCACGTTCTTGGTGATGTCGTAGCGGCCCTGCATGTCGAAGGTGATGAACGAGTGCACCTTGCACATCGACTGGCTCGGAACCGTGCCGTCGCCCAGCAGGTTCTCGTAGTCGGTGCTGGCGGCGCCGCCGGCGTTGGACAGCGCGCTCAGGCAGTCGTTCTGCGGCTCGCCGGTGAAGGCGACCGCGGACGGGTCGGTCACGTTGAACGAGCTGATGTAGTTCAGCGTGCCGGTCAGGTTCCACGGACCTTGGCCCACCGTGTTCGCCCACTGGATGCGCGTGCGCGGATTGCCCGTGTCGCCCGAGTAGAAGAACGGGCCGTGCGTGCCGGCCAGGTGGTAGGTCGTGCCGTCGATCGTCAGGTCGTACTTGTGGGCGTACGAGACGGTCAGGTCCGACTGGTATTCGATCGCGCCGAATCGATGGCGCACCTGGAAGCCGAGGTCGACGCCGTTCGTCTTGGTCGTGTTGGCGTTGATGTACGACGTCGTCGTGTACGCGATCGGCGCGACCGGCGGCGCGACGAGGCTGGTCGTGCCGTCGCCGTTCGACATCTCGAGCGGCGCGAGGCTGGTGCCGCGCACCGTCTGAGTCGCGCCGCCGCTGACGATCTGGTTGTCGATCTCGATCTGCCAGAGGTCGATCGTCGCGCTGAAGCCCTTGACCGGCTCGATGATCGTGCCCAGCGTGAACGACTTCGAGGTCTCGGGGTGCAGCTTCGGATTGGTGCTCTGCAGGCCGGGAAGGTTGACGTCGCACTCGGCGATGAAGCTGCCCTTCGTGGTCGGGTCACCGCTCGGGCACAGGATCGGGTCGCTGCTCGAGCCCGCGAAGAAGGTCTGGCCCGACTGGCCGTTCTCGGCCGGGCCGGGGGCCCGGAAGCCCTTCGAGGCCGTGCCGCGCAGCGCGAACTCCTGCACCGGCGTCCACTTGAAGCCGACCTTCGGGCTCGCCTTGCCGCCGGAGAGGTTGTAGTGGTCGTAGCGCACCGCCGCGTCGAGGTCGAGCGACTTCAGCACCGGTGCGTCGATTTCGGCGTCCGCCGACCAGACGCTCTGCGTGCCGACCGTGAAGTTGTTGCTGAACTGGTTGGGCAGCAGGCCGTTGGCGACGTCGGCCGGCGCCAGCGCGTGCTGGATGCGGTGGGTGTAGTCCGCGCCGAACGCGACGCTCAGCGGGCCGCCCTTCAGGTCCATGAGGTCGCGGCTGGCGCCGACGTGGCCGAAGCTCAGCGTCGACGTGTCGTGCGAGCTCAGCGTCGGCGCGACGAACTGGTTCAGCTCCGCGCTGTTCTGCTGGCCGATCAGGAACGGATCGGTGGTGCTGTTCAGCGCCGTCTGCAGGTTCGCGTAGTTGATGTAGTTGAAGCCCGTGATGTCGAGCTGCACGCCGGTGTAGCCGGCCGAGGCCTCGATGTTCCACGCACCCAGCGAGCCGTTGATGTCGCCGATGAGGCGCGTGGCCTGCGAGTGCGTGTCGGTGATCGTCGGGCCGAGGTTGAAGAACGTGTAGCGCAGGCCGGCGACGTCCAGCCCGGTGCCCTTCGGGAAGCTCGGGTTGGTGCTCGGGATCGTGGTCGCCGGGATCGGGTTCAGCAGCGTCGGGGTGACGCCCGGGCCCGACGTGACACCCTGGTCGCTGCCGGTCAGCGCGCGGCCCGGGCCGCCGATCTGCTGCGCCGTGCCCTGGAAGAACGTCGCCTGCAGTGAACCCTGCCAGTCGGCGCCGAGTTTCTGCGTGTAGCGGCTGACGAGGTTGACGTTCTCGGTGTTCGGCTGGATCTGGTCCCAGCTGTCCTTGTACGTGCACTGGTTCGCCGCGAGCGACGTCGCATTGCAGCCCGGCATGAAGCCGACGATCGGGTTGCTGCTCTGCGACGGGTCGGTGATGTAGCCGGTGCCGCTGCGCGGGTGCGTGCCGATCAGCGGGTTGTTGGTGGCGCCCGGCGTGGTGTTGATGCCGCCGCTGCTCGTGAAGTCGGTTTGCGTCAGCAGGCCCGGGCGATCCTCGAACTTGATCTGGTACTGCTTGCGCGCTTCGGCCGCGATGTAGAAGTTGTGGCCGTCCTTGTCGAGATCGCCGGTGCCGAACGTCGCCGCGACGTGCGCCGTCTGGCCGTCGTTCTTCCACGAGTCGCCCAGGTCGGCGGTGATCTTCGCGCCGACGAACGAGCGCTTCAGGATGATGTTGACGACGCCGGCGATGGCGTCCGAGCCGTAGATGGCCGACGCGCCGTCCTTCAGGATTTCGACGCGCTCGATCGAGTCGAACGGGATGTTGGAGATGTCGACGAACGAGCGCTGGCCGTCGTCGCCGATCGGGTACGGCGCCATGCGGTGGCCGTCGATGAGGACGAGCGTCGCGCCGACGTTCAGCCCGCGCAGCGCGATGCCGGAGGCGCCGCTGGCGAACGCGCCCGAGAAGCCCTGCGACAGCGTGCCCTGGCCGTTGGCGGTGATCGTCTGGAGCACCTGCTGCACGCTGGTGTAGCCGGACTTCTTCAGGTCTTCGTCGGTGATCACCTGCACCGGGCTCGGCGTTTCGGAGTCGGTGCGGCGGATGTTCGAGCCGGTCACGATGACGCGCTGGACGTCCGACGGCGAAGGGGGCGCTGCATCCTGGGCCAGCACGGTCGAACTCCAAAGAGCCGCGCTGCCGCCGAAGGCGAGCACGAAGCCCTTCATCAATTTCGTTTTGACGAACATCCGGAACTCCTTATGAGAGACAAAGAGACGGCCGTGGAGCGGCCTGCGCCTGCGCGCATGGAAACGAACCGCCGCCGCTCTTCATGCGAGCGGCGGAGGAAAGGGAAACTGTTCTTCTGTACGACGAGACATCCGGGCCGAACGTATCGATGACGTCCGATACCGCGGCGGGTATTCCCGCGCGGTTCGCCTCTGGCATGCGCGCAACGCGCTGCCGAGGACATTTACCCCAATGTATCGAGCGAACCCCAGTTCTTGACCTAGGTGCAAATACCGGGTCACTCTGTAAATTTGTATTAACGGAGCGAACCGATCGACGCGGATCCGATCGCGCCCGGAAAAACCCGGCATTTCGGCACTGCCGGAGTGCAAATGCCTGACATTCCCGCACGTCGCGTGTGCGTGATGCGCCCGCTCAGTGCGCTTGCCTAGTCAAGTGGCGCGGCGCGGCTTTTCCGAGCGGTCGAGCGCGCCGTTCCGAACGCGCGACGCGGCCATGGCCTAAAAGCAACAAAGTTGTCGGTTCCGCGATGAACTGCAACTTGCAGCAGCCTGAAGGTGATACCGGATCGCCTCCCAGGCCGTGGTTTTCGACGTCCGTCGCAAAGCCGGCCACCCGTCCTGTCGCGCTGCGATACTCGTCGCGACATGGCGCTCGTCCAGGCGCCTCGCCTCCGGCCTCGCCCCGTCTCCGCTTCGAAGGATCGCCGATGACCATTCCGCGTTTCGCACTTGCGCCGCTGCTGGCGGCCCTCGCGCTCGCAGGCCAGGCCGCGCACGCCGCGCTGCCCCGCTTCCCGCAACCGTTCGGCGACCGGATCGTCTTCGTCGCGGACGGCAACGTCTGGTCGGTGCCCAAGGCCGGCGGCACCGCGACGCGGCTCACCAGCGCCTCCGGCCAGGACATGCTTCCCCGAGCGTCCCCGGATGGCAAATGGATCGCGTACACCGAGGCCAGCAACGCCGGCACCGACATCTGGGTGATCCCCGCCGCGGGCGGCGCCGCGCGCCGCCTCACGTTCCACCCGGCCACCGAGGCCGGCACCGGCGGGCGCCACGGGCCCGACAACATGGTCGTGACGTGGACGCCCGACTCGCGCCACGTCGTCTTCCTGTCGCACCGCGACCAGTGGAATTCGTGGATCAACAACCTGTTCGAGGTGCCGGTCGACGGCGGCATGGCGACGCCGATGCCGATCGACGACGCGGTGGGCCTCGCGACCTACGGCCCCGACGGCCACACCATCGCCTACAACCGCATCTTCCGCGACTTCCGCACCTGGAAGCGCTACAACGGCGGCCTCGCGCAGCAGGTCTTCACGTACGACTTCGACACCCACCAGACCACGCAGGTGACGAACTGGTCGGGCACCAACGCCTCGCCGATGTGGGCCGGCCGGCGCATCTATTTCCTGTCCGACCGCGACGCGCACCGGCGCGCCAACCTGTGGGTCTACGACCAGGACACGAAGCAGACGCGCGAGCTCACGCACTTCACCGACTACGACATCGACTTCCCGGCGCTCGGCGGCGACGCCATCGCGTTCCAGCAGGGCGGCAAGCTGTGGCGCCTCGACCTGGCCGACGAACAGGTGCACGAGGTGCCGGTCGCCGTCCCCGACGACAACACGCGCCGGCGCGTGCGCGTCGCCGACGTGAAGGACGCGATCCGCAACGCCGACCCCGCGGGCCAGGTCGACTTCGCGCTCGCGCCGAACGGCCAGCGCACGCTGTTCTCGGCGCGCGGCGACATCTTCAGCGTGCCCACCGAGAACGGCGCGACACGCAACCTGACCGGCACGCCGGGCCTGGACGAGGACCATCCCGCCTGGTCGCCGGACGGCAAGACGGTTGCCTACACGACCGACGTCGGCGGCAACCCGCAGGTGGCCGTGCGCCCGGCCGAGGGCGGCGCCGAGCGCGTGCTGACGGCCTTCACCGAGGGCTACCTCTACGGCCCGATCTTCGCGCCGGACGGCAGGACGCTCGCGTTCACCGACAGCGCGCACCGCCTGTGGACGGTGCGCACCGACGGCGGCGCGCCGAAGCAGGTCGCGCAGGATCCGTTCGCCGAGATCCACGACCAGGCGTTCTCGCCCGACGGCCGCTGGCTCGCCTTCAGCATGTCGGCCAAGGGCCGCCGGCGCGATCTCTACCTGCACGAGCTCGCGACCGGCCGCGTCACGCGCCTGGGCGACGGCTCCGGCATCGACGGCAACCCCGCGTGGTCGCCCGACGGCAAGACGCTGTTCTTCACATCCAACCGCCACGAGAACACTGTCGGCTCGGACGTCGACTTCGACTTCGCGATCCTGAAGTCCGGCGGCATCTACGCGATCCCGCTCGCGCACGACACGCCGTCCCCGATGGCGCCGCGTTCCGACGAGGCCGATCGCAAGCCTGACGGCGGCGACTCGAAGATGGACGACGACGCCGAGCGCAAGAAGGCCGCGAAGGCGGTCAAGGAGGGCAAGGACGGCAAGGAGACCAAGGCCGCCGCGGCTGACGAGAAGCTGCCGCCGGACCGCACGACCGCCACGCCGCCGATCCGCATCGACCTCGACGGCATGATGGCGCGCGCGGTCGCGCTGCCGGTCGACGGCGCCAACATCGCGCAGCTCGACGTCCGCGGCAGCCGCGTCTTCTATCTGACGCAGCCGATCGGGCTGATCGAGGGCTCGCTGAAGGGCGAGAAGTCGGCGCTGCGCTTCTACGACCTGAAGAAGCGCAAGGCGTCCGTCGTGACGGAGGACGTCGACAGCTACTCCCTCTCGCTCGACGGCGAGCGCGTGCTGGTCAAGCACGACAAGTCCTTCACGGTGCTCGACACCAAGGCCGACGCGTTCAAGGACGACGAGACGCGCAAGCCGCTGAACCTCGACCGCATGCGCGCGCTCGTCGACCCGGCGCAGGAGTGGGCCGAGATGTTCGAGAACGCCTGGCGCCTCGAGCGCGACCTGTTCTTCTCGCCGGTGATGAACGGCCAGGACTGGAAGGCGGTGCACGACAGCTACCGCAAGCTCGTGCCGCTGCTCGGCTCGCGCGAGGACTTGAACTACCTGATCGGGCAGGTGCTGGGCGAGATCGGCAACTCGCACACCTACGTGGGCGGCGGTGACGACGCCGACACCACGCCCGCCGCCCATCCCGGAATGCTGGGCGCCGACTACGCGCTCGACGCGCCCTCCGGCCTCTACCGCATCGCCCGGATCTACCCTGGCGACAACACGCGCGACGACTACCGCAGCCCGCTCGCGCAACCCGGCCTCGCCGTCAGCGCGGGTGACTACCTGCTCGCGATCAACGGCGTGGAGCTGCGCGCGCCCGCCGACCCGGACAGCCTGATGCAGCTGACCGACGCCGAGACGACCGTCGACCTCACCGTCGCCGCGAGCCCGACCGGCGCGCGCCGCCACGTCGTCGTGCGGCCCGTCGACAAGGAGATCAGCCTGCGCGAGGCGGCGTGGATCGCGCACAACCGGGCGGTCGTCGACAAGCTGTCCGGCGGGCGTGTCGGCTACGTCTACATGAGCGACATGGAGCAGCTCGGCCTGCAGCAGTTCGTGCGCCAGTACTACGCGCAGACCGACAAGCAGGCGATGATCATCGACGACCGCTGGAACGGCGGCGGCTTCATCGCGCCGTTCGCGCTGGAGCGCTTGCGCCGCGTGCTGGCGTCGCTCGGGACGAACCGCGAGTCGGCCGTCGTGACCGAGCCGGAGGAGATCCAGGTCGGGCCGAAGGTGGCGCTGGTGAACCACTGGTCGGCGTCGGACGGCGACATCTTCCCGTACCTGTTCAAGCTCTACGGCCTCGGCCCGGTGGTGGGCACGCGCAGCTGGGGCGGCGTGCGCGGCATCCGGGGCAACTGGCCGATGATAGACGGCGGCTACGTCACGATCCCGGAGGACGCCATCTACAACCTCGACCGCAAGTGGGCCGTCGAGAACCATGGCGTGGATCCGGACGTCGAGGTCGAGAACCAGCCTGCCGACCTGCTCGCCGGCCACGACGCGCAGCTCGAGACCGCGGTCGCGATGATGCTGAAGGCGCTGAACGGCAAGCCGGCCGGCCTGCCCGCGCCGCCGCCGCTGCTGCCGCCGTACCCGGACAACGGGGTCGTGGCGCCGGCGCCCTGAAAGCGAAACGGCGGGCCCGCTCGCGCGGCCCGCCGTTCCTGGATTCGTTGCGCCGCACGGGCGCCGTTGTGGGTGCTGTGCTTCGACGCGCGCTCAGGCGACGCTGTCGGTGCGCTCGTAGCCGATCTTGATGCCGGCCAGCGTGAACTGGCGCACGACGTCGTCGACCTCGAAGTCGACCGCCACGGTGCGCGGGCGCGCGCCGATCGGCTTCACGAACAGGCGACGCAGGCCTTCCGCGTCCGGCGGCGACACCCACGCCTGCTCGACCGCCTGCGGCGTCGTCAGCGCCCGGCTGACGAGGCGCTTCATGCGACGTCGATCCAGCTCGATGGCGAGGATGAGAACGGCGCAGGAGGTGAGAGCGAGAGCGGCCCAGAGCATGATCGTGACAAGCGGCTGGCTGCCGCTTCCTTTCGTGCCTCCATTGAAGCGCGGACGGCGTTGCGAGGGAAGTCGGGAAACGCCGATGTGTGCGGTGGTTCCGGAATCGGGCCCCGCCGTCGCACCGCAGCAACGCTAGCTGGCGCGAGGCTGACGAACTGTCGAGCCTCGCCCGGTGCGGGTCGGCTGGATCAGCGCTTCTTCTTCAGCGGCGCGATGCCGCTCTGCGCGGACTGCCAGAGCGCCATCGGATCGTCCGGCGCCTTCGGGGCCGGCGCCGGCTTCGCCGTGACGCCCGGGGCGAGCTTGCGCGGCGACACCGGCGCGGCTTCCGCGGGCGGCGACGCCTCGGCGACGGGCATCAGCACCTCACCGAGCAGGTCGAGCAGGCGCGTGCGGGCGCGTTGCGGGTGGCGCCGGTAGTAGGTGAGCACGAGGCCGGTGATGAAGCGCTCGTCGTCGTCCTGCGGCAGCGGGCTGTCGGACGGCGCCGGCGGCGTGGCCCTGGCCGCCGCGGTCGCCGCGCCGCCGGTGCCGGCACCCGCGTGTTCGGCGTCCATCCAGCCGACGGGCTTCTGGCAGCACTGCTCGAACTGCCGCGCGAGGCGCTCGCCGATCAGCCGCGAGCGGCTCTTGATCTGGCTCCAGTAGCTCGGCTGGATCTGCAGGCGTTCGGCGAACCGACGTTCGAGGCCGCGCAGCGTGGCGGCGTCGGGGTGCTTGATGGTGTTGCGGACGAATTCGTCGAACAGCGCGAGCGCGTTGTCCAGGCGGATAGAGGCCACGTCTCGAGGGGCGTGCATGGGGGCACATGATAAAGGGTCGTGTCTCATGTTGCCCTGGTGTGTTCGCAAGGCCATGCCGCGTCGCGAGCGGGGCGGTCCGTCGCGGGGTGCCCGCGGGGCCCTCGGTTACGATGGTCCGATGCGCCCTGCCAGCACTTTCCTGCGCCGTTTCGGCCGCGTCGCCCTGCCCCTGCTGCTGGCCGCGCTGCACGCCGGCGCACCGGCCACGCCCGCCAGCGCGCGGCCGCCGTCCGCGCCCGAGTCCCCGCTCGCCCGCGCGACCGCCGAGGCGTCCGCGGCTGCCGCCGCGAAGGACGCCGACAGCGACAAGCCCAACATGTCCGCCTCCGCGCGCCGCATCTACGACACCGGCCGCCCGCGCCTGCTGCAGGTGCGCACGCTGCTGCGCGACCAGGACAGCCAGGCAAGCGTCGGCTCGGGTTCGCTGATCGGCGCGAACGGGCTGATCCTGACGAACTGGCACGTCGTCAGCCAGGTCGCGCTCGAGCCGCAGCGCTACCGGCTCAGCTTCCAGATGGCCGACGGCCAGTCGGGCGCGCTGCAGCTCGTCGCGTTCGACGTCGTGCACGACCTCGCGCTGGTGCGCATGGCCACGCCGCCGGCCGACATCGGCGCGCGCGGCCTGTTCGAGTTCCGCCCGGCCGAGACGCCGCTGTCGCAGGGCGAGCGCATCTTCTCGCTCGGCAATCCGCTGGACGTCGGCTTCGCCGTGGTCGAGGGCACGTACAACGGGCTGGTCGAGCGCAGCTACCTGCCGCAGATCCTGTTCTCCGGCTCGCTGAACCCGGGCATGAGCGGCGGGCCGGTGCTCGACGACCGCGGCCGCGTGGTTGGCGTCAACGTGGCGACGCGGCTCGACGGCCAGCAGATCAGCTTCCTCGTGCCCGCGCAGTTCGCGCAGGCGCTCGTCGCGCGCGGCGCGGCGGCCAGGCCGATCACGGGCAGCGTCGAGGCCGAGCTCGCGCGCCAGCTGCTCGAGCACCAGCAGGCGCTGACGACGCGCTTCGTCGCGCTGCCGTGGCGCCAGATCAAGCACGCGCACTACGACCTGCCCGTGCCGCAGGAGGACTTCATGCGCTGCTGGGGTTCGTCGAACCCGCCCGAGTCCAAGGGCCTGCAGTTCGAGCGCTCGGACTGCCAGATGGACACCGCGATCTTCATCAGCCACTCGCTGCGCACCGGCGACCTGTCGGTGCGCCACGAGGTCTACGACGGCAGCAAGCTCGGCGCGCTGCGCTTCGCGCAGGAGTACAGCCAGAGCTTCCAGAACGAGGCGATGGGCCGGCGCACGCGCGACCTCACCGCGCCGCTGTGCAACGAGGACTTCGTCGAGAACGCCGGCCTGCCGATGCGCACCGTGATGTGCCTGCGCGCCTACCGCCGCCTGCCGGGGCTCTACGACGTCGCCGTGCTGACGCAGTCGGTCGACGCGAAGACCGAGGGCGTGCAGGGCCGCTTCGACGCGCGCGGCGTCAGCTTCAAGAACGCGCAGCTGCTCGCATCCCACTACCTCCAAGGATTCGCATGGAAACGCTCGCCCTGATCGAGCTGCTCGACCGGGACGGCCAGCCGCGCCAGGCGTTGCGCGTCACGCGCTGGCCCGTGCGCATCGGCCGCGCGATCGACAACGACGTCGTGCTCGACGACCCGCATGTCGCGCCGCACCACGCCGACCTCGCGTGGCGCGACGACGCCGTGCATGTCGAGCCCGCGCCCACGCTCAACGGCGTGCGGCTGGGCCGCGCGACCGTCGCCGCCGGATCGACCGCGCGCCTGCCGCCGGCGGGCGAGCTGTGCGTCGGCGCGACCACCTTGCGCGTGCGCCTCGCCGGCGAGCCGCTGGCGCCCGAGCAGCGCATCGTCGACATGCGCGACACCGATCGCCGACGCGCCGTCGTCCTGGTCGTGCTGATGGTGCTGGGCTCGGTCTGGCGCGCGTTCGACCTGTGGCTGTCGACGGTGCCGGGCGAGCCCGGGTCGTCGACCATCGTCCGCTACCTCTCGGCGCCGGTCGGCCTGATCGTCTGGTGCGCGTTGTGGGCGCTCGGCTCGAAGCTGTTCCAGCACCGGTTCGCGTTCTGGGGGCACCTGCACCTGGCGCTGACGTGGCTGCTCATCGCGTTCGTCGGGCTGGCGGTGTCGGGGCAGGTCGCGTTCGCGCTGTCGATGCCGGCCGTCGTGAAGCTGGGCCACGTCGTCTTCGTTGGCGCGCTCGCGCTGCTGCTGTGGCATCACATGAGCCTCGTGCTGCCGCAACGCCGCCGCGCCTTCGCCCTGGCCGTGGCGAGCGCGGTGACGGTGGGCGGCGGCCTGCTGCTGGCCGACCGCGCGCTGCAGCAGGAGCCGCTGGTGGGCGACCTCTACCTCGGCACGATCTCGATCCCCGCGCTGCGCCTGGCCAAGCCGGTCTCCGCCGAGGCCTTCGTGCAGTCGGCGCAGCCGCTCGAGAAACGCCTGTCGGCGTGGTCGAAGACCAATGCCGAGGACGACGCGGACGACAGCGCGGACAGCGACGACTGACGCCTACGCCGACGCGGCGAATCCGCTCCCGCGGATGCGCCGCAAGATCCGTCAGGGCAGCAGTGGAGGCTGGCCGTACGACGGCGAGCGCGGCCCCGGCAGCATGCCGTTGACCCGAGGGGCTCCGAGCATGCGGGCGTCCGCGATGCCCGCGTAGTTGAAGGACGCGTCGGTCGCCGAGTTGAGTACCTGGTTCACCACGGCGCGCACGAGCAGCGCGGCCAAGCCACCACCGCCGCCCTGATTCTCGGCCGAGCTCGCGATCGCGTTGCCTTGCCACAGCAACTCGCCGCTTCTCAGGTCCACGACGCGCGCCGTCACTTCGACACGCGTGTCACTGGAGACGACCTGGTACGTCGTGCCGTAGCGCGTCACCTTAATGTAGACCGCCGCATCGGCCCCGAACACATCATGCAGCTTTTGCCACGGCAGCGCTTGTGCGTCGTGAGCGTCGGTCACGCCGTTCTGCTTGAACGTGGAGTCGACCAGCGTCACCGGCAACACGTAATAGCCCGCCTCGGCCAGGGGCATCGTCGCGTTGGCCCACACGCTTGGCGTGGCCTTGACGTCGGACGAGTCGTTGATCGGCGGAAGCACCACCAGCGACTTCGGCTTGGCCTGCTGGAACGCGGTGTAGTCGTACGGCGGCGGTCGATGCGCGCAGCCAGCCAGCAGCAGCGTGGCGGCCGGCAGGGCGAGGAACTTGAGCTTCATCACGATGCAGCCCCCGCTTGAGTTGCCTTGGCCGGGCCGTCGAGGCGTGCCAACAACTGATCGATGTAGACGGTCGATTCGGGGAAGGCCGCCTTCTCTCCGTTCCACAGCGCGCGTGCCTTGTCCGGGTTGCCTGCGTCGAGGTACAGCATCCCGAGATGCGCGCGGAACCCCGGCGGCAACGCGGTGTGGGCAGCAGCCGACTTTTCGGACTGCGCTTCAAGCGCGGCGATCTGCTCGGCGGGTGACTGCCCCTCCCCGCGCAGCGTGTCGTATTGCTGATGGGGGAATGTGCCCCATGCGTAGAGCGGTTGCGGCGCGTGGGCGCAGCCCGCAAGAGCGACAACGCAGAGCGCGGCGCCGAGCCCGCGCGCGGAAAGGGCGCTCATCGGCGCGCCTCCTGCCATTGGCCGGCGTCTTTGCCCGCGGCGAGGCGATCGACGGCCTCACGGATGGCCAGGTCGAGCACCTTGCCGTTCAGCGTCGCGTCGTAGGCCGCAGTGCCGCCGAAGCCGAGCACCTCGCGGTTCGACAGTTCGAACTCGCCGGCGCCGCCGACCGAGTAGACGACTTCCGATGTCAACGTGTTGACGACGTTGAGCGTGACCTTGGCATAGGCGATCTGGCGCTTGCCATGACCGAGGATGCCGAACAATTGCTCGTCGCCGACTTCCTTGCGCCCGAACTCCGTCACATCGCCCGTGACGAGATACGCCGCGCCGCGAAGCTGTTGCGTGGCGCCTTGCAACTTCGCTTCCTGCGCGCCTTCGCTGAGGTTGTCGCGATCGAGCACGGCGAAGCGCTGCGATTGCTGGAGATGGGCGACCAGCGTCGTCTTGGCTTGGCTGCCGAGACGGTCGACACCATCCGAGAACACGCCGCG
The DNA here is from genome assembly GCA_030151165.1 of Burkholderiaceae bacterium. Next base: position 15,362 of record JASLEM010000326.1, read on the forward strand.
GCCGAAGCTGGAATGATTGTCGAACTTGCCGATGGACACGGGCACGCGCGGGCCGTTATAGGCGACCGCGGCGGACTGCGTCTTCTCGACTTGCACGGAGTGCGACGACTCGGTGGCACAACCGGCGATCGCGAGTGCGCACGCCGCTACCGCGCCTGCGGCGCTGAAACGATTCAACATGGAACCTCCCTCGATGGATGACTGATCTCGCGTTGCCGATGTCTTTGCGATCGGCTAACACGCGCCAGTCAGTATAGGGTCGGCGCTATTCCCGTCGCGTCCCCGCGGTGCATGTGCACCGGGGGCGCGACGTGATGGAGGTCACGCAATTCCGGGACGCGTCAGTCAGTCCACGTCCACCGGCTTGTGCTGGTTCCGCAGCGCGTTCTGCACGCTGGTCGGCGCCGGCTCGTAGTGCGAGAACGCGAGCGTGTAGTGGCCTTCGCCGCTGGTCATCGCGTTGAGTCGCATCGCGTAGCCGATCAGCTCCGCGGCCGGCGCCTGGCCGCGCACGACCATCGCGCCGCCGAGCTGCGCCTCGGTGCCGTTGACCTGGCCGCGGCGTGAGGCGAGGTCGCCGGTGATGTCGCCCATCGCGCTCGCGGGCGCGACGATCTCCACGTCGACGATCGGCTCCAGCACGATCGGCCGCGCCTCCATGATCGCGACCCACGTGGCCTTGCGCGCGGCGGTCGCGAAGGCGATGTCCTTCGAGTCCACGCTGTGGCTCTTGCCGTCATGCACGGTGACGCGGATGTCCTCGACCGGATAGCCCGCGATCGCGCCGGCCGCGAGCGCCTCGCGCACGCCTTTCTCGACCGCCTGCATGAACTGCCCGGGGATCGCGCCGCCCTTGACGGCGTCGACGAACTCGAAGCCCTCGCCGCGCGCCTTCGGCTCGACGCGCAGGAACACCTCGCCGAACTGCCCCGCGCCGCCGGTCTGCTTCTTGTGGCGGTGGTGGCCCTCCGCCTTCACGGTGATGGTCTCGCGGTAGGCGGTGCGCGGCGGGCGCGTCTCGGCCTCGAACCTGTGCACGTCGCGCAGCCGCTCGAGCAGCATGCGCAGGTGCAGCTCGCCGAGCCCGTTGACGACCGTCTCGCGCGTCGCCGCGACCTGCTCGATGCGCAGGCACGGATCCTCGTCGACGGCGCGTTGCACGAGATCCCACAGCCGCTGCTCGTCGCCGTGGCGCTTCGGCTCGATCGCGATGCCGTGCACCGGCGCCGGGAACGCGAGCGGCTTGAGGTGCATGTGGCTGTCCTCGGCGGCGTCGTGCAGCACGGCGTCGAAGTGCATCGCGTCGACCTTCGCGATGGCGCAGATGTCGCCCGGCAGCGCGCGCGAGATCTCGACGTGCTCGGCGCCCTGCAGTCGATAGAGATGGCACACCTTGAACGGTTTGCGGCCGTCACCGACGAACAGCTGGCTGTCGCGCGTGATGCAGCCCTGGTGCACGCGCAGGATGCCCATCTTGCCGACGTACGGGTCGACGGTGACCTTGAACACGTGCGCGATCACGTGCAGGTTCGGGTCGGGCTTCGCGTGGACGAGCTTGGCATCCTCGCCTTCGCCGTCCAGGAAATCCGGCGGGTTGCCTTCGGTCGGGTTCGGCAGCAGCTTGGCGATCGCGTCGAGCAGCTCCGGCACGCCGGCGCCGGTGCGCGCGGAGACGAAGCACACCGGGATCAGGTGCCCCTCGCGCAGCGCCTGCTCGAGCGGCGCGTGGAGCTCGCTCGCGTCGACGTCGCCCTGGTTGAGGTAGCGGTCGACGAAGTCGGCGTCGACCTCCACGACCTGTTCGACGAGCGCGCGATGCGCTTCCTCGGGCGAGGAGAAGTCGCTGTCGCCGTCGCGGTTGAAGAAGCAGTCGACGACGCGCGTGCCGCGGGCGGCCGGCAGGTTCAGCGGCAGGCATTCGCGGCCGAACGCGGCGCGGATCTGCGCGAGCACCGCGGCGCAGTCGGCGCCGGCGACGTCGATGCGGTTGACGATGATCATCCGGTCGAGCCGGCGCTCGGCCGCGTGCGCCATCATGCGCTGCGCGGTGGCGTCGACGCCCGCCGTGGCGCTGATGACGAGGGCGGCGGTCTCGACGGCCTCGAGCGCGGGCAGCGACTGGCCGACGAATTCGAGCGCGCCCGGCGTGTCGAGCAACTGGAGACGCGTGCCGGCGTGGCTGCAGTGCAGCACCGAGGTGTTGAGCGAATGCTGCACCCGCTTCTCGAGCGGATCGTGGTCGCTCACGGTCGATCCGCGCTCCACGCATCCCGCGGTCTTGATGGCGCCTGCGCGCGCCAGCAAGGCCTCGGCGAGTGTCGTCTTCCCGGTGGCCGAGGCGCCCACCAGGGCGACGTTGCGAATCGTGGCAATGTCCGACGGATCGATGCTGGTCATGGCGCGTGTCTCCACGGGCCGGGACGCCAGGCGGCAGCGCGGCGACCCGAACCGCGACACGGCCGGATGGCAGGGGATTCGAGACTACGCCGCTCGAGCGAGGTGCGCAATGGGGACTGCGCCGTTCCGGGGCCGTGCCTTGGCAGGGGTGGATCCTGCGACTGCGCGCAAGATGACAAGCCATCGTGATCGCCACAAGGTTGCCCGGTCATCCTGCGCGCAGGCTGACAAGCCATCGCGATCGCCACCAGGTTGCCCTGTCATCCTGCGCGCAGTCGCAGGATCCACGCCCGCCGTGACGTCCCGCCGCGGAGCGGCCGCTATTGGAACGCGACTTCGGCGAAGCCGCGCAGCTTGCGGCTGTGCAGCTTGTCTCCCGACCCGCGCAGCAGCTCCAGCGCGCGGATGCCGATGCGCAGGTGCTGCTCGACGCGCTCGCGGTAGAAGTGGTTGGCCATGCCGGGCAGCTTGATCTCGCCGTGCAGCGGCTTGTCCGAGACGCACAGCAGGGTGCCGTACGGCACTCGGAAGCGGAAGCCGTTGGCGGCGATCGTGGCGGATTCCATGTCGAGCGCGATCGCGCGGCTCTGGCTGAAGCGGCGCTCCGGGCCCGGGTGCGGCAGCAGTTCCCAGTTGCGGTTGTCGGTCGACGCCACCGTGCCCGTTCGCATCACGCGCTTCAGGTCGAAGCCGGCGAGCTGCGTGATGTCGGCCACGGCCTGCTCGAGCGCGACCTGCACCTCGGCCAGCGGCGGGATCGGCACCCACAGCGGCAGCTCCTCGTCCAGCACGTGGTCCTCGCGGACGTAGCCGTGCGCGAGCACGTAGTCGCCGAGCTGCTGTGTCGTGCGCAGGCCAGCGCAGTGGCCCAGCATGATCCAGGCGTGCGGGCGCAGCACCGCGATGTGGTCGCTGATGTTCTTCGCGTTCGACGGCCCGACGCCGATGTTGACCATCGTGATGCCACTGTTGTCCGCGCGCTTCAGGTGGTACGCGGGCATCTGCGGCAGGCGCGCGGGCGCGACGCCGGCGGGGCCGGTCGGCGCGGGCAGGCCCAGGCGCGTGGTGACGACATTGCCGGGCTCGACGAACTCGCTGTACTCCGAGTCCTCGCGCGCCATCTCGCGGTGGCCGAGCGCGATGAACTCGTCGATGTAGAACTGGTAGTTCGTGAACAGCACGAAGTTCTGGAAGTGGTCGGGCGCGGTGCCGGTGTAGTGGCGCAGCCGGTGCAGCGAGTAGTCGACGCGCGGCGCCGTGAACAGCGCGAGCGGCAACGGCTCGCCGGGGCCGGCGTCGTAGGTGCCGTTGGCGATGCCGTCGTCCATCGCGGCGAGGTTGGGCAGGTCGAACAGGTCGCGCAGCTGCAGGCGTTGCGTCGCGGTCAGCGTGCCTTCGACGTGGTCGTGCTCGGCGAAGCTGAAGTGCAGCGGCATCGGCTCGCGGCTGACGCCGACCTCGATCTTCACGCCGTGGTGCTGGTGCAGCAGGCGGAACTGCTCGCGGTAGTAGTCGGCGAAGAGCTCGGGCCGCGTCAGCGTCGTCTCGAACGTGCCGGGGCCGGCGACGAAGCCGAAGCTGGAGACCGAGTCCGCACGCGCGACGGTGTCGGTGTGCACGCGCACGCTCGGGTAGCAGGCGCGCACGTGCGACGCGGGCGCGCGGCCGGCGACGAAGTCGTGCAGGTGCTTGCGAAGGTGGTCGACGCCGGCTTGGTAGATCTGGCGCACGCGGGCGACGGCGGCGTCGGGGTCGTCGAAGGATTCGCGGGGGACGAGCAGTGGTTCGATCATGGCGTCATTGTGGATGAAACGCGTGACGGCGCGACGTCGCCGGCGGGCGCGCGCACGGCGCTTTCCGGGCGGCCGCGGCGCGACGCGCCAGCCGCTGGACGGCCGCCCCGCGCCGCTTGCCTACACTTGCGGGATGAACAGGCGGACGAACGATCGAAACGAGGGCAGGCCGGCGCGCCGCGCGGTGGCGGTGGGCATGGGCGTCGCGGCCCTCGGGCTGGCGCTGCTGGCGCCGGCGCTCGCGAACGTGCATCGCAAGATCGCGCGCGCCGCGCACCCCGCGTCCAAGGCGGCGCCGGCCGCCTCCGCGGCATCGGGCGCGGTGGCCGCGGCGTCGGCGGC
>JASLEM010000587.1 GCA_030151165.1 Burkholderiaceae bacterium
ACAGCGGCGTCTGCTCGGCCGGCTTGATGACGACCGGGCAGCCCGCGGCCAGCGCCGGCGCGACCTTGCGCGTGATCATCGCGATCGGGAAGTTCCACGGCGTGATGGCCGCGCACACGCCCACCGGCTGCTTGAGCACGAGGTAGCGCTTGCCGTTGTCGGTCGTCGGGATCGTCTCGCCGTAGACGCGCTTGGCCTCTTCGGCGAACCACTCGATGAAGCTCGCGCCGTAGATCACCTCGCCGCGCGCTTCCGCGAGCGGCTTGCCCTGTTCGGCCGTGAGGATGCGCGCGAGGTCGTCCGCGTTGGCGACGATCAGCGAGAACCACTTCATCAGCACCGCGTGGCGCTCCTTCGCGGTCTTGGCGCGCCACGGCGCCCAGGCCTTCTCGGCCGCGGCGATCGCGCTGTCGGCCTCCGCGGCGGCGAGGTTGGCGACGTCCGCGAGCTTGACGCCGGTGGCCGGGTCGACCACGTCGAAGCGCGCGCCGCCGGCGATCCATTCGCCGCCGATCAGGGCATCGGTCTTGAGCAGGCCGGCGTCGTTCAGCGTGGCGATGGGGGAAGTCTTCATGTCCATTCGAAACTCCTGCGGGCCGCGGGCGGCGCGCTCGGGCGAGCGCGGCGGTGCGGCCGGTGATGATGGTGCAACTCTACCCGGTGGCCGATGACAGCCGCGGCGCCAGGGACTGGGTTTGCGGCGGTTTTGCCGCCGGGTCGCCGGCGGGCGTGAAAAAGCCGCCGGGCACGCACCTCGAAGGTGCGCGATCGGCGGCGGGTCGGGGGTCCGGTCTACCGTGCTCCGGCAGGCCGCGCGTTCAGGCGACCGCGTCGAACGCGGCGGCCATCACGGCGAGGCCTTCGTCGATCAGCGCGTCGCTGGCCGTCAGGGGCACCAGCACGCGGACGACGTTGGCGTACGAGCCGCAGGACAGCAGGATCAGCCCGCGCTTCGCGGCCTCGGCGCACAGGCGCTTCGTGAGGTCGGCGTCCGGCTGCTTGAGGTCGCCGTCCTTGAACAGCTCGATCGCGATCATCGCGCCCAGGCCGCGCACGTCCTGGATCGCCTTGTGCTTCGCGGCGATGCCGTTCAGGCCGGCCTTCAGGCGCGCGCCGATCGACTTCGAGCGCTCGAGCAGGTTCTCTTCCTCGAACACGTCCAGCACCGCGAGCGCCGCGGCGCAGGCGAGCGGCGAGCCGGCGTAGGTGCCGCCGAGGCCGCCGGGGCCGGGCGCGTCCATCAGCGAGGCCTTGCCGATCACGGCCGAGATCGGGAAGCCGCCGGCCATCGACTTGGCCATCGTGATCATGTCGGGCGCGACGCCCCATTGCTCGCACGCCAGCCACGTGCCGGTGCGGCCCGCGCCGGTCTGCACCTCGTCGGCGATGAAGACGATGCCGTGCTTGTCGCACAGCGCGCGCAACGCCTGGGCCAGCTCCGGCGGGCAGTCGTAGAAGCCGCCTTCGCCCTGCACCGGCTCGATGATGATCGCGGCGACGCGCTCGGGCTCGACGTCGTACTTGAAGATCGCCTCGATCGACGCCAGCGAGTCCGCGACGCTCACGCCGTGCAGCGCGGTCGGGAACTTCGCGTGGTAGATCTCGGCCGGGAACGGGCCGAAGCCGGCCTTGTACGGCGCGACCTTGCCGGTCAGCGCCATGCCCAGGAGCGTGCGGCCGTGGAAGCCGCCGCCGAACGAGATGACGGCCGAGCGCTTCGTGGCGGCGCGCGCGATCTTGACGGCGTTCTCGACCGCCTCGGCGCCGGTCGTCAGGAAGAACGCCTTCTTCTGGAAGTCGCCCGGGGCCTTGGCGATCAGGCGCTCGGCGAGCTCGATGTAGGGTTCGTAGGCGAGCACCTGAAAGCAGGTGTGGTGCACCTTGTCGAGCTGCGCCTTGACGGCCTCGACGATCTTCGGGTGGCGGTGGCCGGTGTTCAGCACGGCGATGCCGCCGGCGAAGTCGATGTAGCGCTTGCCTTCGACGTCCCACACCTCGGCGTTCTCGGCGCGGTCGGCGACGATGTCGTAGGTCTGGCCGAGGCCCGTGGGCATGGCGGCGCGGCGGCGCGCCATCAGGGCGGCGTTGTTCAGGTGGGCGTCTCGTTGCATGGGGAACTCCGGCGCCCGCGGCGGGCGCGTTGCAGAACAGAAGGTGCGGCGGGGTGTCGACACTGCCAGACCGGATGCCGCGACTTTAGTTCCGGCCTACCGATACAGCCATGTACAGTTGCGCTGTCCAGCCTGCGTACTGTGCAGGTCGACGACCCTGTACAGAGCCATGTTCACGCTGCAAGCCGATTCCCCCACGCCGCTCGTCACGCAGATCGTCGACGGCCTGCGCCGCCTCGTCGCCGACGGCAGCCTGCGCCCGGGCGCGAAGATCCCGTCGATCCGCCAGTTCGCGAAGACGCACCAGGTCAGCGTGTTCACCGTCGTCGAGGCCTACGACCGGCTCGTCGCGCAGGGCTACCTCGTCTCGCGCCCGCATTCCGGCTTCTTCGTGCGCCGGCGCGCGCCGGTCGAGACCGCCGCCGTGCCCGGCCTCGCGTCGACCGCCAGCTTCGACGCCCAGTGGTACCTGCGCAGCATCTTCGAGAACCGCCACCTCGCCGTGAAGGCCGGCTGCGGCTGGCTGCCGCAGTCGTGGCTGTTCGAGGACGGCGTGCGGCGCAGCCTGCGCGCGATGGCGGCCGAGCGCGTCGAGCTCGACGGCTACGGCGACCCGCGCGGCCACCTGCCGCTGCGCGAGTTCATCCGCGACGCGATGGCCGAGCACGAGGTCTCGCTGCAGCCCGACCAAGTGCTGCTGACGCACGGCTCGAGCCATGCGCTCGACCTCGCGATCCGCCGCCTCGTGCGCGCGGGCGACGCGGTGCTGGTCGACGACCCCGGCTACTCGAACCTGCTGTTCGCGCTGCGCGTGGCCGGCGCGCGCCTGATCCCGGTTGCGCGCACGCCGCAGGGCTACGACCTCGCCGCGCTCGAGGAGGCGATCGCCACGCACCATCCGCGCGTCTTCTTCACCCAGCCGCGCCTGCAGAGCCCGACCGCGTCGACCGCCACGCTGCCGCAACTCCACCGCGTGCTGCAGCTCGCCGACCGCCATGGCCTGACGATCGTCGAGAACGACCTCTACGTCGACCTCGACCCCGACCCGCGCCCGTCGCTCGCGAGCCTCGACCAGCTGGCGCGCGTGCTGTACGTCGGCAGCTACTCGAAGACGATCTCGCCCAACCTGCGCGTCGGCTACATC
>JASLEM010000460.1 GCA_030151165.1 Burkholderiaceae bacterium
CCTCGACCGCGACGTGCCGCACGACATCGACGTCGACTGGGTCTCCGGCGCCGTGATGATCCTGCGCGCCGACCGCCTCGGCGGCCAGCTGTTCAACCCGCACTACTTCATGTACGGCGAGGACATGGAGCTGTGCCACCGCCTGAAGATGGCCGGCGGGCGCGTGGTGTACACGCCGGTGGCGTCCATCATCCACTACCAGGGCGAGAGCATGAAGCAGCAGGAGGCCAGCGTGATGCTGTCCTCGCTGAAGGGCCCGCGCCAGTTCTACCTGCACATGCGCGGCGACAAGGGCGTGCTGCTGTACGACCTCGTCACCGTCGCCGGCTTCGGCCTGCGCGCCGTGCTCTATCGCGCGGCCTCGCTGCTGCGCGGCGGCGATGCGCGGCTCGCGGCGAAGGCGAGCTCGAGCGGCGACCTGATGAAACGCGCCTGGAAAATCATGAAATGAGGCCCCCACGCTCGCTGGCGCTCGCTGCCCCCCGAGGGGGCGTTCCGCGGCTGGCCCGGCGGAGCCGGATCCAGCGCTCCCTTGGCCTTCTCTTGGCAGGCTGGGGCGGCAGCGCCGGATGCGGGTGCGTCGCCGCCGCAATGCGCGGACTCGTCCGATGGCGCTGTCTTGCGGGCGTTCGGCGAGATCCGTTCAGCGCTTGACGCCGCCGTCGCCCGTCAGCATCGACAGCTCGACGAAGTGCGACGCCGCGTGCTCGCGGCCGAAGTTGAGGTTGAATCCGTCGAAGTCGACGTGCTGCAGCGACTCGAGGCCGGTCATCAGGCCGTCGCGCGTGACGACGCGGCCGCGCTTCAGGCCCTCGACGAACACGCGCGCGTCGACGTAGCCTTCGAGGCTCGAGTAGTTCGCCTTCGCGTCGCCGCCGGCGGCCTTCACGGCGTCGAGGTAGTCGCGCACGATGCCCACGGCCGGCGAGAACGGGTAGGGCATGACCTGGCTCACGACGACGCCGAGGGCTTCCTTGTCGAGCTCGTCCGACAGCGCCTGCGTGCCGACGAACGACACGTTGTAGAACTGGCCGCCGTAGCCGGCCTGGCGGGCCTGGCGGATGAACGCGGCGCAGCTCTTGTACGAGCCGATCTGCACGACGACGTCCGGGCGCGCCGCGACGATGTCCTTGACCGCCGGCGCGACCTGCACCGAGTTGCGTTCGAACGTCGCGACCGCCGCCGGCGCGAGGCCGACCTTCTTCAGCGCCTTGGTGACGCCGTCGAGCCCGGCCTGGCCGTAGCTGTCGTTCTGACGGAAGACCGCGACCTTGTTCAGGCCGAGATGGTTCAGCTGGTCGACGATCAGCGCCGTCTCGTCGTCATACGACGCGCGGACATGGAACACGTTGCGCAGCACCGGCTGGCGCAGCGCCATCGCGCCGGTGAACGGGCCGAAGAACGGGATGCCGGAGTCCTTGACGAGCGGCAGCGCGGCCAGCGACGTGGGCGTGCCGACGTAGCCGAACAGCGCGAACACGTCGTCGTTGATGAACTTCTCGGTGTTGGCCTTCGCGCGCGCCGGCTCGTAGCCGTCGTCGACGAGGCGCAGGTCGATCTTGCGGCCGTCGATGCCGCCGGCGGCGTTGATCTTGTCGAAGTACAGGCGCGCGCCGCGATTGAGCTGGATGCCCAGCTGCGCGGACGGGCCGGTGGTCGGCGCCGACTGGCCGAGGACGATCGCCCCCGATTCCTTGGCGAACGCGGTGGTCGACAGGGACGTGGCTGGCAGGGAGGCCAGCAAGCTCAACATCGTGCGGCGTTTCATGATCTGGGCGCTCGACAAAGAGGCGTCGTGACGAAGGGGATGCTCGAATTGTCGATGCGTCGCGTACGGGTTGGTACCGAGAGATGTGCTGAAAAAAGCAGCGATCTCTCGGATCCGTGATCACGATCACGAACATTTCTCCGCTCGAGAATTGACAGCGCGGATCTGGTTTGCATGAGGAAACCTGCGTTACGTGCGGTTACCTCCCTGGGTATGCAAGCCGGCGTCGTGTCGACGTCCGACCGCGCGCATTCTAGCGATCACTGTCGAGCTGGCAATGCCCTTACTTCGGCGGCTGCTGCGGCGGCACCACGCCACCCGTGGGCGCGGTCAGGCTCGTCATGCCGGTGTCATTGTTGACGGGGGCTGTGCCGGCGTCCGTGCGCTCGCCCGCGAGGCGCGATTCGAGATGGGGCGAGGGCGCCTGCGCGTCGGCGCCCTGCATGGGGAGGTCTCGACCGGCCGCCGCCTCATATACCTCGGCCCGTATCCGGGGCAGCGCGTGCGGCTGTGTCTTCTGCATGTAGGCGATCACGCCTTCGCGGACGAGGCAGCACAGGTCCCAGCTCTGCCCGGCCGACGCCGAGCTGATGATCAGCCGCAGCTTCATCGCGCGCTCGCTGGTGTCCACGACCTGCAGCAGGCACACGCGCCGGTCGAAGTCCTTCGAGCTCTGCGCGAGCCGCGTCGCCTCGGCGCGCAGCGGTTCGAGCTCGGTCGTGTAGTCGACCCAGAAGAACACGCTGCCGATGATCTGGGACGTCGTGCGCGTCCAGTTCTGGAACGGGTTGTCGATGAACCACTGCAGCGGGATGACGAGGCGGCGCTCGTCCCAGATCTTCAGCACGACGTAGGTGCTCGTGATCTCCTCGACGCGGCCCCATTCGCCCTGCACGATGAGCACGTCGTCGATGCGGATCGGCTGCGACAGCGCGATCTGCAGGCCGGCGAGCAGGTTGCCGAACACCGACTTGGCCGCCAGGCCGATGACGAGCGCGGACAGCCCCGCCGACGCGAGCAGGCTGGTGCCGAACTCGCGGGCGCGCGGGAAGGTCATCAGGATGAACGCGATGCCGGCGAACAGCGCGAGGCCGGTCGCGATGCGCGACAGCACGCGCGTCTGCGTGATGATGCGGCGCGCCTCGAGGTTGTCGGCCACGTCCTGCGGATGCAGCACGATGACCGCGTCGACCACTCCGCGCACCGCCGCGATCGCGGCCGCCGTGAACGCGATGATCAGCAGCACGGTGACGGTCTCGCGCACGCCGCCGATGTGGGCGAGGTTGTCGGGCGCGCCCTCGAGCGCGAACTGCAGCGCGACGAGCGGCAGCAGGTAGCGCAGCGGCTTGTCGAGCTGTCTGTTGACCGCCGCGGCGACGGGCGCGTGGCGGCTCAGCCGGCGCGCGATCGGGCGGATCACGAGGTAGGCGAGGATCGCGACGACGACGGTGCCGCACATCGTGGCCAGCGGCCACATCCAGTTGTCCAGGAGTTCGAGGTTCATGGGGCAGGGCGCCGCGGGTCGCCGGCGCGGATGGCAAAGGCGTCCGGTGGCAATCGACGCTCCCTCGGCCTTGCCCGACTCGCCGGGTCGGTCATCCGCGGCCGCTACAGTGGTGCCATGAGCCCCCGCCCGAGTGCCCGACCCGCCGCCCCCGATACCGCATGCGCGGCGATCCTCCCCGGCTACCAGTTCGCCGACGCGTACGCGGTCGACGCGCCCGCCGGGCTCGACGCGATCGGCGCCACCGCACTCGCTTTCAGTCGCGGCCCGCTGTGGATCCGCGCACTGCTCGGCGCACGCAACCGGCTGGGCCGGCTCGTCGGCCTCACGCCCGCGCCCGCGAGCGACTTCCCGATCATCCGGCAGTCGCCGCGCGAAGTGCTGATGGGCTTCGACGACTGGCACCTCGACTTCCGCATCGTCGTCACCGTCGACGCGGGCGTCGCCACGGTGACCACCGTCGTGCGCTGGCACAACGCCTGGGGCCGGCGCTACCTGGCGCTCGTGATGCCGTTCCACCGCGTCATCGCCGCGCGCATGATCGAAGGCGTCGCCTAGGATGGCGTCAGGCATGGCGGACGCGCAAGGCTCGCTGTTCGATTTGCCGGAACCGGTTCCAGCGAACCTGCCGCCCGGCCTCGACTATGCGCCCGACTTCCTCGACCGCGACGAGGAAGCGCAGCTCATCGCGCTGATCCGCACGCTGCCGCTCGCCGCCGCGAAGTACAAGAGCTACGAGGCGCGCCGGCGCGTCGTGAGCTTCGGCGGCAGTTTCGACTACGACGCCAACCGGCTGCTGCCCGCCGCCGAGCTCGCGGTCGAATTGCATCCGCTGCGCGCGCGTGTCGCGCGCTGGGCGGGCGTCGCGCCCGAGGCGCTGGTGCACGCGCTGGTCGCCGAGTACGCGCCGGGCACGCCGCTCGGCTGGCATCGCGACGTGCCCGACTTCGAACACGTCTTCGGCGTCTCGCTCGGCTCGACCGCCACGCTGCGCTTCCGGCCGTTCCCGCCGGTCGCCCCGAAGCGCGCCGACATCGTCCGGCTGAACGCCGCGCCGCGCTCGATCTACGCGATGCGCGGCGCCGCGCGCTGGGGCTGGCAGCACAGCGTCGCGCCGGTCGACGCGTTGCGCTGGTCCGTCACGTTCCGCACGCGCGCGGCCGGACGCTAACATCGCGCTTCCCGAGACTGTGGGCCGACGGCCTGGCGAGATGCGACCAAGATTCCTGCTGTGCGTGACGCTGTTCGGCGCGGCGCTGTTCGCGTCCGGCTGCGCGTCGACCGACGTCCGCCCCGGCTACCGCCTGGCCGCGGTCTCGGGCAAGGGCCTCGTCGCGGTCGGCGTGACCGCGGACGACAGCTTCCCCGCGAACTTCTTCTGGCGCCTGCGCCGGGTCGGGCAGAAGGAGACGCGCGACGTGACCTTCCACTCGATCGCCGAGCCGCTCGCCTGGTCGAACCCGCGCGGCCGCCTGGTGCTGATGCCGCTGGACGACGGCGACTACGAGTTCTTCGACTGGCCCGCGCCGCAAGGCCTGGAGCCCGCGGGCCACTTCCGTGTGCGCTTCCACGTCAAGGCGGGCCGCGTCGCCTACCTCGGGCGCATCCATCTCGCGCAGGGCGCGGCGGCCGGCGCCTACGCCGTCTCGTCGAGCCTCGACGTCGCTGACGACCGGCCGACACTGGCCGCGCGAATCGTCAACTTCTCGGACGCCTTCGTCGATGCGAGCCCGGCCGTCTTCGACACCTGCGACGACGCGGCATGCTCGACGCGCACGGCGGCGTCGACCGGGGCCTCCACGAGCCTCGTCGTGCCGGTCGTCGCGGCGCGCCGCTGAGCGCGGCTCAGAAGCTGCCGGCGTCGCCCGGGAACACCACCGGCGATTCCCAGCCGTCGGCCGAGACCGCCGACACGCCGAAGAAGAAGTCGTCGAGGTCGACGTTCTTCAACACCGCGTGCGCCGCGTCGGCGGCCGTGAACGCGCGGCTGCGTTGCCACTGCGGCGCGGTCGTGTCGCGCCACCACACGCGGTAGCTCGCGGCGTCGGCGCGCGGCGTCCAGCTCATGACGGTGTCGGTGGTGACGGCCCCGCCGATCGCCACGCCCTGCACGGGCGCCGGCGCGTTGGCGAGCGCGGCGAGCGCGATCGCGTTGAGGCGGGTGACGTTGGCGAGGTAGTCGACGTCGACGCGGTCGATCGTGTCGCCGTACGGCACGCCGTTCTCGGTGCGCAGGTCCTGGTGCTCGCGCCGGTAGTCCTCGTGCGGCTCGGTCAGGCGCACGGCCGGGAAGCCGTCCTCGAGGAAGGGCACCTGGTCGCCGCCGCGGCCGTAGCGGTCGGTGCGGTAGACCATGTTCACGCGGAAGTTCACGAGCGTACGGTCGGCCAGCCCCGCGATGAAGCGGGCGAGGTTGCGCGAGGGCGAGTCGACCTCGCCGCCGTTGTAGCGCCGCTTGTTGGCCTGCGCGGGCGTCTCCAGCGCCTTCGTGCCCTCGGAGAACACGCGCACGACGCCGTTGTCGTTCACGCCGTCCTCGCCATGGCTGTTGCCGACGATGTCGTTGTTGAGGTCGGCCTCGACCTGCCAGCCCTGCGCCTTGGCGTAGTCGGCCAATACCTTCCCCCCGTACAGGCCCTGCTCCTCGCCGGACAGCACGCCGTAGACGATCGTCGCCGCGAACCTGCGCTTCGACAGCACGCGCGCGGCCTCGAGCACCGCGGCGACGCCCGACGCGTCGTCGTTCGCGCCCGGCGCGTCGTGCGTCGCGTCCATCACGTCGGTCACGCGCGAGTCGATGTGGCCGGTGATCGCGACGACGCGGTTCGGGTCGGACGTGCCGCGCTGGATCGCGACGACGTCCTCGATCGATACGCCATCGGGTATGCGCTTGCCCGTGACGGTCTGCGAGGGCGTGACGATCTCGAGGCAACCGCCGCATTCCTTCGAGATGGCTTCGAAGCGCGCTTTCGTCCAGCGGCGCGCGGCGCCGATGCCGCGGGCGGCGAGGTGTCCGCGGCGAAGGCGTTGAACGACAGGGCCAGGGCGGCGGCGGCGAGCGTGGGGCGAAGGTGCGGCATGGCGCGCATTATGGAAGCGCGCCCCGGCCGCGTCAGCGGGTCGGACTTGCCGGCCGCGGCGCGATCAGCGCACGACGTCCCAGCCGTCCGGCGTCCAGCGCAGCAGGATGTCGCTCAGCGCGTCCGGCGCCGTGCGCAGGCGGTCGCGCGTGAAGGCGCGCAGCGCCTCGATCGATTCGGCGCTGTCGTCGGAGACGTACAGGATCGTCGTCGGGCGCGGGATCGAGACGATCAGCACGCCGCCCTGCGCCTTGGCCATCGGCGCCCAGTCCGCCGGGAACAGCACGCGGCTCGCGTTGTAGACGTCCTCGCCTTCGATCGCGCCGATCTTGCCCTTGGGCGCGGGCGGGGCGATGGACGAG
>JASLEM010000470.1 GCA_030151165.1 Burkholderiaceae bacterium
GCAAGGCCTCGGCCCGCCGCACGTCCGCGCAGTCGCGCCCCTCCACGATGCCGGCCAGCACCGGCGCGAGCAGGTCGCGCGCGGTGTCGTGGCGGCCGAGCGCGCGCCACCGCGCCGCGAGGCTGGTGGCCGCGCGCAGCGCCCATGCGCGCGCGCCCTGGCGGCGCGCGAGCGCCAGTGCGCGCAGGAGCATCGGCTCCGAGGCGAGCCGCTCGCCGTGCACGCGCAGCACCTCGGGCGCGCACCAGCCGACGGTGCCGGCCTCCACGCGCGCCAGGTCGTCCGCGCCCACGAGCTTGGGCGCCAGCGTCGCGAGCATGTCGGACTGCATCGCGTTGATGCGGTCGGTCGGCCCGAGCCGCGCGCGGATGGCGGCGACGTCGTGGCCGCGCAGCGCGAGCGCCTTGCAATAGGTGTGGCCCCACGCGATCCAGAAGCTCTGGGCGTGCGTCAGCTCGTGATCCACCAGGCGCGCGAGGAACGCCATCGCGCGCTCGTCGTCGCCCCGCCACAGCAGCACAGGCAGGATGCCCAGCGACAGCGCCTGGCTCAGCGCGAACGGGTGCGCGCCCTCGCAGTGGCGCAGCGTGCCGAGCGCGCGCTCGAGCGCCTGGTCGGCCAGGCCCTCGAGCCACAGGATGCGCGCCTGCAGGATGCCGATCGACACCGGCAGCGGCATCTGCGTGTAGGCGCCGGCGACCGAGGGCTTCGCGTGTTCCAGCACGCGGGCGCCGTCTTCCCAGGCGGCGCGATGCTCACCGAGGTAGTGCTTGCCCAGCGCGCCGAAGCGCCAGGCGACCAGCGCGGCGACGAGGTTCGCGGGGTCGAGCGGATCCGGCGGCAGCGTGGCGAAGCGCGCCACGCACGCGACGACCCGCGGGTAGTCGCCACGGCCGAACGCGTTGACGCACAGCGCGAACAGCGCCGTGCGGCGTTGCGCGGGCGAGCCGGTGCGCGTCGCCAGGTCGTCCAGCTGCGACGGCACCTCGGGCGGGATCTCGCGATCGACGAGGCACTGCCCGCCCACCAGGCACAGCAGGGTCAGCAGGCGCAGCTCGAGATCCGGCGGCACGACGTCGCGCGCCCGCAGCGTGGCCAGCGAGTCGACGGCGCGCGGCAGGAACTCGTCGTTCAGGCCGATCTCCAGCTGCAGGCGCCCGGACTCGACGACCAGTTCGGCGCCGAGGATCGCGTCCCCGCCGGGGCCGTCGGCCCAGTCCAGCGCGGCGCGGACGTCCGCCATCGCCGACGCGTGGGCGGCGCGCCAGGCCAACAGCGTCACCTGCCGCTCGCCGAGTTCCGCGTTGGCGCGCGCCAGCAGGTCGCGCACGCACAGCGCGTGGCGGCGGCCGATCGCGCCGGTCTCGCCGTCCTCGGCCAGCCGCTCCCACGCGTAGATCCGCGCCACGAACAGCAGGCGGTACCGGGGCGTGCTGCCGGCCTCGAATTCGACCAGCGAGCGCGACACCAGGTCCAGCACGCAGGCGAGCACGCGGGCCGGCGCGATGCGCTCGCAACTGGCCAGCGCCGCGGCGGCGTCGAGCGTGAACGACGAGCGGAACGCCGACAGCCGGTGCAGCACCGTGCGCTCGTCGTCGTCCAGCAGGTCGTGGCTCCAGTCCAGGAG
Organism: Burkholderiaceae bacterium; assembly: GCA_030151165.1. The sequence continues at coordinate 1,628 of JASLEM010000470.1, forward strand.
CGCCTGCAGGGTCTGGTGACGCGGCAGCACGGTGCGGCGGCCGCGGCGCAGCAGCCGGAAGACGTCGTCGAGGCGATCCGCCAGCGCCTGGATGCCCAGCCCGCCCACGCGCGCCGCCGCGAGTTCGATCGCGAGCGGCATGCCGTCGAGGTGGCGGCAGATCCGCACCGTCGCGGCCAGGTTGGCGGCCGACAGGCGGAAGTCGTCCGCGTTGGCGGTGGCCCGCTCGACGAACAGCCGCAGCGCCGGGAAGGCGAGCGCGTCGTCGAGCGCCGGCGCCGGCCCGGCGGGCGGCACCGCCAGCGCCTCGAGGCGATGCAGCGCCTCCGACTCCGCGCCCAGCGGCTCGCGGCTGGTCGCCAGCACGCGCACACGCGGCGCCGCGCGCAGCACGCGCTCGGCGAGCGTGGCGGCGGCGGCGATCAGGTGCTCGCAGTTGTCCAGCACGACCAGCAGCTCGCGCGGCGCCAGCGCCTCCTCCAGCACGGGCCACGGGCACGGCTCCGGCGCCGCGACGCCGATCGCCGCGGCGAGCGCGCCGGGCACGGACGCCGGGTCGTCGATCGGTGCGAGGTCGACGAAGCACGCCCCGTCGACATGCCGCTCGGCGATCGCCCCGGCCAGCGCGAGCGCGACGGTCGTCTTGCCGATGCCGCCCGGACCGACGATCGTGACCAGCCGGGACTGCGCGAGCCGCGCCGCGATCGCCGCCAGCACCTGCTCGCGCCCCACGATGCCCGTCAGCCGCGGCGGCAGCGCGCGCGACCGCGCGGACACCGCTGTCAATCCAGGCCTGTCGAGAGCGCCTTCGGGCGCCGCGGCGCCCGCCCCGGCCGCCAAGACCGACACGTCGTGCACGATGCGCGTCTCCGAGACGTCCATCACGAAGCTGTAGCCACGCCCCGGCAGGCTGGCGATGCAGCGCGTGCCGCCCGGGCCGTCGCCGAGCGCCTTGCGCAGCGCCGACATGTGCACGCGCAGGCTCGACTCCTCCACGACCGTGTGCGGCCACACGCGCGCGAACAGATCCTCGTGGCTCACCACCTCGCCCGCCCGCTCCACGAGCGCGACCAGCAGGTCGAGCGCGCGGCCGCCGAGGCGGACGGCCTCGCCGTCCTCCAGCAGCAGCTTGCGCGCCGGGTCGAGCGAGAAGCGCCCGAAGCGCAGCGCCCGCTGGAAGACGGGTGCCGACGGGATGGCCGCGTTCTCGAGGGGCATGGCGCTAGAAGTCGTGGCGCACGGTGGCCATCCACGTGCGCGGCGCGTCGTAGTTGGCCGCGTCGACGTCGACCGACGGGATCCGCGTGCGCAGCACCACGTAGGTCCGGTTGGCGAGGTTGCGCACGCGCAGCGAGAACGTCCACTGGCGCTCGGGCGTCATCCAGGCTGCGCCGAGGTTGACGTAGGTCTGCGGGCCGATCGCGGTGAGCGCGGTGTTCTGCACGTCGGAGTACTGCCGCGACAGGTGCTGCAGCGCCGCCGTGAAGTCCAGCGCCGAGCCGCCCGGCAGCGGCTGGACGTGCTCGAAGTTGGCCGACAGCGAGAGGTGCGACGCATACGGCAGTTCGTTGCCGACGTAGTCGCTCACGGCCGCGCCGGTCGGGTTCTCGAACTGGTCGATGCGGGTGCGCAGCAGCTCCAGCGCCAGCGTCAGGTCGGTGTGCTCCGCGAGCTTGGCGGCCACGTCGACGTCCGCGCCCCACGTCCTCGCCTTGCCGGCGTTGACGAGCACCTGGTCGGGCACCAGCACGCCGTCGATCACCGTGTTCTGCAGCGACGCAAGGTAGTCGCTGTAGCGATTGAGGAACAGCGCGACGTCCGCCGTGACGCGGCCGTCGGCCAGGCGCGACTTGCTGCCCAGCTCCCACGTGCTCACCTTCTCCGGGTGCGCCGCGTAGGTCGAGGCGCGCTCCGACGCCGTCGCGCGATTGAAGCCGCCGAACTTCTGGCCCATCGCGAAGCTGCCGTACAGGAACAGGTCGCGGCTCTCCTGCCAGTCGATGCCCAACCGCGGCAGCACGCCCTTGCTGGAGGTCGACAGGCCGGTCGCGTCGTACACCTGCTGCGTGCGCTGCTGCTGCGCGTCGAGCGTCCAGAACCGGTTCGCGCCCGTCTGCGCGGTGCGGTACGCGCGCAGCCCCGCGGTCAGCCCGATGTCGTCCGTCCAGTGGACGTGCGCCTGGCCGTAGAGTCCGACATCGGTGGTCTCGAGGTGGGTCACGCCGTCGGTGTCGGTGCGCGTCTTCGGGGCCGGCGGGATCTGGTCGACGATGCGCTCGAAATCGAACCGGTCGGACACCAGCATCGCGCCGGCCGTCCAGTCGACGCGCTCCTGCTTCGCCTGCAGCTGCACCTCCTGCGAGAACACCTTCTGCTGCACGGTCTGCGAGAGCAGGTAGCGCAGCGTCGCCAGGCCGCCGATGTCGGCGACGGTGGGGTCGTCCTTGTACGCGCGGTAGCCGGTGATCGCGTGCAGGTCGATGCCGTCGCCCAGCGGATGGCTGACCTTGAACTGCAGGCCGCCCGACAGGCGCTTGAACGGCCCCGGCGTCGTGGTCGTGAAGTTGACGCGCGGCGACGAGTTCGGGGCGTTGAGCGGGAAGTCGCCGGTGTTGGTGTCCGAGCGATCCGCAAGGCCGTCCACCGCCAGGATCGCGTCCAGGCCCGACGGCGCCTTCAGCCGCAGCTTGGCGCGGAACTGGGTCGCGTCGAGCCGGTTGTCGTGCACGTCCGTCGAGGCGTCGTAGCCGAAGCCCTCGTTGCGGCGGCGCGAGAGCGCGATGCTGCCGGAGACCGGCCCGTCGCCGATCGGGCCGTTGGCGTAGGCGTGGACTTCCTCGTCGTGATAGTTGCCCGCCGTCGCGGAGACCCACGCCGCGGGTTCGCTGCTGGGGTCGATCGAGATCACGCGCACCGCCCCGGCGGTCAGGTTCTGGCCGTACAGCGTGCCCTGCGGCCCGCGCAGCACCTCGATGCGGGCGATGTCCGGCAGGTCCCACAGCGCGGTCGCATAGCCGCGCACGAGCGGCACGTCGTCCACGTAGATGCCCACCGCCTGGCTCATCGCGGGCACGGACACGCCCACGCCACGGATCCCCACCGCCTGTGGCTGGTTGCTGAAGCCGTTGGGCACGGTGACGCCGGGAATCGTGCCGACGAGGTCGCTGAGCTGCGCGGTGCCGCGCGTCTCGATGGCGTGCTGGTCGACGACGCCGACCGACAACGGCGTCCTGCCGAGGACCGTCTGAGTGCGCTGCGAGGTGACGATGACGTCCTGCACCTGGGGCGTCGCCGGGGCCGCGGCGGGCACGCTCGACGCCGCGTCCGCGGGCCGCGGGGCGGCGTCCTGCGCGAACGCCGGCGCGGCCCCACCGGCCAGCAGCAGCCATGCGCACGCCCGCGCGCGACCGCCGCGACGCTCCGCGCTTTTTCCCTGTTCCACCGCCATCCGGACTCCCGCGTCTACCGGGCGCGTCGACGTGGCGCCCTGCCGGGCATGATCGCCGCGGCCCGTGTTGCCGCCGCGTGAATCGGTGTGAAATCTGGTGAGGCGCCGCGCGCCGTCGACGCAGGGTCAGCCCAGTTCGTCGACGAGCCCCCGCGCCGCCACGACGTCCGCCGTGGCCAGGCCTTCGTCGAAGCGGTCGACGACGTCGGACAGCAGCCGATGCGCGTCCTCGTGCCGGCCCTGGTCGCGCCACAGGCGGGCGAGGCTGGTGGCGCTGCGCAGCTCCCACGACAGCGCGCTCTGCGCCCGCGCGATCTCGAGCGACCGCATGAACGCGGCCTCGGCGGTGCCGGCCTGCTGCGGCGCCTCGCGCAACGCGTTCTCGGCGTCGGCGCGCAGGATCTCGGACGCGCACCAGCCCACCAGCCCGCCGCCGGCGCGCTCGACGCCGACCGGCGAGACGGCGCTCTCGACCAACGTGGCCAGCATGTCCAGCTCGCCCAGGCCCGAGAGCGACTCGATGGGGCCGAACTCGATGCCCAGGCGCATCGGCGCGCCGTGCGTGCGGGCGGCGAGGACCTGGTCGTAGCTCCGCGCCCACGACTGCCAGTAGGCCTGCGAGTGCCGGTTGGCGTGGTAGCGCAGGCGCTGCAGCAGCACGCGGGCCCGGTGGTCCTCGCCGCGCCACAGCGCGATCGGAATGGAGGCCATCGCGAGCGCCTGGCTCAGCGCCAGCGGGTTGGTGCATTCGGCGTGCGCCTCGGCCTCCGCCGCGCGCTCCACGGCCTGGTCGCAGGCGCCCTGCATCCACAGCGTGCGCGCCTGCAGGATGCGCATCGACACCGCCCGCGGGATGTGCCCGATGTACTGCCGGTAGGCATTGCCCGCCGGGTAGTGCAGCACGCGCTCGGCGAGCGGCCGGGCCGCGTCGTGCTGGCCGAGGTAGTGGTGGCTGAGCGCGAGGAAGCGGTCGGACAGCAGCACCGCCACCGGCTCGTCCGGGTCGGGCGCGTAGCGCTTGATGCGGCGCGCCACCTCGCCCACCTCGCGGTAGTCGCCGGCGCCGAACGCCTTCGCGCAGAGGCTGAACATCGCCTCGATGCGCTGAGGCGCGGAGTCGAGCTGGTCGGCGAGCTCCAGCGTGCGCTCGACGTTGGCACCGCGCGCGTACTCGCGGCCCTTCGTGTACGAATCGAGGAAGCTGCGCGCCGAGCGCAGGCGCAGCTCCAGCCCGGGCTGGGCCGGCTGCAGCGCGGCCAGCGCGTCCATCGCGCAGTCCACGCGGCCGCGGAACTCGTCGACCAGCCCGAGCTCGTTGACGAGGTCGATCGCGGCGGCCGTGAGCTGGATGCCCAGCAGCGCGTCGCCGTCCGGCGAGAAGGCCCAGTCCAGGCCGGCGCGGACGTCGTCCATCATGCGGCCGTAGCGCTGCAGCCACTCCGCGATGGGCAGGACGTCGCGCCGCGGCACGCTCTGGATCAGCGCGTCGCGGAAGTGCGAGGCGTGGGCGACGGCGAGGCGCTGCGCTTCCCCGCCGCGCGCCAGCTTCTCGGCGGCGTAGGTGCGCGTGGTGTACAGCAGGCGGTGCAGGACGATGTCGCCGCTGGTGTCGACCGCCACCAGGGACTTCGCGGCCAGGCCCATGACGCCGTCGACCACGGCGTCGGCCGGCAGGTCGGGGCTGGCGAGCACCGCGGCCGCCGATTCGAGCGTGAACGCCGAGCGGAAGACCGACAGCCGGCGCAGCACCACGCGCTCGACGCCGGTGAGCAGGTCGTGGCTCCAGTCGAGCAGCGCCTGCAGCGTGCGGTGGCGCGGCAGCACCGTGCGGCGGCCGCGCGTGAGCAGCGCGAACATCTCGTCCAGGCGCGAGGCCAGGCCCTGCAGGCCGAGGCTGTCGATGCGGCCGGCGGCGAGCTCGATCGCCAGCGGCATGCCGTCCAGCTGGCGGCACAGGTGGCAGACGACGTCGATGTTGGCCTCGGTCAGCGCGAAGCCGTCGGAGTTGGCGCTGGCGCGCTCCGCGAACAGCTGCACCGCCGGGAACGTGCGCCCCCGCTCGAGCGCGGTCGCCTGCTCCGGCACCGGCGCCTCCAGCGCGGCCAGCCGATGCACCCATTCGCCCTCGGCCTCCAGCGCCTCGCGGCTGGTGGCCAGGATGTGGGCGCGCGGCGCCTCGCGCAGCACGCGCTCCGCCAGCGCGGCGGCGGCGTCGATGACGTGCTCGCAGTTGTCCAGCACGATCAGCATGCGGCTGTCGCGCAGCGGCTCGCGCAAGGTGGCCCACGGGTCGGTGGCGGACACGGAGACGTTGAGCGCGGACGCGAGCGCCAGCGGCACCCGCGCGGGGTCCGACAACGGCGCGAGGTCGACGAACCAGACGCCGTCCGGGTAGCGCGCCAGCTGGTCTTCCGCGACGGCGAGCGCGACCGTGGTCTTGCCCATGCCGCCGGGCCCGACGATGGACACCAGCCGCCGCGTGGCCAGGCGCTCGCCCAGCGACCGCGTCACCGCCGACCGGCCGATCGCATGGCTCAGGCGCGCCGGCAGGTTGTGCGTGCGGCGCGGCCGCGGCGGCGGCGCGTCGTCGGCGGGCCGCGCCGCGGCGGGCTCGGGCACGGCGTCGTACGCCTCGAGCACCGCGACGGGCACCACGAAGCTGTACCCGCGCCCCGGCACGTTGGCGATGTAGCGCGCGCCCGCCACGCCGTCGCCGAGGGTCTTGCGCAGCGCGGAGATGTGGACCCGCAGGCTGGTCTCCTCGACGATCGTGTGCGGCCACACGCGCGCCTCGAGCTCGGGCCGGCTGAGCACCTCGCCCGAGCGCTCGGTGAGCGCGCACAGCAGGTCGAAGGCGCGCCCGCCCAGGCGCAGCACCTTGCCGTTCTCCAGCAGTCGCTTGCGGGCGCGATCGAGGACGAAAGGTCCGAACGCGAGCGCCGCCAAGCCTCCACGCGCGTCCATCCGCATCTTCCGTTCGTTGGTGGGGCCCGTCATCGAGGCGGGGATGCCTCCGGGAGTAGACGGGAATATACCCGCCGGGCCGCGAGGTGGCGAGCCATCCGGGCGTCGCGCGCGGGCGTGAATCGACGTGCGCCCCGTCGCCGCGAGCCTCACGCGCGTTCACCGCATTTCACGCCTATTCACTGGCGATTCACTCGACCGGCGCGAATGATCGATCCCAGGGCATCCGGCTGCCCACGTCGATCAACCTGCCGATCCCGGCCAGAACGGGACCGGTCCCAAACTGCGGGGACATCATCATGAACCGACTGGCGGGAAAAGTGGCGCTGGTGACGGGCGCGAGCTCGGGCATCGGCCGGGCGACGGCGAAGCTGTTCGCCGAGGAAGGCGCGAAGGTCGTCGTGGCGGCGCGCCGCGCGGAGGAGCTCGACCGCCTGGTCGCCGAGATCGTCGCGGCCGACGGCCAGGCCGTCGCGCTCGCCGGCGACGTGCGCTCCGAGGCGTTCGCGGCCGCGCTCGTCGACCTGGCCGTGCGCTCGTTCGGCAAGCTCGACGTCGCCTTCAACAACGCCGGCACGCTGGGCGAGGCCGGCCCCACGACCGGCGTCTCTGAGGCCGGCTTCAACGACGCGCTGGCCACCAACCTGACCAGCGCGTTCCTCGGCGCCAAGCACCAGATCCCGGCGATGCTGGCGGCCGGCGGCGGCTCGGTCGTCTTCACGTCGACCTTCGTCGGCTACAGCTGCTCCTTTCCCGGCGTGGCCGCGTACGCCGCGAGCAAGTCGGGGCTGGTCGGGCTGACGCAGGCGCTCGCCGCCGAATACGGCCCGCAGGGGCTGCGCTTCAACGCGATCCTGCCCGGCGCGGTCGACACGCCGATGTACCGGGCGATGAACGGCGACGACGCGTCGCAGGCCTTCATCACGAACCTGCACGCCCTCAAGCGCGTCGCGACCTCGGAGGAACTCGCGCGCTCGGTGCTGTACCTCGCGTCGGACGACTCCTCGTTCATGACCGGCACCGCGATGCTCGTCGACGGCGGCGCCTCGATCAACCGCACCTGAACCCCGAACGACCACGAACCGGCCAGGAGGCTTCCATGACCCATCATTCGATCCGGCTCCTCGTCGACCACGAGGACACGCTGCTGCAGGCCGGCCTCGCGGCCCTGCTCGCGCGCTGCCCGGACCTCGACGTCGCGCGCGACGGCGTGGCCGACAGCGACGACGACGACGACGAGGACGTCGACGTCGTCGTCACCGACTACGGCGCCGGCCTGCGGCGCGTGCGCGAGCGCCTGGCGCACCAGCGCGGGCCGCGCGTCGTCGTGCTCACCCGGCGCGACAGCGAGGCCGAGATCCGCTGCGCGCTGGCGCAGGGCGTCGACGGCTACATGATCATCGGCTGCGGCGTCGACAGCATCGCCGCCGCGGCGCGCGCCGTGCACCAGGGCCTGCGCCACCTCGACCCGGTGGCCACCCACCGCATCGCCGAAAGCATCTTTCACGAGCCGCTCACCGGCCGCGAGACGCAGGTGCTGCGGCTGGTGGCGACGGGCTGCGCGAACAAGGTGATCGCCGCGCGCCTGGAGATCAGCGTCGGCACCGTGAAGACGCACATGCGCTCGCTGCTGGACAAGCTCGACGTCGCCAGCCGCACCGAGGCCGCCGCGGTCGCGCACCGACGCGGCCTGCTGCGCGAGGCGCCGCTGGCCATGGCCGGCTGACGCGGCTGGCGCGCCTGGCACGGCCGGCTCGCCGCCCGAGCGGCTCAGCGGACATCGAACGGGCGTTCCGTGCCGGGGCACTCGACGGCGCTGAGGTCGTGCGCCTCGAACGGCGCACACGGCCGGTTGCCGGCGACGTCCTCCAGCCGCGGATGCAGCACCAGCGCGTGCGGCCCGGCGACCCAGGCCTTCGCGGGCCGCAGCGTCCACGTCGTCTCGCCGTCGCCGAGCGAAACGGCGCCGTCGACGCGCTCGCCGTCCGGCCCGCGCACCGCCACGAGTCGCGCGCTCGACGCCGTCAACGGCGCATCGAGCGTGACCACCAGCGGCTGGCGCGTCCCCGCGCGCGGCACGTCGACAGGCCACGCGGCGGCGACCGCCTGCATCGCGGCCGGGCCGACGTGCCAGCGCTTGCGCACCGGCGCCGACCATTGCGGATCGTCGACGACCAGCTCGACGTCCTCGCCGACACGCAGCGCCCGCCCCATCGCCCGGTTCGCGCCGACGCCGGTCTTGACGCGCGCCGGGTCGAGCAGCAGCGCGATCGTGCGGCCGTCGTCGGCGGGCAGCGGCAGGTCGAGCAGCGCGTCGGGGATCGTCGCGCCGTTCGCGTCGACCAGGCGCACGCGCGCCATCGCGAGCGGGTGCGGCAACGGGCGCCGCAGGTGCAGCTCGATGCGCAGCAGGTTCTCCGGGATCGTGTCGCCCGAGGGCGTCACGACGGCCGGCGGCGGCCCGGCGACGCCCGCCGCCGCGACGGACGCCGCCAGCGACGCCGCCGCAGCGGCGACGGCGACCGCGGCCAGCCGGCGCGCGCTCACGGCTGCGCGCGCTTCGCGAGCTCGGGGTAGCCCTCGTCGGTGCGCATCACCACGTGCGCGCTGCGGAACGGGTCGCCGTCGCGGTAGCGGAAGTCGTCGAAGTCGTACTCGTTGACGAAGTCGCTGACCCGCAGGAACGCGCCGACGCGGAACGACACGAGCTGCATCGCGCCGGTGGCCGGCTGGCGGCGCAGCGCGCCGATGAACTGCGCGTCCTGCAGCGACATCTGCGCGAGGCCGGTCAGCGGCAGGTAGGTCGCCTTGAGGCCCTCCAGCGGGCTGGCCGGCACCTGGATCGGCGTCGACAGCGACGGCTGCTTCGCGGCGGCGGCGATCGCCGACAGCGGCATCAGGTCGGCGGACTTCGCGGAGTTCGCGAGCAGCAGCTGCGGGCCCTGCGCCGTGTCGAACGTGACCATGTCGACGGGCGCGCTGCCCCAGCCAAGCTCCGCGATGGTCGTGGCCTTGACGTGCGCGCCGTCGACGAGCGCCCGGATCGGCACGACCACCAGCGGCGTGCAGGTGTAGGCCGCGACGAGGCTGGGCTCGCCGTCCAGCGTCACCACGGCCATCTTGCGGATCGGCGCACGCGTCTCGAGCTGGTCGTGCACGGGGTGGTACATCTCGACGGTTGTCGCCGTCGACTTGTCGTCGAACGGGAAGTCGTAGATCCGCAGCGTGGACGCGAAGTCGCCGCTGCCGAGGCCGGCGACGTAGAGCTTGCCGTCGTGGAAGGCGAGGTCCGTCACGGTGAGCGTGGCCTCGGGCGTGTCGCGCCACAGGCGCTTGTCGGCGGCCGGCGGGTTCGCGATATGGGCAGTGGCCTGCGGCAGGCGGTCGGCGTGGATCACCGTCACCTTGCCGCCCGCGTCGATCGAGACGATGGCCGGCGCGGGCGCGGCGGCGCCGCGCTCGAGCGACAGCGACAGCCATGCCGTCTCGGTGCCCGGACGGAAGGCCATGTCCTCGAAGCGGACCTGGTCGGGCCGGACGTGCAGCGCCGCGGCGACGGGCCCGGCCACGTCGCGCAGGTTGAACGGACGCGCCGGCGCGGACGGCGCCGGCGGCAGGTGGAAGGCGTGCAGCTCCTGCGCGCGCCAGTCGGCGACGACGAGGGTGTCGGCATCGGTGAACAGCATCGGCCCGGCGGCGCGCAGCGGGCCGGCCGAGGCAACGGCACACGAGACGGCGAGGCAGGCGACGGCGCTGCGCGTGGCAGCGACGGAAAGCGAAGACATGAAGAGCACTCCTCGATGGGACTGGCCGGCGTGGGGGACGGCCAGCGTTGGATGGATGTCCGGGCGCGTCCTCAGTGGCGCGCGAGCGCGAGCCCTCGCGCTCCGCGCAGCTGCAGCGACTGCGCGACGGCCAGCGCCACGTAGGCCGCGAGCAGCACGAGGTAGGCCGTCTTCAGCTCGGGCGCGTCGGCGCTTGCGACCAGCGGATGACCGGGCGGCAGGCGGGTCGAGGTCTCGGTGACGGCCGGGATCAGGTGGAACAGCAGCGTCGCCGACAGCCCCAGCGTCTCGACGTAGCGCGAGGCGCGGCCGAACAGCGCCCGGGAACCGGCCGCCCACGTCGCGAGCAGCACCAGCAACGTCAGGATCGCCAGCACGTGCGGTGGCCCGAACGTGCCGTGGCGGAAGATGCCCAGCGCGGTCACGCAGGTGGCGACCGTGAAGAGGATGTAGACCCGGCCCGTCGCGGTCGTCGGCGAGATGCGACCGTCGCGAACGAGCGCGACCGCGGCGGCGGCGAGCGCGACGAGGCTGATGAGGGTGTGGACGAGACCGAGCGTCGAGAGTCCGAGCATGGGGTTCTCCTTGGGTTCGTGGCGTGCGTGAGCGAAGCGCCGGGACGGGTCGCCCCGGCGCGCGCCGGGCCTACTTGCCCGACCCGAGGAAGTCCCGCGCGAGCTTGATCGTCGCCTGCGGGTTCTCTTCCATGATCCAGTGGCCCGAGCCGGGCACGATGCCCCCGGTGACGTCGGTGTCCCCGGCGCGCATCACCTCGGCCATCTGCGCGCCGAAGGACTTCTCGCCGCCGAGGGCCAGCATCGGCGCGTGGAGCTTGTCGTGCGCGAGGAAGGCGCGGTTGTCGATGGCGTCCTGGTCGAAGGCCGCGAACTGCGAGAAGCCCGAGTGCATCGCGCCCGGCATCGCGTAGAGCGCCGCGTAGTGCTGGCGTGCGGCTTCGGGGAAGTGCGCGGGGTCGGCCGAGAACTCGTTCCAGAAGCGATCGAGGTAGATGCGCTCGCGGCCCGCGACCAGGCGCTCCATGTCGGGCCCGCCGAAGCGGAAGTGCCACAGCAACGGGTTCTTCAGGATCTCCTCCCACGGCCCGACGCCCGGCACCGGCGCGTCGATCAGCACGATCTTGCGCAGGCGGTCGGGGTGCTGCGCCGCGAACTGCCAGGCCACCATGTTGCCGATGTCGTGCGCGACGACGTCCACGCGCTGGATGCCCAGCGCGTCGAGCACGCCGGCGACGTCACCCGCCTGGGTCTTCTTGTCGAAGCCGCCGGCCGGCTTCGCCGACAGGCCGAGGCCGCGCAGGTCGGGGACGACGACGGTGTGGTCGCGCGCGAGGTCGACCGCCATCGCGACCCACATGTCGCCGGTCTCGCCGTAGCCGTGCAGCAGCACGACCGCCGGGCCCGCGCCGCCGTGGCGCACGTGGATCGTCGTGCCGTTGGTGGGGATGTCGACCGTCTTGAAGTTCGGCGGGAAGTCGAACGATTGCGCGTGCGAGATCTGCACCGCGACCGCCAGGATGAGGGATGCGAAGAGTCGATGGATCGACGATGTCATGGCGTGAGCTCCGTGTTGAGGGCTCAGCCACGTTAGGTCGTGCATCGCGCCGGCGCCTCGCGAAAGGGGCATAGGCCGGCGTATTCCCTCCGCGACGCGCTAGATGTTCGTGCTCGACGGGATGCGGCTCGGCAACAGGAATTCGTAGGGGCGCGTGCGCGCCAGGTTGCGCTGCCGGATGGTGCTCTCGACCGCGACCAGCGCGCTGCGGAAGCGATCGAGCGGCCCGCCGGCGGCCGTGACGGCCGGGTCGAGCAGCACCGGCAGGTACGGGAAGGCGTTGTCCCGGTATTCGCCGAGCATCCGGTAGTACACGCCGCCGAGGATGTGGAACAGCAGGATCTGCTCCTGCGCGGCCAGCGTCGGCGGCAGCCGCTGCGACCAGCTCGCCTCCGTCTGGCCGCCGGGGCCGACGGGCGCCGCCGTGCCGCCCATGCCTGCGCTGAACGGCGCGTAGGTCATGATCGACGACTGCGGGAAATTGACGGCCGCATGCTGCGCGCTGGCGTTGAAGATGATCGCCGTGACCACGCTCACCAGCTGGCTGCGCGTCGTGATCGCGGTGAAGCCCTTGACCTTGCCGCTCGCGCTCAATTCGGCGGCCCAGGCCTGGAGCTCGTAGTCGCCGGTGACGTCGCGGTCGCTCGTGTAGTACACCGCGACGTACTCGCCGACCCACTGGTGGATCGCGTTCCACACCAGCAGCGCGTCGTCGCGGTACGGATAGTCGGGGAGCTGCGTGGTGTCGTCGACGCCGCGCGCGCGCAGGTCGTTGGGCAGCATGTTGGCGTAGAAGTCGTACGCGAGGCGGTCGCGGCCGCACTCGCCCTGCAGCGTCTCGATCGGCGCGGCCAGGATCGCGTCGCCGGTCGTGAGCGGCGCCATGATGATCAGCGTGGCCGCCTCGTTGATGAACATCGCGCCCTCGAGATGCGGCGACAGCAGCCGGTTCAGTGGGTGCGCGGTCGCGAGCTGGCGCTGCGTCGCCATCGCGAAGGCCTCGGACATCAGGTGCGTGCGGCCCAGGTGCACGAACATCTCGTGGTAGTTGAAGTCGGCCACCTGCACCACGGTCTTGGCCGACTGCCAGACCCAGTACGCCGCGGCGTTGCCCGGGTCGTCCACGCGCACGACGATCGGATTCGCGGACGGATCCTGCCCGCACTGGATCGCGACCGGCACGAGCGACCGGCCGGCCTTCGGGCGCGCGAACAGCGCGATCGGCGCGTAGCCGTAGCCCGTTCCCGTCAGCGGCTTGTTTACCGGGCCCGCGGGCGCGAGGCCGCCCAGGCCTTCGTAGTCGAGCAGGTACAGGCGGCCGCTGCCGGCGGCGTCGAGCAGGCTGTCGCCGCTGCCCATCGCCTGCTGGTACTGCGCCTCGCTCACCGGGAACTTGGCGGGCAGCGCGAGCGCCCTCTTGATCAGCATCGGGTTGGGCCCGCCCACGCGCATGTACGCGAAGGTGTCGTCGTCGTGCAGCTGCGAGGCGATCGCGGGCTTCGCGATGGTCACGAACAGCGCGTCGTACTGCGCCACCGTCCGGCCCTGTGGCGCCTGCGCGCCGAGCGTCATCAGCTGCGCGTGGATCTGCCTGAGCTGCGTGCCGATGTCGCTCACCGCGCTCGCCAGGCTGCCCAGCAGCGCAGTCACCGCCGAGGGCAGGCTCGACGCGCCCGCGTTCGCTGCGGCCAGGCTGTCGAAGCTGGCCTGCGTGGTGGCGACCCGCGTGCGCAGCGCGTCGAGCGACTGCAGGCTGCCCGCCGACAGCGCACTGGCAGGCAACGAGGCCGCGAGATTGGCGACCGCCTCGACCGCCAGCGTGGTCGTCTTCAGCTGGTGCTCGAGCGTCGGCAACTCGCCGGGCGGCACCGCCACCCCCATCGGCACGCCGGCCAGGTCGACATGGGACTCGGTCCATACGTAGACCGCCTGCTGCGAGAGCAGTTGCAGCCGACGCGCCGCGGCGTCGATCAGGTCGGTCTTCTGCGGCAAGCTCGGCCGGGGCACCGGCACGGCGGCCGACGCGGTGGATGGCACGCTCGCCAGCGCGCCCAGTCCGGCGCCCGCCGAAGCGGACCACTTGAGGAGGTCTCTGCGGTTCATGGATGTCCGATCGTCGTGAGTCCCGAGGCGTCCACGGACGTCCCCGCCGACGCGAAGCGCGCCGCGCCCCGCAGGCTAACCAGGAAGCGCCGCGGGCGCCGCCACCTTTACCGCGCGGATACGAACGTCGTGCTCGGCGGGAGAGGGGCAAATTCCGGGCCGCGACGGCAGCACTCGGGAAGTACCTGCTCGAATCCGGCATCCACGAATCGGCGCAGCAATCTGCAGCAGAACACCACGGCGCATGTTTTCATTTCGAGGACGGGCGAATCCGTGACGGCACATGACTTCTCCGTTCCCTGGTCCGCCACGAAATACACCGGCGGAGGATTCAACCGAGGCTGGGGATCCCCGGCGTCGAGAAGTCGGACTGGAAGGCGCCGAATCCCGGCTTCACAGCCGTGCAGTTCGACCGACTCGCGCTGGTGTACGTCACCGCGAGTCTTCGCTACGGCGAATGGCTCGTGACCGTCTACCATCACAACGTCGACATGGGGTTCGGCGACGGGCACGACGATCCTCAATGCTTCGACCTGGCGGCCTGGGATCGGTCGATCGGAGCCCTCGTCAGCGGCGACGTGACGTACGGGCACGCTTGCCCGGCTTGCGAACACCTGACGAAACAACAGATCCGGCGCGAGTCGGGACGCTGCCAGCGTGGCTTCGGGCGTCGCCCGACGTCTGCTCTGCGCGGCGAATTCAACCGGTCGATGCAACGGCTTCGCTGAACACCTCACCCGGGGCTCCCTCCATCGCCTCACGCCGCGAGATGCCCCGCATCTGGAGGGTTCTGAGCCAGGAAGTCGATCAAGGCGCGTACCGCCGGCAGCATGCCGCGCCGCGTCGGAAACGCCGCCTGGATCTCGCTGGGCGGTGAGCTCCATTCCGGCATGACGTGCCGCAGATGTCCCGATCGAAGTTCGTCCTCGCAGACGAGCCTCGGAAGCAAGGCGACGCCGACGCCGTCGAGCGCAGCTCGTCGAAGCGCGAACATGTCGTCCGACACGAGCCGGGGATCGATGCGTGCCTCGATGGTTTCGCTGCCGCGCACCAGCGACCACGTGGCGCGTTCGCCGGCGGACGGGAGCGACAGCGTCGGCCAATGCGAAAGGTCTCGCAGCGGGCCCGGCGGCTTCAACGAGGCGATGAGGTCGGGACTCGCGACCAGGATGTCCGTGGTCCGGCCCAGCCTGCGCACGACCAGGCTGGAGTCCTCGAACGGCGGCCTCCGCGCGCGCAGCGCGACGTCGAAGCCTTCCTCCACGACGTCGATGCGTCGGTTCGTCGCAGCCAATGCGATCCGCACCATCGGGTACGCACGCATGAATCGAGGCAACTGCGGCGTGAGCCAGATCTGGGCCAGCGTGATGGGGCAACTCAATCGCACGGTGCCGACGGGAACGCCGACCTGCTCTCGCACGACATCGCGCGCCGACTCGCTGGCCGCGATGACGGCGCGACAGCGCTCGTAGAAGAGCTCGCCGACCGGAGTCACCGTCAGCCGGCGCGAGGTGCGTTGAAGCAGCCGGGCTCCAAGTTGTTCCTCCAGCGCCGCCACGCGGCGGCTGAGGCGGGACTTGGGCACGTCGAGCTGGCGGCTGGCGGCACTGAACCCCTTGTGCTCGACCACCCTCGCGAACAGGACGAGGTCGTTCAGATCTTCCATGGGCGTCTCCATCGCGTCATCTTGCGCCGTGCTGCGTTCCACCACCGCAACGATGCGTTGCACTCGATCGGGTTGATGGGCGCCGGTCGGCTCGCAATCATCCGCCAAGGCGCACTCGATTGCCGACGCGCTCGCCGACATGGTTGCACCCCTCTTCATTTCTCACGCTGTCCCCTGGATCCTCGAAAGCGCGCCCGGGCTCGCCGCGACCTTCGCCACCGTCGGCCGCGATCCGGCGATCGCCGCGGTGATCGTGGCCAACGCGCACTGGCAGACCAGCGAGCCAACCATCGGCATCTTCGATTCCACGAGCAAGGGGCAAGGGAGGACGGCCGATCGCGCGGTGCGCTTGCTCGCGTCCGCAGGATTCGACGTCGTGGCCAGCACGGTGAGAGCCGACGAGTTCGACTTCTCGCATTCGCTGTGGACGCCGCTGTCGATGATGTTCGGCAGGACGCCACCGCCGATCGTCACGTTGTCCGTTCAACCGGCACTGGGCCCCGCGCATCACCTTCGATTGGGCGAGGCGCTTCGTCCCCTCACGCAGGACGTGCTGGTCCTCGGCTCGGGATCGCTGATCCACAACATGACCGACGTGAGGCCAGACTACCCGCCGGGACGCCAGGCGACGTGGGCCGCGGCGTTCTCGTCATGGATGCAGCAGCGCGCCGTCGCCGGCGATGTCGAGGCACTGCTCGACTACCGCCACCGCACGCCGCACGCGGCGCGCAGCCATCCCCAGGAAGACCACCTGCTGCCTCTCTTCGTCGCGCTGGGCGCGAGTCGCGATCGCAAGGCGACGGTCCTGCACGACGACGTGGCCATGGCCACCGTCTCCCTCACCGCGATCAACTTCACCTGACATCATGAAGATCGACCTGACATACGACCTCGTCTGCCCTTGGTGCTACCTGTCGGCGACGAGCCTCGAGGTGGCCGTGAGCCGGCAGCCGGACATCGACCTCCAGCTCTGGCCCTATCAGTTGACGCCGGACGTTCCGGTGGCCGGCGTCGACCACGACGCCTTCTTCGCCGCGCGCGTCGGAAAGGCCCAGGCAAAACAGTGCTACCGGCAGATGGAGAAACTCGCCGAGCAGGCCGGCATCCCTTTGCGCTACGCGAGCATCCGGCGGCTTCCGAACACGCGTCTCGCTCACCGTGCTGTGCTGTTCGCGCAGAGCGAGGGCCAGGGATTGGCAGTGCTGAACGCCTTGATGCAAGCGCACTTCACGGGCATCGACATCGGCAGTGTCGATGCGATCGTCAAGGTGTTCGAGGAACACGGCGGCAACGCCGAACGACTGCGGCGACACCTTGCCGACAGCGTGACCGAAGACGACTTCCCGCGGTTCCTCCAGCGCGCTATCAGCCGTGGCGTTCGCGGCGTTCCAC
This sequence comes from Burkholderiaceae bacterium, assembly GCA_030151165.1. The sequence continues at coordinate 18,558 of JASLEM010000470.1, forward strand.
ACGTGGAGATCGATGGCGTCGCGTCTGCAGGTGCACGAAGCGTCGAGGAATGGCAAACGCTGCTGGCAAAGGCCTCGGTCTGATCGCTCCGATGTGCGGCCGGACGGCCTTCACATCGAGCGTTCCGGTGCTGGAACGATTTGTTGCGCTGCCTCGCCTTGGTCCGAAGACCTCTGCCACCTAACGTCAACACATCTCGATTTCAGGACGACATGATGCGTGCCATTCTTCTCCGCGCCTACGGTGGCGCCGACGCGCTCCAGGTCGGAGAGGCCGAGCGTTCATGGAAGTTGCTGACGCCGACGGGCACGATCGTCAGTGCCGCCTCGCCCGACATCGGATCGCGCACGCCAGCAGGCAAGCACGGTCTCTGGTTCATGATGAAGCCCGACGGCCAGTTGCTGGAAACGCTGGCGGCGGAAGTCGCGAAGGGCGAGCTGAAATCCCGCGTCTCCGAGGTCGTCGGTTTCGCCGACATTCCCGCCGCCATCGAGCGCAACCGCAGCACCTCGCACACCGGCAAGGCGATGGCGGACCTGTCGCGATGACTGCAATCTCGTCTTCGTTGCGCACGCACGGCGCCTCGGATTCGCCGCGGATCAGCGCCGCGAGCCCTGCACCTTCTTGCTTGCCGTGCGCGACCTGGACGGCTCTGCAGCGGAAGCCTCTGCGGCCGCGGCCGGCAACGCATGATCGACGGCCACGGCGATCTGCCGCGAGAAGGCCGCCGGGTCGTCGTCCTTGGCAATGCCGAGAATGGCGCGCTGGTAAGCGTCACCCAGCGTCAGCGCGACCACTTCTCCCGCGACGTCCCACGATCGCGAAGGATCGACGCCGCCTGTTTCCAGCAGCGCGGCCAACCGAGCCCGGATCACGCGCATGCCGGACTCGTCGAACGCCCGTGCGATGCCCGGCAGCCGCCAGCCTTCCGCAACGATCAATCGATAGAGCGCCAGCGAATCCGGCTGGATCAACGCGAACGCGAAACCATGCAGTTCGTTCGACAGTCGCTGCCGGCAGGGCACGTCTTCTGCAGCAGACGGCGCGTTCTCGATGGCGTCGCGCATCTCCGAGCACATCGCGTCCACCAGCCCGGCGACCAGCGCATCCTTGCTGGAGAAGTGCCGGTACAGCGTCATCTTCGCGATGCGGCCCTCGGCTGCGATGCGGTCCAGCGTCACCCCGCCCAGACCGTCCCTCAGCACGATCGGCCGTGCGGCTTGGAGGATCGACATGCGCTTCTCGGCCATGCGCAGCCGGCGCGGATCGTCGGGGCGCCAGCGCCTCGAGCCATCGAACTCATCCGATACTTTATCGTCTTGCATACACTGGATTAATTCGATACGATTTCGTATCGTTTCATCGGCCGTTTCACGCATCGACCGGCCGCTGTCTCCTCGATTGTGATCGCCAAGCTTTCGGGCCGCTCCGCGGCGTCGCCGGATTTGCCCGTCAGCGGGCATGAGAGGACATCGAAATGAGGACTTTCGAGCTTCGTGTGTACAGGTTGCGGTCGCAGCGCGACCTGGATTTCTACAAGGACGAGATCTATCCGCGACACCTCAGGAGCTTCCCGCTCCATGGCGTCGAGGCGCATGGATTCTGGGTGGGCGTAGACGACCCGCTGCCGCGGCTCTTCGTGCTCGTCTCCTATGCGCCAGGCGCCGACGTGGCAGAGGTGACGCGTCGATACATGGCAAGCGCTGAGTTCGCGGCCGACACGGAAGGCTTCGATGTCTCGTCCATCCAGGGCGTCGACACGACACTCCTCGCGCCGACATCCTCGTCTCCGCTGCAATGAACCGGTTGGCGAGTACGACGCGAACGTCGAGCTTCGCACCGGCCACATCACTACAGAAGGATAGCCCCCGATGACTCCCGGAACCATCGTGAACGCCGTCGCAGCGTTGGCCTTCGCGGCCGCGGGCGCCGCGAATCTCCTCAACGTCGGCGACGCGGAGGCGAACTTCAGTCGATGGGGTTATCCCAAGGGCTGGCGCTTCCTGACTGCCGCACTCGAGATCGTCGGGGCGGCGTGCCTGCTGTGGCCAGCCACGCACCTGGTCGCGCTGGTCGGCCTGTCACTCGTGATCCTCGCTGCGCTGGGCACGCTGCTGAAGGCTCGCGAAGGCTTTTCGCACCTCCTGCCCGGCCTGGTCTTCGTCGTGCTGCTCGTCGCCGATTTCCTGCTCGACTGAACGTCGTGCGGCGGCATGGCGACGAGTTCTTCCCTCACTGAAAGGAGCCTCAATGCGTCGTGTAGACCAACTCCCATGGCGATCGCCGTACGCCATCCTCGCCGTCATCCTCGGAGTCGCCATCCTGCTGCTCGGCGCAAACTTCGTCGTCAATCCGCACGGCGGTGCGACCGGCTATGGTGTGACGGTGACAAGCACGGACGCCGACGCGTTCCTGCGCTGCAAGGGGGTGCGCGACATCGCCACCGGAATCGTCGTGCTGAGCCTGCTGGCGTTCTCGTCGGCGCGCTCGGTCGCGCTGGCGCTGCTGGGCATGCTGCCGATCCCCATTGGCGACGCCATCATCGTCGCGATGACGGGCGGTGCACCCGCCTATGCGGTTCCCATGCACGGCATCACGGCCGTCGTGATGCTCGTCGTGGCCCTGCTCATCCTGCGCCGCGCGCCGCCGCCGGTATCGACCGCGATCGACCGCGAGGCTGCTTGACGCGGCTCGTGCTTCTTTCTCGCCAAACGCCAAGCTCGAGACTCCGATGAAACACGAGATCGAACCAACGCTGCAACGCTTCGCGCCTCATCTGCTGGCGGTGCTGCGCATCGTCACCGCGCTCCTGTTCATGCAGCACGGCCTGCAGAAGCTGCTGGCATTCCCCGCTGCATCGCCGGAAGGCACGCCGCCGGCGTGGAGCCTGGTCTGGGTTGCGGGCTGGATCGAGGCCGCCGGCGGCGCCCTGATCGCGCTGGGGCTGTTCACGCGAACGATGGCGCTCGTCGCTTCCGGCGAGATGGCGGTGGCGTATTTCATGGTGCACGCACCGAAGAATTTCTACCCCGTGCTGAACGAGGGCGACCTTGCGGTTCTGTTCTGCTTCGTCTTCTTGTACGTCGTGTTCGCCGGGCCCGGCGCATGGAGCCTTGGCCGTCCTCTGGCGCGCGCGTGGCGGCTGCACAGATCATGAGGGCGGCGCCTCGCGCCCAAGCTATCTCGATCACGCGAAGGAATCACGATGACCAGCAAGTCGCCAGTCGCGCCACGACATCGGCTGCACGTCCAGACGACCGCGTCGGAACTGCGCGACGGCTACCCCTACTTCAAGCACCACGATTCGATTTCGGCGCTATGGTCGACCAAGTGGCGTGCGCCGTGTTCGGCAGGGATATATCCGTTCACGGATGGTCGCGTGGAGGACTTCGATCCGATCTTCGAGCAGCTGTCCGCCATTGCCAACGACGACCCCGCAATACTGCGCCGACCGGATGACTACGCGACGCCTTTCCTTCCCGTCGCTCGCGACCTGGTCGCCCAGGCCGAACGCGCGCATGAACTGGGCCAGCCGCTCCAGGCGCGCGAGTTGTTCCTGCGCGGTGCCGCCATCTACCGCATCGCGCGCTTTCCCGTCCATCGTTCAACGCTGGGCGAGGAGGCGTGGACGCGCGGAAAGGCGGCGTACAAGCGAGGTGGCGCGTTGCTGGATCCTCCGAGCGTCGAGGTGGCAGTTCCCTTCGCCCACGTTGACGTCGAGCGCGGCGATCGCGCAGCACCGATCCAGGCCAACCTGCGTATGCCGCGAACGCAGCGACCACACGCCGGATGGCCCGTCCTGTTGTTCATCTGCGGTCTCGACGCCTATCGCACCGACCACACGCCGCGCACGCAGGCACACGTGGATCGCGGCTTCGCTACGCTGAGTTTCGAGATCCCCGGGACGGGCGACTGCCCTGCGGCGCCGAACGATCCCGGGGCGCCGGATCGGCTGATGAGTTCGGTGCTCGACTGGGTCGACGCGAATGCCTCCACGCTCGCGCTCGATGCGTCGAGGATTGTCGTGCGCGGCATCAGCACCGGCGGCTATTACGCGATGCGCATCGCCCACACGCACGCCGATCGGCTATTCGCCGCGGTGGCCCAGGGCGGCGGTTGCCACCACATGTTCGAGCCCGCGTGGATCCTGGCGCAGAACCAGATGGAGTACCCGTTCGCTCTGGCCGACGCGTTGGCTTGCAAGTTCGGATATCGCGATCCGGATCCGGACAGCGCCGTCGAGGCCTATGCGGCCGACGCAATGAAGTTCAGCCTGATCGAGTCCGGCATTGCCGATCGATCTTCATGCCGCATGTTGATCATCAACGGCATGGAGGATTCGATCTTCCCGATCGAGGACAGTTTCCTCGTGGCATCACGAGGCGTCGGCAAGGACCTGATCGTGCGCGGCTCGCGGGCGCACATGGGCAATCCCGGTGCAGAAGAGTTGCTCTACGACTGGATCGATAGTGTTGTCAGGGGCAGGAAGTCCGCGTGATCACCACCGTCTTCGATATGACCGTGCTCATCGTCGCTGCCGGTCATGGAACTTGCTGAGAAAAGCCTCCAAACGGCAGGCGATCGGGGCCGTAGAAACCGCCTCAGAGAAAGCCCATCGCCCCGGAGCGCCCCAATTGGCGCGGCACCAAAAAAAGAGCCCGCACAAGGGCGGGCAACGTTGACTCACTGGCGGAGGGGGCGTCTGTCAAGGGCCGCATGAATCCTAGGGATTCTGGCGTTGCGTCTCCTGTCCGCCGGCTTGTCCGCCGAACCTCAGGACTCGTCTGAATTCTGATCTCCGCCCTTCCGCTCGTGGCGGTCTACCAACTTGATCGCCAAGACTGCAGCGAGCCCGAGCGCCAATTGCGCAGCCACTTGGCCCACCAGTTTCGCTGTTGGGTTCCTTGCAAGCCAACCTCGAATGCCAAGCTGGGGCCGCGTCTCCTGTACAGGAATCGGCGGTTGACGAGCTTGACGACGGGCCTCGCGGCGAGCCTCACGACCAGATTTCGGCATGTCCCCAATGTACCGGACCAGAGGGACTGAGCTCAGAGGCCGCAATTCAACCGGCAAATCACTAACCCATCGCCGCGAGTTGCTCGAAGCCGCACACCCAGCGATCGGGCTTCGGCGGCGGAGGCGGTACAACAGGGCGCGCCGGCCGCCGCGGCTCCGTCCACCAGCCGTCTCGACCAACGTCGCGCCGCGGCACTATGTGACGCATGGACCAAGGTGCTATCAACGCAAATGATCGTCGAGCACCGCCCGTTGTTCGTGCACGTCGGGCGCCTCAGCTCCGGCGAGCTGCTCGCACTTCCAGAAGACGAGGCGCCTACCAACTCCAACATCCGGGCCCGCCGCCGTCAGGCCGAATGCGGCTGATGCTGCACCCTCGTCGCTGCAGGCTCACAGCGTTCGCCATGCTGATGCGCCGGCAGTCCTGAACCACCCCCGCATAATCGGTCTCGTTAAAGCTCGGCAGAATGCCTGGGGGAATTGCGCATGGCCAGGAACGCGGCGCCTTCAAAAACACCGCCCGTAGATCCCGTGCTTGAGGCGCGCCGGTGTCTCCACTCTGCGAGCGAATTTCACAAAGCATCGCTACGAGCTGCGCGCACTGAACTCACCCCGAACCGCGACGCCTTTGATCTTTCGGCGGATATTCCCGCAGTGGTGTGCGCTGCATTCGCAATTGAGCTCGCTTTCAAAGCTGTCCTGCTGACCGAGCGGGGCGAGCGCTGGCTTGGTCACCAACTCGCCCAGCTGTTCCAGGCGCTCTCATCGAGCACGCAGCAAGCAATCAAAGAACTCGTAGTTGAGACTAGCTACTTTCTTCGCCTCGATCGCTCCGAGGGGCGGACGATGTGGTTCGATGAAGCCTTGGGGTCGCTGAGCGGAATCTTCGAGGACTGGCGATATGTCTACGAGTCCGGTACCGATTTGGCCGTCGACCTGAAGTTTTTGCACAGGCTAGCGCAGGCCTGCATTGAAGTCGCGAAGAAAACGTGTCGGGTCGGAGACTGACTCACGCGCTGGGCCTGGCGGAACAAGCGGCGGACAGCGCGCCCGTCGACGTCGCGATCGGCCTGCAGAGCGGACTGGAGGCAGAAGCCGCGTCCGCCGACAGGCTCTACTGGCCGTCGAAGATCGGCGCAGCCATCGGTGAGACGCTGCGGAGATAGGTGGCCTTCACGTTTGCCGCGGTCGGGGCGTAGCGTGGATCACCGGGGTATTTCAGAGACATCTGATACAGCGCGGCGCCGATCTTCTGCTGCGTGGCGTACGGGATCACGAGGTTCTGCGCCTGCTCCGGAGTCATCGCAATCACTGGAACCTGCATGTTGCTGCTGAGGAAGCCCGGGTCAACAGTCACCGTGCGCGCCATCTCGTTGCGCATCGCCTGCTCTTTCTCCGCATTCGTGAGGCGCATCCCCTTGGCCGTCTGCATTTGCTGCAGCATGAAGTCGACGTTGTATTGCAGGTTGCCGTACCGATCCTTGTCCTGCTTCGAAGCCGATGGGTCTTTCGGGTCGATCAGCCCGAATGAGTTCACCGCCAGCGAATGGAAAACGTTCTGATCGATGCGGGCCGTTTGGACGTCCGCCTGCGTGTTCAGGGTGGCCTTCTTCTCGACGAGGGAGCGTGTCAGCGCGTCGCCCAGCGTGGGCAGCAGCGCCTGCACCTGGTCGGGCGTGGCTGCCGCCAGTTTCTCCGGGTTGCTCATCCAGTCGAGGAAGGTGCTGTAGTTCTGGCGACCCATGGCTCGGTCATCGCGCGCAGCCTGGGCATCCGCTCGCGCGTCGACGGCGTTGGCCTGCACCAACGCCTGGTAGGACTTCGCCTGCAGGTGGTCGGTGATCGCAGCCTGCGACTTGCCGGCGAGCGTCGTCCAGGCGGGTTGCTGCATCGCCCACGGCAGGCCCTTGCCCTGCGCGATGCCGGCTTCGATCGAGTTGATCGCGTCCGTCTGGTACTGCTGCTCGGTGGTCTTCCAGGCGTTGATGCGCGAGGCGAGCTCGGCGGAGGCCGCTGCGTGCAACGCGGGGTTGCCGGCTGTCTCCTTGTCGATCTCTGCCTGCATTGCCGTCACGTTCAGCGGCGTTTCGCCGCGCGTCGGATCAGCGTCCGCGGGGAGGAACATCTTCATCGCATCGGCGGCGATCCCCACGCCCTTCGTCGACGCCTCCGCGACCGTCAGGCTGTGGTTGATGTTGTCCAACTGGGCGCCGTCGATCTGGCTCTGATGGCTGATGAAGTACTCGCGCGCCGCGGCCGTGTCCGTCTGCTGCAGCTGCGCGATCATGTTCGCGTGCAGGGCCGTCAAGTCGTGCAGGTTCTGCTGCTGCAGCCAGTTCTGGTCCGCCATCCCCGTGTCGGGGTTGATGTGGCCCTGCTGTACGGCGAACTGCGCATTGCGCTGCATGATCGAAGCGGCCGCGGTGTCCGCAGCCACCGTGGTGCCGGCATGAAGCGCGACCTGCGTGTCCGCGTTGTTGGCCGCCATCCACGACTCGAGATGCGATTTCTGCAGTTCGCCGAGCGTGTATTGCGTGGCCGCGCCGACCGTGTTCGCGCTGAAGGTGCCGAGCGTGCGGTCGATGATCTTCTGCTGCGCCGGCGGCAGGCCTTGACCGAGCTCGGACATGCGGCCAGCCCAGTACTGCTGCACGGCGTCGGCGTAGGTGCCCGTCGACTGCCCGCTCATCGGGTCGATGGTGCCTGCGGCCGCGGCGCCCTGGAACTTGGGCTTGTTCTGCGCCTCCCAGTTGGCGAAGTTGATCTTCTCGTTCGTCTCGGTGCGCCAGGCGAGATCCTGGTTCTGCATCGACACGATTCGGTCGGCCATGTCGCCGACCTGGCTCGCGAACTGGCTCACGGCTCGGTCGCCGCCAGTGAAGTCGTTCGGGTTCTGGTACGCCGCGGGTGCCGCGTTCGGCGTGACCTGCGGCCCGCCGTAGGTAGGAACTTGCATGCTCAACCCCAGGTGGTATTGGCGTTGGTCGGCGACGCGCCGTTCCGATACCACTTGTCCGCCACCGAACCCGCTCCGTACAGCAGGCTCAGGCCTGCGGAAGCCCCGTCACCGCGGGCCTGCGCGGCGAAGTCGCCCTGCTGCTGGCGGTCGCCCCAGGCCGCGAGCTGCCCGTTGTATCGGGCGGTGGCTGCATCCTGCTGCGTGTAGAAGGCGCTCTGACTCAGGATGTCGGCCGGCGTCCCCTGCCCCAGATCCAGCCCGCGTGCCGCCATCGTGGCGCGCTGCGTGCCGATCAGCTGCGACCCTTGTTCCTGCACCTTCTGGGCATTCAGCTCGCCGATGTTCTCGTCCTGCTGGGCACGCTGGCCAGCGACGTTTGCATTGGCCGAGGCGACGGCCGAAGCGGTCCGCTGCTGCTGCCACGCACTGGTGGCGCTGACCGCGGCGGAGGCGAGGCCGGCGGCCTGCAGTGCGGTGATGCTCGAGGTCGCAGCAGCCGCGCCGCCGTAGACGGCACCGGTCGTGCCGGCAGCGGCCGCAGCGCCGCCTGCTGCTGCACCCGCGCCGGCGCCCGCACCCAGTAGGCCCAGCGAGGCGCCTCCGGTGTAGACCGCGCCGGCGACGGCGGCCGTGATGAGAAGGGCTCGTGCGTTACACATGGGTCGTGTCCTCAGGTTGGAGAAGTGGCGCCGGCGGACTGCACGGCGTACGCAGCGACGATCGCCGCGATGGGCGCGCGGTGCGCGGGGTTTGGCGGACGCACTGTCCGCCGCGCGATGGGCGGGCGCCCCGAGAAGTGGGACGATTGCCGTTCCACCAACTCACGTCCCACGACTGGGGCGCCCATAGCCATGGACTTCGAGATCGCTTCAGCACTCACAGCGATGCGCACCGGCATCGCCCTGGCCGTGGGCGCAATCGAAGCACGCGACGACCAGAAGGCCAAAGCAGCAATTGCCGAGGTGTCATCGCGGCTCGTCGACGCCCAGATGGATGCTTTGCGCATGTCAGAGACTCTCCGCAAGCTTGACGCGGAACTCCGAGACGCGACGGCAAAGTTGCGAGCAGCCGAGGAGCGCCTCGCCGAGAGAGAAAAATACGTCCTGCGCGCGGTCGCGAAGGGTGTCTTCGTGCGCTCGTACGAGCCCGTCGGCGACGATCCGACCCCTGCTCACTATCAATGCCAGATCTGCTTCGATCGAGGCGAGAGCTCCATCCTCTCGCTTTCCGACAACGGGAACCTGTTGCAGTGTCGGATCGAGCCGAAGCACACCATACGAATCGCCAGCAACGTCCCTCACCATTTCGCGCAGCGCTCGTTCGGGCATTGGGATTGAGGTACGGCGTGCAGCCGCGATCAGGCAACGAGGCATGTCATCTCCGAGTCGCGGCGGCGGACTGCGAACCTTCGGGCGTTTCGAGGGCGTCCCCGTCCATCCGACTTTTCGCCAACGCAACCAGCGCAGCAATGCGCACCGCTCGTTCCATGCCTTCAGGCGTCGTCTTGATCGGGCCGCCATCGGCACCGGTCAGCTCGGTGCGCTCGGCGTACACCGTCTTGCGGCGCGCGCGCAGGATCAGCGCGAGCAGCTGGTCGCTGTGCCGCCTGGTCGTGAGCGGCACGCGCTTGCCGTCAGCGCCTTTCACGAACATCAGTTTGCCGCGGTGGATCACGGGTTCATCGAAGCCCACGACCGCGCGACGGAACGCCTCCTGCTCTGCGCGGTCGATGCCGTCCTCGAGCGCATCGGTCCAGGCCTTGGCGAACCCCTCGTCGATCGTGCGTGCCTGGTACGCGGTCGTGCGGTCGACGCCTGCCGCCACGCATGCGTGCGAGACCACCGGCACCTCGCGCAGAGCTGCGAGGAAGACGGCGCGCCAGCGCGGCGTTCTCTTGCGAGGAGTCACAGGACGAAGGCGCACGGATTCGTGCCGCGCGCGACGTCGAGCCAGCGCTGCGCCTGCTTCACGCGCGACGACTCACTGGCGCCGAGGCTATCGACGTTCGGCGCGCTGGCGGCGCGCAGTTCCTCCGGGGTCTTGTGGCCGGCCGGGCCGCGAATCGCCCGGCGCCACGCGGTCAGCGCTTCGTCGGTGGTCGTCACGTTGACGCCCTTCGCGCCGGGAGTGATCGCCGCCTGCCAGCGTGCGAGCGCCGTCTCGGGCGCCGCAGGCAGGCCGGGTGCGTTGAGGTCGGCGGTCATGCGGGCAGTCCTTGTACGGCAGTGCGCCACGCCTCGGCGGCGCTGGCATGCGGGCTGGTGAAGCCGTCCGGCGCCGGCGGCGTCGGGGTGCTGAACGGGGTGCACGGGATCGCGCCGGGACGCTCGGTGATGAGCGGCACCGGTCCGTAGCTCGGTGGCGGCGGCAGCGTGTTGGAATCGTCGGTCATGGTCGTTCCTCCTGGGGTCAGAGAACGCTGTAGCCGGTCTTCAGGATCGGCGGGAGCTTCTGCGTGGGCGTGCCCGGCGCACCGACAGCGGCGAGCAGCCAACCCGTCGCGTTGGTGAGCGCGGCGCCCGCGATCAGGATCTGCAGGCCGGCATAGCGGCGCGGCGTGAACGGCGCAGCGCGGCGCCACGAGAGGTTGACGATCTGTCCTGCGGTCAGCGCGGCGAACGGGAAGATGGCCGACTGCGTGAGCACCTGCACGTTGGTGGCGAGCGCCTGGTCGTCAGCTTCGACGAGCTGAAATTGCACGGTCGCCGCGCCGGCGGACGTCAGGGTCTGCGTGATCGTGATCTCGATCGGCATGGCCGAAGGCAGCTCGGGCACCTGGCCGTTCGCCGCGGGCTGCAGGTCGACCACGTTCGAGCCGTTCGTCGTGCCGACGGCGGTGATGAGCTGCGGGTTGAGGAAGTTGGTCGCGCCGTACGTGCCGGCGAGCAGGAGGGCTCCGTCGAGGATGGCCATGGTGGCTCCGGGTTACTTGCGATTGAGGAAGGCGCGCTTGCTGGCGTCCTGGGCCAGTTCACAGAGGCGCGCGACCACGCGCGGATCGTCGCCCAGCTGCGCGGAATTGAGGAAGCCGCCGAGACGCGGGTCGCGTTGAACCATCGCCTGCGCATCGGCCAGCACGCTCTGCCAGCGGGCGCCGTACGTGGTGCGCAGCATCTCGACCGAGGCGCGGCGATCGGTCGCCATCTGCTCGGGCGACGGCGGCGTGATGAGGTTGGCCTTAGCGAGCGAGGTGATCATCTGCACGTCCTCGTTGGAGGCGGCTAGGTCGACGGCCATGGCCTTGAACTCGAGCACGTTCTTCGCGACCTGCTCCGGCGACGCGGTGAGGTCAGCGGCCTCAAGGAGATCCTGGATTGCGGTCGTCTCGCCCTTGAACGCGCCGGCCAGGTTGATCGAGTCGAAGCCGTTCGCCTTGCGCAGCTCGGCGACTGCGGCCGAGGGCTCGTCCAGTTGGGGCACGGGGAATGCGCCGTTCTGCGTGAGGGCAGCCTCGGCCGACGTCGGCGGCTTGCCGGACGGCGCGTTCGGGTAGAGCGCGTTCGCGATCTCCTCGCGCGTCGCCGGGCGGGGCGCAGCGTCAGGCGCCGCAGCAGCGGCGGGAGCGGTCGCGGGGGCGGCGGCTGGCGAGGGGGTGAAGTCGAAGACGTCGGGCATGGCTCACTGTCGCGCCACGCGATCACGCGGTCTAGCCGACACACTCACTTCACACTTTCGGCGGAGCTGCACTCCGCCTTCGATCTGCAGTCCATGCGGGTTGCAGCGAGGTATCAGCGCGCGTCCGCCGCGGATTCCGCCGCGCCCGTGACGACGTCGACCAAGCCGCTGACGTCATACCGCACGAAACCACGCACGACCTTCACGCGCCGCACCGCGGCGGCCAGGTCTCTGCTGTACGGCTCGATGAGCGCGGCCGCCTGCTTGAGCCCGTTGCGGACGCTGTTCTCGGGTCGAAGCGCTCCGGGGGCGCAGAAGTCGGCGGCGCTGACCAGGTCGCGGCCGGGCGACGCGATCGCGAGCTGAGCGGCCATCAGCGCGAGCGAGTCGCAGTCGAAGCGCACACCGTCGATGAAGTGGACGCCGGGCGCATGGCTCGTCCAGCGCACCGTGGGCCGGCGTACCGCGTTCAGCGCAGCGCGAGCGGCGTCGATCTCCTCGCTTGTCGGCGTTTCGCCCTCGAACCACCTCTCGGTGATGCGCATGAATGCGGCGAGGCGTGCGTCATCCAGCAACATGCGACTTCGCCTCTTGCGTCAGCTCGGCGTCGGCCTGGCGCAGGAACGCCTCGAACGAGCCCAGGGCGAGCCTGCGCTGCTGGGCGAGCAGCATGTCGAGCGAGGCTTCGAATAGCTCGTCCAGACCTTCGAAGCCAGCCGCGAGAGCAAGGCGAGCGATTCCCAGCGCGCAGCGCGCCAATGCGAGGTGGTCCAGCTTCGTCGGGTCGTTCACTTCCTGGGTTCCTGGGGTGTGTGGACTCTTGTGGGGCGGCCTGCAGCGGTTAGCGCCGATTCAGCCGCCGCGATCGCCTGATCCCGGACAGTCGCGAACTGACGCCGTTCCCTGTGCGTGGTCGGGCCTTCGGGTGGCGACCAGACGAAGGCGCAGACCGGCTGTCGTTCGCCTGCGGCCAAGGTCACGCGCATCGTGCAGTTCAGGGCCGCGTCGCCGACGAAAAAGCGCTTCACGAGGACGAGGCGCGGCTGTGTCATGCCGGGCTGCCCGGACGCAGCTTGAGCGTCGCCTCGGCGATGCCAGCGTCGAACTGGCGTTGCTCGATCGCGGTGAGCGGACGGCCGGGGACGGCGGGATCCCATTCGCAGACGGCGTGGCGAACGAGGCCAGGGCCCATCAGCGGCGCCGACAGCGTGACCGTCCAGCGGCCGACGCGCCAGGTGTGGGTGATGGCGGCTTCAGCAGTCACTGCACGAACTTCCGAGGCTGCACACACTGCACATGCACACACTCCCCTTAAAGGGAGGTGTGTGTGTGCGCAGCAGATTGGGCAAATTGGTGCAAGTTTGGGCGTTGAAATTGGGCGCAAGTTTGTGCATCAGGATTGCCCTTCCGAGAGCACCAGGCCGAACTTCGGCGAGCGGTTTGGGTGCTTGCCGACCTCCGCTCGGACGAACACACCGCGGCCCATCAGGCGGTTCATGGCGCGGCTGAGATCGGACTTCGAGTAGCCGGGCACCAAGCCCTTGGCAACGATCTGCGACGGCAGATAGTCGGGCGACGTCTTGCCGTCGGTGGTGCGGATCCCCATGCCGCTGAGCGACTTGAAGCCGGCGATGCAGAGTTCGTCGGCGCGCGCTTCCTCGGCAGCGCTGGCCAGACCCTCGTAACGATCGCTCTCGACGTGCTGGGGCACCATCAGGCCCTGGCGCATCGTGAACTTGGCGTAGTCGCGCGCGGAGTAGTTGCTCTTGCGCTTGCAGAGGTAGCGCACATCCGTCGGGCCCGGCTCATCGGCGACGTCGAAGGGTTGGTCGGGCAGCTTCGGCCCCAAGTACCAGCGCATGCGCGCGGCGTTCTCCCACGCGGCGCTGCCCGAGAACTCGGAGCCAAGCGCGCGGCTGACGTGCGCGAGCAGCACGACGCCGAACGGGCGGCCGATGACCAGGCTGTTGAGCGCGTTGATGAACTGCGTGGCGTGCGTGCGGTCGTCGTGGTTGCCCACGAGCAGGTGCGCCACGTTGTCCAGCCAGAGGACGTCGATGCGCAGGTCGTTGACCTGCTGGCGCAGCTCCTCGAGGAGGCGCGTGGGCGTGAGCGTGCCGTGTGCGTCGACCATCAAGGCGTTCTCGCAGCCGTAGCGAGAGACGAGGAACAGGCGGTCGACGAGGGATGCCATCTCGAGCTGCTCGTGCTCGCAGATCTGCTCCTGGCGCCGCCAGACGTCGTCGTGCTCGTCCTCGCAGTTCCAGAGCAGCGAGCGGTACGGCGCGCTCTCGCCGGCGAAGTAGGCGCGTCCCAGGCTGCCGCACGTGGCCTCGTGCTGCGCGAGCGTGCTCTTTCCCTCGCCGCCCTTGCCGGGGAACAGCGTGACGCCGGCGCCGAGCCAGCCCGCGCGGAACCAATGCCGCGGCGGAGCCTTGAGCGGCCCGAGCTGGTCGAACGCCAGCATGCGAGGCTTGATCGACGGCGCGGCCGGTTGCGCGGGCGCCTCGAGCTCGTCCAGCATCGCACGCAGCTCCGGCACGACGTCCGCGACCGAGCTCGAGCCTCTGGCGAGGGCGGCGATTTGCATGCGCACGCCGGCGGCGCGCCGGTCGCGGGCATGCGCTCGCACAGCGTTCGCATGCTGCTGCACCGCGGCGCGCGGGTGCACCTGCTCCGACAGCGCGTTCAGACCGATCAGGCCGCCGCACTCCTCGGCCTGGCCGCGGGCCTGCAGCTCGACGAACACGAGCGCCGGGTCGACCGCGCCGCGGCATGCGCACGCCTCGATCGCCTCAGCGATCATGCGATGGTGCGGAGAGGCGTAGTCCTCGGCAGGCGGAGGCGCGCTGGGGCCCGCGCCAAGCAGCAGCGCGCCGAGCACGGACTGCTCCATGACGTGCGCCGCGCGCAGCGGGTCGGTGCGCCGCACATAGTCCGGCCAGTCCAGCGTATCGGACTCGAGCTGGGCCATCAGGCAGCGCGCTCCAGCCGCTTCTGGATCTCGCGTGCGAACCCGCGCAGCCGCTCGCCGTCACCAAGCGCCAGGATGCCCTGCAGGCCCTCGAGCAGCGCGTCAGCGGGTGCGCATCCCTCGCGAATTGCGAAGATCAGGCGCTGCGCGTCCTGGCTGCCGCGGATCGTCGACATGACGGGGTCGGCGTCGTGGGCGGCGCTCACGACGCGGCTCCGGTGGCTTTCATGCGTTCAATGCGGGCGCGCAGCAGACCCTCCGGCTGCGCGCGCTGCGTTTGACGCGGCATGTTGGCGACGGCCGCCCGCAACTCGTCGAGCGAGTAGCGATTCATGCGCGGCCCGAGCGCAATCGGGAGTGGCATCCACGACGCGGCCCGCAGGCTAAGGAAAGTCCGCTTCGAGACACCCAGCGCCAGGGCGGCCTCGTCCTCGGTGAGCAGCACCGGCGCGATCGCGGTGGACTGCGTGGGGGGCGCCGCGATCGGCGTCGCGCTATCGGCTTTCGGTGCGGTGGTTTGGCGGACTGCATGTCCGCCTTTGACGTAGGTTGCTGCGTGCATCTGGCTCTCCATTGCGTGTGGAGCGCAGTCTCTAGAGCAACGTCCGCCAGGGGAAACGCTGAAACTACCCCTTTCGGCGCCGCGTGGGCATTGCACGAGCCTCTGTCTGCATCTGCATGTAGCGCTCGCGCGCCTTCTCCACCGTGTTCTCGGTCACGTTGGCAAAGCCAAATTCACGAAGAAACGACGCGACGAATTCGAACGCCGTGACTTCGGAAGTTTCACTGTGTCGCGGCGCGCCATAGACGATGTTCGCAAGCTCCACGGCGTAGGCGCTGAATTCCGCCAGCCACTCCCGCACGGGAGGGCGGCCCTGTCGATTTGGCCTGCTGACACTGCAAGCATGCTGGAGGACGATGCCTAACAGACCATCTCGAATGTCATCGTCCAGCGCGAAGCGAGCGACCAATCGGTGCGCAGTTCGACAGAACTCCTCGAACGTGAAAACCCCGCTGTCGTACCCTTTGAAAAGGAGCCTTATCAGTAGGTGTCCGAATGCGAACTCAGTCGACGCGGCCAGGTTGAGCGGCAGTTTCGGTAGTGGCAGCGGCGTCCACCCCGGCAGTTCAGACGTCATTGATGCGCCCTCGCGCACCCTCAAGAGAAAGCCGCGCCAAGCCGGTGAGGGAACCGGCCGTTCGGGGATCAGCCTAGGCGCGACGTGTGGGCACTCTACTCCGCGGGCGCCGACTCGTCGACGACGAATTCCAGCGCCGTGCGATCACGCTTCGCGAGCTTGTCGTCGGCCGCGCTGATGATCGCGCCGCCTCGTGGATCGATGACCATGAAGCGCACCGCGTGCAGCCGTTCGCGAACCGTGGCAGCGTGGCCAGCGCGTAGCGGCCGTGGCCGAAGACGGCGCCGTAGATGGGCCGTTGAAGCATGCGGGCGGTCATTTCTTCACCCGGCCTGCGCCGATGGCCTGCTGCACAAAGGCCTGAAAGGCTCTGTCGCACTTGGCGACCCATGAATGGTTGGCCTGTCGTCGGCCGAGGGGCGACTGCTGAAAGAGCGCGAGCTTCAGAGCCTCGCGCCGCTCGAGGATGACGCCATCTTGGTATGAGAGCACTTCCTCCCAATGCGGCCAACGAGTTACGCGCCACCAGTCACCGTGCCTCCACTCGGAAAACGCTGATGGGGAACCCGGAGCACGCGCGCGCACGATCTGGTACGACCATTTGTCGTCTGCCCACTTCACCTTCTTGCGACCATTCGGTAATTGGAGTTCAACCGGCAGCAATCCCTCTTCCCGCAACTGATCAGCAGTGCCTTGGAACTGGCAGTGAAACGGCCGATGAATCGTTACGACAACATCACCGCCGACGAGCGATTGTTGAACGGCGGCGTTCACTGCAGGTCCTCCGCAGCAAGGTCCTTGACGTCCAGTTCGATGCGAGTGATGGAGTCGGCGAGGTGACGAAGGTGGCTCACCCCGATGCTCAAAAGTCTGCCTTGAGCACTGTCCCGATCAATCAACTGCAAGGCGGCCTCGATCAGCACCACCGCGTCGAATACCTTGTCGGTTTCCTCGCCGATGCGATCCGCCAGTTCAATGCATTTCGGATGCTGTTTCGAGCAATGGCGAGCGTTGCCGGCGACGGCGGGTAGAGTTGCTGCAGCAGTCATTTCGATCTCCGTTTGATCGGGTGGTTGTCAGGCCGGCCGCGCGTTGCTGCGCGCGGCTGGGCCGCTTTGCTGCAGAACCGCTGCAGCGCCGGTGGCGGAACTCGCGGCGGACAGCCGCGAGAGAAGCCGGAAAACGAGCGTCGGTGCGGGCGCTGAGAGAGCAAGCCTCCGCCGTCAGGCTGCCGCGCGCTCGAACGGCACGACGTTGGACGCCACGGGCTTGGCCAGGTACTCGGCCCACGCGTCGAGCAGCGCGCGGCGCTCCTGCGCGAACGCCGCCCGGTTGTACGCCGCCCGGATCTTGTCCGCTTCCTTGTGCGCCAAGCACGCCTCGATCACATCGGCGCGCGCGGCCGCCGTCTCGTTGGCCCAGGTGGAGAACGTCGCGCGGCACAGGCCATGCACCGTGGTCTGGTCCTGCACCTTCATGCGCTTGAGCAGCGTGAGCATGCCCATGTTCGACAGCGGCGTGCCATCGAGCACCGGCGACGGGAACACGAGCGACGCGTGCAGGCCCTGCTGCGTCTTCAAGACGTCGACGGCACGGGGCGACAGGTGAACGACGTGCGTCTCGCCACCCTTCATGCGCTCGCCGGGAACGGTCCAGGTCGCGGCCTCGAGGTCGAACTCCGGCCAGGTCGCTCCGAGCACCTCGCCCGTGCGCGCCGCGGTCAGCACCGCCAGCTCGAGGCAGCGTGCGGCGATGCCCTGCTGCTCGCGCAGTTGCAGCATGAACGCCGGCGCCTCGCGGTACGGCAGCGCCGCGTGCTGGCCGCGCTCGCGCCTGACCTGCGTCTCGGCCATCTTGCGACGGATCGCGGCCGCGGGGTTCGTCGCGCACAGGCCGTGGAAGATCGCATCCTCGAAGACGGCGTCGAGGCGCTGGCGGACGCGCTGCAGCGTCTCAGGGATGCGTTCATCGCTGTCGGCCAGCGCACGCACGGCGCTGAGCGCGGCGAGCAGCGCCGGCGGCGTCACGGCGTCGATGGGCGCGTGCCAGATCTCGGCGGGCACGTGGTGCTCGAGCGAGGCAATCCACTGCGCCGCGTGCTTGACGGTGCGAGAGGGCTCGATCACGCGCTCGTGATAGTCGCGGGCCGCGCGCGCCAGCGTCGTGCGCTCGCGTTTCGCGTCGGCCTTCTGCTGCTCCTCGATCGCGCGGGCTGCGGCCTTGCGGCCATCGCGTTCATCGATCGGGTCGACGTTGCGGGCCAGGAGGTCGCGGGCGTCGCGCGCCAGGTCGCGGGCGGTAGTGACGCTGTCACCGGCCTGCGCCGTGCTGCCGCGGCGCGCGATGCCGAGTCCCATCTCGCGGCGCCGGCCGGTGGCCGCGGTGTACCGGAGCACCCAACTGGCGGACTGGCCGCGAATCCGGAGGATCAGTCCGCCACCATCCGACAGGTCGCCGTCGGTTGCCGAAAGAATCTCCCGCACCGTGAGCTGGTGCAGGTTCGAAACGATGCGCTTGCGAGCCATGGAGTGGGCTCCCTTTCCGCCAGTCTGTCCGCCACTCTGTCCGCCAGTAACTGGCGACAGTCCGTTGCGCGCAAATGCATTCCTGCTGCGTGCTAGTCAGTGTGGCGTCGGGAGAAAGTGTCGTCAAATCAACGACTTAGGAAACTTCCGTTGCGTGCTAACTGCAAGCTCTTGCGCGTTAGTGACGTAGTTTCCTGGCGGAGGGGGCGGGATTCGAACCCGCGGTAGGCTATTAACCTACACATGCTTTCCAGGCATGCGACTTAAACCGCTCATCCACCCCTCCGCGGAGTAGCCGGCTATTCTAGCTGATCTCCGGGAGGTACCGCAAAACTGTTGGTGACGGGAGACGCCGCCGAGGCCGGCACCGGCCGGAGTGCGGTCGTCTAACCGGCCCCTGCAGCGCGTGGCATCGACCTCCAGGCGGCTCCCCGCGCCATGCGTGCCGGCCCGTCTCGAGACCCACCACGCCGGCCGATGTCGACGCTCGACGCGTCCGTCCCGGCGTTCGTCGCCCAGGCGTCGCGCCCGCCGATGAGCAGGGCACGAATCCTGCCCATCGGCACCACCTGCGCGGGCGGACGCCGAGGTGGCTCGAAGCGCTGCCGGCGCCGGAATTTCGCCGACACCCCGCGGCTGGATAACATGCACCACCGCCGCCCGAGACGCGCATGACCGAACCGAACCGACCGACCGCCGACACCCCCGCCAGCGCCACCCGCGCGCTGCTCCATTCGACGGACTGGTCGGCCACGCCGCTCGGGCCGCTGGCGTCCTGGCCGCGCTCGCTGCGCGGCTACGCCGAGATGATCCTCGAAATGCCCTCGCCCGCGATCATCTTCTGGGGCCCCGACCAGACGCAGATCTACAACGACGGCTACGCGGTCATCATGGGCCCGCGCCACCCGCGCTACTTCGGCGCGCCGTACCGCGAGAGCTGGCCCGACACCTATCCGCTGATCTACCCGTGGATGCGCCACGTGCTGGACGAAGGCGGCACGTGGACGGTCGAGCGCGCGCTCATCCCGGTCACCCGCCACGGCTTCGACGAGGAAGCCTACTTCACGTTCACGTTCAGCGCGCTGCGCGACGACGAGGGCCGCGTCGCGGGCATCCTGCAGCCGGTGTTCGACGTCACCGAGACGGTGCTGGCCGACCGCCGCGCCGAGACCTTGCGGCAGCTGGTGCCGGAGCGGCAGTCGTGGGCGTCGCCGGTGGACGACGCGCTCGCGGCGATGACCGCCAACGCGGCCGACATCCCGTTCGCGCGCGTCTGGCTGTGGAACGCCGAGGGCGCGCACCTCGCGCCGGTGGGCGCGACCGAGGCGCCGTTGTCGAGCGGCGACCTCGATCGCCTGGACGAGGCCGCGCGCACCGCGTGGACGGAGAACGCGTCGCGCTTCATCGAGCTGCCGTCCGCGATCGCGACGGGCATCGCGCGCGGCGTGCTCGTGGTGCCGCTGGAGGGCGCGCCCGGCGCGGCGCCGCCCGGCGTCATCGCGTTCGGCGTGAGCCGGCGCCTGCACTTCGACGACAAGTACCGCAAGTTCCTCGAGCTCGTCGCGCGCCAGCTCGGCTCCGGCCTGCAGCGCGCGGAGGCGGCGCGCGCGGCCGAACGCCAGCGCCAGTACCTCGGCGAGCTGTTCATGCAGGTGCCGGCCGGCATCGCGGTGCTCGCCGGGCCCGACCTCGTCTTCGAGCTGGTGAACCCGGCCTACGACGAGTTCACCGGCTACCGCGACCTCCTGGGCAAGCCGCTGCGCGACGCGCTGCCCGAGCTGCGCGACCAGGGCTTCCCCGCCCTGCTCGACCAGGTCTACCGCAGCGGCGTCGCGCACGTCGGCAGCGAGGCGCCGGCGCAGCTCCAGCGCGGCATCGACGGCGCGAGCGAGGAGGCGTTCTTCAACTTCGTCTACCAGCCGCTGCGCGACGAGCTGGGCATCACGACGGGCATCCTGGTCTTCGCCTACGAGGTCACCGGCCAGGTGCGCGCGCGCCAGAACGCGGAGCGGCTCGCCGACGAGCTGCGCGCCGAGCACCGCCGCAAGGACGACTTCCTCGCGATGCTCGCGCACGAGCTGCGCAACCCGCTCGCGCCGATCAGCGCCGCGGCGGAGGTGATGCGCCTGGGCCACTCGGACGACCCTCGGCTCAAGCGCACCAGCGAGATCATCTCGCGCCAGGTGCGCCACATGGCCACGCTGATCGACGACCTGCTGGACGCCTCGCGCGTGACGCGCGGCATCGCCACCATCGAGCGCCACGACGTCGACCTGCGCGAGATCGTGGCCGCCGCGGCCGAACAGGTCGCGCCGCAGGTCGAACGGCACCGCCACCGGCTGCGCGTCGAGGCCGGCGGCTCGGCGGTGCGCGTGTCGGGCGATCGCAAGCGCCTCGTGCAGGCGCTGGCCAACCTGCTGGACAACGCGGTGAAGTACACCGCCGACGGCGGCGCGATCGACCTCGCGCTGGAGCACGACGACACCGAGGCGACGCTGCGCGTGCGCGACAACGGCCAGGGCGTGCCGCCCGAGCTGCGCGACCGCATCTTCGACCTGTTCGTCCAGGGCCAGCGCAGCGCCGACCGCGCGCAGGGCGGCCTCGGCATCGGCCTGGCGCTCGCACGCCGGCTCGTCGAGCTGCACGGCGGCACGTTGAGCGGCACCAGCGCCGGCGCCGGGCAAGGCAGCGAGTTCGTCATCCGCCTGCCGCTGGCCGACCCCACGTCGACCAGCGGACACGACCCCCACGCCACCGACCCGGCCCATGCGCCCGCGCCGGCCGCGCGCCTGTGCATCCTGGTCGTCGACGACAACGAGGACGCCGCGCACATGCTGGCGATGCTGCTGCAGGACGCCGGCCACGAGGTGATGACCGAGAGCGACCCCGTCGTCGCGCTCGAGCGCGCGCAGGCGACGCGGCCCGACGTCTGCCTGCTCGACATCGGCCTGCCGCGCATGGACGGCCACGAGCTCGCGCGCCGCCTGCGCGCGGCCGAGGGCACGCGCACGGCGACGCTCGTCGCGCTCACCGGCTACGGCCAGGCCGCCGACCGCGAGAAGGCCGCGCGGGCCGGCTTCGACCACTACATGGTCAAGCCGCCGAACCCCGAGGCGCTGCTGCGGCTGCTGGCGTCGGTGGCGGCAGGCACGAGCTAGGCCGCCCGCGCCGCCGCGTCGTACGATCGGCGCTCCGGGTCTCGCGCGAGGAATCGTCTTGCCAGCACTTCACCACGACGTCGTGATCGTCGGCGCCGGCGTCATGGGCTGTTCGGTCGCGTACCACCTCAAGACGCTCGAGCCCACGCTGTCCGTGCTCGTGATCGAGCGCGACCCGAGCTATGCGACGGCGTCGTCCGCGCTGTCAGCTAGCTCGATCCGCCAGCAATTCTCGACGCCGGTCAACATCGCGCTGTCGCAGGACGGCATCGCGTTCCTGCGCGACGCGGCGCAGCGCCTCGCGGTCGGCGACGAGCGGCCGGAGGTCGGCCTCTCGGAGCGCGGGTATCTCTACCTCGCGACCGCGGCCGGCGCGCCCGCGCTGCGCGAGCTCAACGCCGTGCAGCGCGCGTGCGGCGCCGACATCGCCCTGCTCGACGCCGCGGCACTCGCGGCCCGCTACCCGTGGCTCGCGACCGACGACCTCGCACTCGGCAGCCTCGGCGTCCGCGGCGAGGGCTGGTTCGACGGCCACGGCCTGCTGCAGGCGCTGCGGCGCAAGGCGAAGTCGCTCGGCGCGACGTTCGTGGCCGCCGAGGCGACCGGGCTGCGGCTCGAGGCCGGGCGCGTGGCCGCGGTCGAGACCGCCGACGGCCGCGCGTGGCCTTGCGGCACCCTCGTCAACGCCGCCGGGCCGCACGCCGCGCGCGTGGCGCGCTGGGCGGGCGTCGAGCTGCCGGTGGTGCCGATGCGCCAGTGCGTGTTCGTCTTCGAGTGCCGCGAGACGCTCGCCGACGTGCCGCTCGTGATCGACCCGGGCGGCCTGTGGTTCCGGCCCGAAGGCCCGCGCCGCTTCATCGCGGGCGCGCCGCCGCGCGATCCGGCGTCGCCCGACAACGCGACGCTGGAGATCGACCACGCGCAGTTCGACGAACAGCTCTGGCCCGCGCTCGCGCGCCGCGTGCCGGCGTTCGAGGCGATCCGCCGGACGTCCGCGTGGGCCGGCTTCTACGAGATGAACCTGTTCGACCACAACGCCGTCATCGGCCCTGTCGGCGAGCCCGCGAACCTGCTGCTGATCAACGGCTTCAGCGGCCACGGCCTGCAGCAGGCGCCGGCCGCGGGGCGGGCGCTCGCCGAGATCGTGGTGCACGGGCGGTCGCGCACGATCGACGTGTCGGCGCTCGCGTTCGACCGCATCGCGCAGGGCCGGCCGCTGCGCGAGCGCAACATCATCTGACGCCGCCGGCGCGGGATCGCCGGAGTCGGAGCGACCTCAATGCGACTTCTTCTTCCCACCCAGCTCGTGCCACGACGACTCGCTCACCTCGACGCCGAACTTCTTCGCGGCCGTCTTGATGTGCGTCCACGCGGTGTCGCGCTCGGCGTCGGTCACGCCCTCGACCTGGTCGAAGCGCGCGATGGCGTTGCGCACGTGCGTGGCGTTCTCGAGCGGCTCCTTGCGTTGTTTCGGGAAGGCGTATTGCGTGGACGCGAGCTTGTCGCGCTGCGCGGTGTCGAGCTTGGTCATGGCGGGCTCCTGGATCGGGATCGTTGCAGGCCCGGACGCAGCAGGCGCCATGCCCGAACGGCGCGATGCACGGGCATCCGGATTGCTCGACAACGAGCTCGCCTGCCGCACGCCCCATTCGTCTCGACCCGCCTGGACACCGCTTGACCGCATCGCCCCCCGACCTCGTCGTCGCCCGCCCGCAAGGCCTGTATTGCCCGCCGGGCGATTTCTACATCGACCCGTGGCAGCCGGTCGAGCACGCCCTCATCACGCACGCGCACGGCGACCACCTGCGCGCCGGCAACGCGCACTACCTCACCGCCGAGGCCGGGCGCCGCGTCGTCGAGAGCCGCGTCGGCCCCGTCGACCTGCAGACGCTGGCGTACGGCGAGCAGGTCACGCATCGCGGCGTGAAGGTGTCGTTCCATCCCGCGGGCCACGTGCTCGGCTCGGCGCAGATCCGCCTCGAGCACGAGGGCCGCACCTGGGTCGTCTCGGGCGACTACAAGACCGGCCCCGACGCCACCTGCCCGCCGTTCGAGCCGGTGCGCTGCGACGTGTTCATCACCGAGTCGACCTTCGGCCTGCCGGTGTTCCGCTGGGCGCCGCAGCAGGCCGTGTTCGACGACATCGATACCTGGTGGCGTACCAATGCCGACGCCGGCGGCGCGTCCGTCGTCTACGCGTATTCGTTCGGCAAGGCGCAGCGCGTGCTGGCCGGCATCGACGCGAGCATCGGGCCGATCGTCGTGCACGGCGCGGTCGCCACGCTCAACGACGCGTACCGGCAATCGGGCGTCGCGCTGCCGCCGACGACGATGGTGACGGACGCGACGCCCGACGAGCTCCGCCGCTGCCTCGTCGTCGCGCCGCCGTCGACGCAAGGCAGCGCGTGGATCAAGCGCTTCGGCGATTTCAGCGACGCGTTCGCGTCCGGCTGGATGCAGCTGCGCGGCGCACGCCGGCGGCGCAACGTCGACCGCGGCTTCGTGCTGTCCGACCACGCCGACTGGCCCGGCCTGCTGGAGGCCATCGCCGCGAGCGAGGCGCCGCGCGTGATCGTCACGCACGGCTACGTCGAGCCGCTCGTGCGCTACCTGCGCGAGCAGGGCCTGGAGTCCGGCGCGTTCAAGACCGAGTACGGCGACGACGAGGACGCGAAGCCGGCGGACGACGCCGCGAACGCGAGCGCGACCCCGGCCACCGCGACGACCGACGACGCGGCGGACGACGACACGCCCCCGGACGCCGCCGCGCCATGAAGGACTTCGCCGCCCTCTTCGCCGCGCTCGACGCCACGACGTCGACGAAGAAGAAGACCGACGCCCTGCTCGCCTACTTCCAGCGCGCGCAGCCGGCCGACGCCGCGTGGGCGCTGTACTTCCTCGCCGGCGGCAAGCCGCGCCAGACGGTGCCGACCGCGCTCGTTCGCGCCGCGGCGCGCGAGATGGCGGGCATCCCGGAGTGGCTGTTCGACGAGAGCTACGACGTCGTCGGCGACCTGGCCGAGACCGTCGCCCACGTGCTGCCGCCCGCGCCCGCGACGATCGAGCTGCCGCTGCACACGTGGATCGAGGAGCGGCTGATCGCGCTGCGCGGCCAGGCGCCGGAGGCGATCTCATCCGCGCTGAAGAACTACTGGAACGAACTGGATACCCCAGGCCGTTTCCTGCTGACCAAGCTGATCGGCGGCAGCTTCCGCGTCGGCGTGTCGCGCGCGCTCGTGCTGCGCGCGTTGGCCGAGGCGACCGGCGTCGACGCGAAGCTGCTCGCGCAGCGCCTCATGGGCTACACCGACAAGCACCACGCACCCGACGCCGCGCGCTTCGCGATGCTGGTCGACCCCGAGACGCACGCCGACGCCGCGACGTCCGGCCAGCCCTATCCGTTCTTCCTCGCGCATCCGTTGCAGGCGCCGGTGGAGACGCTGGGCGACCGCGCGGACTGGCAGGTCGAGTGGAAGTGGGACGGCATCCGCGCGCAGTTCATCCGGCGCGGCGCGCAGGCGTGGCTGTGGTCGCGCGGCGAGGACCTGTTGAACGGCCGCTTCCCCGAGATCGACGCCGTGCACGCGTCGCTGCCCGACCAGACCGTGCTCGATGGCGAGATCGTCGTCTGGCGCGACGGCCGCGTGCAGCCGTTCGCCGAACTGCAGAAGCGCATCGGCCGCAAGAACGTGACGAAGAAGATCCTCGCCGACCTGCCCGTCGCTTTCCTCGCGTACGACCTGCTCGAGGCCGACGGCGTCGACCTGCGCGCCGAGCCGCAGCGGCTGCGGCGCGAGAAGCTCGAGGCGCTGGTCGCCGCCGCATCGGGCGACGCGAACGGCCCGCTGCAACTCTCGCCGCTGGTCACCGCGCCCGACTGGCCCGCGCTCGCCGAACTGCGCAACGAGTCGCGCGCCCGCGGCGTCGAGGGCTTCATGCTCAAGCAGCGCGAAGGCCGCTACGGCGCCGGTCGCACGAAGGACGTCGGCACGTGGTGGAAGTGGAAGATCGACCCGTACACGATCGACGCGGTGCTGGTCTACGCGCAGAGCGGCCACGGCCGGCGCGCGAACCTCTACACCGACTACACCTTCGCGGTATGGGACGGCGAACCGGGCGACGAGTCGAACCCGCGGCGGCTCGTCCCGTTCGCGAAGGCGTACTCGGGGCTGACCGACGAGGAGATGCGCCGCGTCGACCAGCGCATCCGCCAGACGACCACCGAGAAGTTCGGCCCGGTGCGCAGCGTGACGCCGACGCTGGTCGTCGAGCTCGGCTTCGAAGGCATCCAGGCCTCGGCGCGCCACAAGTCGGGCGTCGCGGTGCGTTTTCCGCGCATGCTGCGGCTGCGCTGGGACAAGCCCGTCGACGAGGCCGATTCGCTCGCGACGTTGCACGAGTACATCGCCGCCGCCGCGGTCGCGAGGGCCTGACGCGTGGCGACGAAGCGCAAGGCCGTGGACGCCGACGCGGTCGCCTGGATGGCCGGCCGCGGCTTCACGCCGTTCGCGTTCCAGCGCGAGGTCTGGCAGGCGATGCGCGACGGCCGCAGCGGCCTGCTGCACGCGAACACCGGCACCGGCAAGACGCTCGCCGCGTGGCTCGGCGCGCTGCTCGCGTTGCGCACGCCCGCGGCGCCCGCGCGCGTCACGCGCGCGGCGCGCGCGACGCCGGCGACATCGAAAACGAAGACCGACGCGCCGCCGTTGACGGTGCTGTGGATCACGCCGATGCGCGCGCTCGCCGCCGACACCGCACGCGCGCTGCGCGAGCCGCTGGCCGATCTCGCGCCCGCGTGGACGCTGGGCCTGCGCAGCGGCGACACGACCTCGGCCGAGCGCAGCGCGCAGGATCGGCGTCTGCCCACCGTGCTCGTGACGACGCCCGAGAGCCTGACACTGCAGCTCGCGCGCGCCGACGCGCTGCGGACGCTCGCGCATGTGAAGCTGGTGGTCGTCGACGAATGGCACGAGCTGCTGGGCAACAAGCGCGGCGTGCAGGTGCAGCTCGCGCTGGCGCGGCTTCGGCGCGTCGACGCGGGGCTGATGTGCTGGGCGCTGTCCGCGACGCTGGGCAACCTGCAGGATGCGCTCGACGCGCTGGTCGGCGTGCGCGAGCGCCTGCCGGGCAATGACGCGCCCGAGCCCGTGATGGTCGAGGGCGACGTCGCCAAGACCATCGTCATCGACACGCTGCTGCCCGCGCGCGCCGAGCGCTTCTCGTGGGGTGGACACATGGGCCTGCGCATGCTGCCGCAGGTCATCGACGCGCTCGAGGAGAGCCGCTCCGCGCTCGTCTTCACCAACACGCGCTCGCAGGCCGAGCGCTGGTACCAGGCGCTGCTCGACGCGCGGCCGGACTGGGCCGGCGTGATCGCGCTGCACCACGGCTCGCTGTCGCGCGAAGTGCGCGAGTGGGTCGAGGCGGGACTCAAGGGCGGCACGCTGCGCGCGGTGGTGTGCACGTCCAGCCTCGACCTCGGCGTCGACTTCCTGCCGGTCGACCGCGTGCTGCAGATCGGCTCGGCGAAAGGGATCGCGCGGCTGCTGCAACGCGCCGGCCGGTCCGGCCATGCGCCGGGGCGGCCGTCGCGCGTGACGCTGGTGCCGACGCACAGCCTGGAGCTCGTCGAGGCCGCCGCCGCGCGCGCCGCGGCGCAGGCGGGCCAGGTCGAATCGCGGCGCTCGCCGCACGAACCGCTGGACGTGCTGGTGCAGCACCTGGTGACGGTCGCGCTCGGCGGCGGCTTCACGGCGGACGCGCTGTACGACGAGGTGCGCACGACGGTCGCCTACCGCGAGCTCGCGCGTGACACCTGGCAGTGGGCCCTGGACTTCGTGCGCCAGGGCGGCCCGTCGCTCGCGATCTATCCGGACTACCGCCGCGCCGAGCCGGACGAGGCCGGCGTCTGGCGCGTGCCCGATGCGCGGCTCGCGCGGCGGCATCGCGTCAACATCGGCACCATCGTCAGCGACGCGAGCATCACGGTGCAGTTCTGGCAGAACGGCGCGAAGCTGGGGAGCGTCGAGGAGAGCTTCATCGCGCGCATGCGGCCGGGCGACTGCTTCCTGTTCGCCGGCCGGCTGCTGGAGCTGGTGCGCGTCCACCAGATGACGGCGTTCGTGAAGCGCGCGACCGCGGGCAGCGCCGCGCTCCCGCGCTGGAACGGCGGGCGCATGCCGCTGTCGAACACGCTGGCCGACGCGGTGCTGCGCGAGCTCGACGCCGCCGATCATGCGACGTTCGACAGCCCCGAGATGGCCGCGGTGCGGCCGCTGCTCGACATCCAGCGCACCTGGTCCGCGCTGCCGACGCCGCGCACGCTCGTCGCCGAGACGCTCAAGAGCCGCGAGGGCTGGCACCTGTTCCTGTACCCGTTCGCGGGCCGCCAGGTGCACCTCGGGCTCGCGAGCCTGATCGCGTGGCGTGCCGCGCAGCACGCGCAGGCGACGTTCTCGATCGCGATCAACGACTACGGCCTGGAGCTGCTGTCGGCGACGCCGGTGGCGTGGGTCGACCGGCTGCCCGGCCTGCTCGAGACGCGCGACGAGCCCGGCGCGCTGCTGTCCGACGTGCTCGCGAGCCTCAACGCGACCGAGCTGTCGCGCCGGCGCTTCCGCGAGATCGCGCGCATCGCCGGGCTGATCTTCCAGAGCCACCCGGGCGAGCGCCAGAGCAACCGGCAGTTGCAGGCGTCGGCCAGCCTGTTCTTCGAGGTGTTCACGAAATACGACCCCGGCAACCGGCTGCTCGCGCAGGCGGAGAGCGAGCTGCTGAGCCAGGAGCTCGACGTGCAGCAGCTCGCGCTCGCCCTCGCCCGCATGCGCGCGCAGTCGCTGCGCGTCGTCGATCTCAAGCGGCCGTCGCCGTTCGCATTCCCGCTGATGGTCGAACGCTTCCGCGAGAAGCTGTCGAACGAATCGCTCGCCGACCGCATCGCGCGCATGGTCGCCGACCTCGAGGCGCGCGCCGGCGGCGAGGCGGTGGGCACCGCGCACGAGGACGCCGGCGCGGTCTTCGCCGTCTCGCCGCTGCAGTCGTCGGCCAGCCTGTTCTTCGAGGTGTTCACGAAATACGACCCCGGCAACCGGCTGCTCGC
>JASLEM010000525.1 GCA_030151165.1 Burkholderiaceae bacterium
TCGCGTCGCCCATCACTGCGGCGATGATGGCGGTGGTCGACGCCGCCGCCGCCGAGGCGCGCGCGCTGCTCGACCCGGCGATCGTCGTCGACCGCGGCACCAGCGTGCAGGCCACCGAGCTCGCCCACGCGCTCGCGCTGCGTGGCCGCCTGCGCCTGGCCGCCGGCGACCGCGCCGGGGCGCGCACCGACCTCGCCGAGGCCGCGACGCGGCTCGGCGAGTTGCGCATCCCCGAGCCCGATGCGCTCGCGGCGACGCAGCGCGACCTGAAAAGCCTGGACGCCGCGGACGCGCGCCACGCGTGACGCGGGCGCCGGCGCGGGCTACAGCGCGAACCGGTACGTCAAGCCCGCCATCCACTGCCGGTTCACCGGCTGCGCATGCACGCTGAGCTGGTAGCCGACGTCGAGGTCGAGCCCCGGCCACGCCGTCCAGATCAGGCCGCCGAGCACCGAGCCCACCGCGCCGCTGCGGTTGGACGCCGGGTTCTGGTCGATCTCGCTGTCGACGGTGACGATGAAGCGCTCGTTGACCGCCTGCATCACCGCGGCCGAGGCGTGCGCGACGGTCGCGCGGGCGCCCGGCGCGGCGGTGTCGCGCGGCGTGTGCGCGACGCCGAGGTTGAAGTGCGCGGTGGTGGGCGCGCTGTCCCAGGTCGCGACGAGCAGCGCGTGCTCCGACACCTCGCCCTTGGGCAGGCCGAGCCCGTGCTGGCTGGTCGGCGCGGCCACGCCCGCGCGCACCGCGAGCGACCAGGGGTCGACGCCCCAGAAGCGCCATTTGGCGTCGAGGTTGGTGTCGCCCAGCCCGCTCGCGCCCGCCTGCCCCGGCGCCTGCAGCGACACCCACGACGGCTGCACGATCGCGTCGAACGTCGGCGCGAGGCCGACCGAGACCTGCGGCTGGTAGGTGAAAAGACGCGTGGCGCCGGCCTTCGCGCGCTGGAAGCCGTTCTCGATCTCGACGTTGCCCGCGCCCTGCGTGCCGGTGTCCTCGGTCTGCAGCGGGTGGGCGGCACGGGCGGCGGGCGACAGCGCGAACAGCGCGGCCAGGGCGAGCGGCGGCAGGAGCGGCGACAGGAGCGGTCGAAGGATCACGGCGGGACTTTTCATGGCGGGCGCGAGCAGCATGCGGGCGGCCGATGACAGGGCCGTGTCGGCTGTCACACCGCCGCCACGCGCGGGCGGGACACTTGTCGGTTCGCTGAACGACGCCCGCCCCGCGCCCCGCATGAAGACCTCGATCGCCCTGCCCCTCGGCCGCCTGCTGGCCACGCTGGCCCTCGCGGGCGTCGCCGCGACCGCCGCGCGCGCCGACACGCTGCGCGGCGCCGGCGCGACGTTCTCCGCGCCGGTCTACGAGGCCTGGGCCGAGGCGTACGCACAGTCGACGGGCACGCACGTGCGCTACGACCCGATCGGCTCGGGACTGGGCGTGGAGCTCGTCTCGCGGTCGCAGGTCGACTTCGGCGCCTCCGACGCCCCGCTGCCCGCCGACCGGCTCGCCGCCGCCGGCCTGCTGCAGTTCCCGGCGGTGATCGGCGCGGTGGTGCCGGTCGTCAATATCGCGGGGATCGCGCGCGGCCAGCTGCACCTGGACGCCGCGACGCTCAGCGCGATCTACCGCGGCCGCATCACGAACTGGCGCGACCCGGCGATCGCCGCGCTCAATCCCGAGCTCGCGCTGCCCGACGCGCGCATCACCGTCGTCCACCGCGCCGACGCGTCCGGCACGACCTACCTGTGGAGCCGCTGGCTGTCGGAGTCGGACGCCGAGTGGAAGCAGTCGCTCGGCACCGGCACGACGCTCGCGTGGCCGGTGGGCACGGAAGGCCTCGGCAACGAAGGCGTGGCGTCGCTGGTGCAGCGCACGCGCGCGGCGATCGGCTACGTCGCATTCGCGTACGCGCGCCGGCACGGGCTCAGCGACGTCGCCCTGCCCGCGCACGACGGCGCGGTCGTGCGCGCGACCCACGCGAGCTTCGCGGCCGCGGTCGCCGCCGCGCGCTGGCGCACGCCGGCCGATCTCGAACAAGGGCTCACCAACGAGCCCGGCGCGAGCAGCTGGCCGATCGTCGGCGCGAGCTTCGTGCTGCTGCCCGCCGCCGGCCCGGCACGCGACGCGTTCGCGTTCTTCGACTGGGCGATGAACTCGGGCGCGCGCGTCGCGAGCGACCTCGACTACGTGCCGTTGCCGGCGGACGCCGTCAAGCTCGTCGAGCAGGCCGTCCAGCCGCGGCTCGCGCGCTGACGCGGGCGCGCGTCACGCACGCGCCCGCACGCGAGGTCAGGCCGTCGCCGCGCGCTGCAGCTTCAGCTCCTCGATCATCCGGTCGCGCATCACGAACTTCTGCGCCTTGCCGGTGACGGTCATCGGCAGCTCGTCGACGAAGCGCACGTAGCGCGGCACCTTGTAGTGCGCGATCTGCTCGCGGCAGAAGTCCTTGATCTCGTCCTCGGTCGCGTGCTCGCCCGGCTTGAGCACGATCCAGGCGCAGACCTCCTCGCCGTACTTCTCGTCCGGCACGCCGAACACCTGCACCGACTGCACCTTCGGATGGCGGAACAGGAATTCCTCGATCTCGCGCGGGTAGACGTTCTCGCCGCCGCGGATCAGCATGTCCTTCACGCGGCCGACGATGTTGCAGTAGCCCTCGGCGTCGATCGTCGCGAGGTCGCCGGTGTGCATCCAGCCGTCGATCACGACCTGCCGCGTGCGCTCCTCGTCGCCCCAGTAGCCGGTCATCACCGAGTAGCCCTTCGTGCACAGCTCGCCCTTCTCGCCGACCGGCACGATCTTGCCGTCGACGTCGATCACCTTGCATTCGAGGTGCGGCTGCACGCGGCCGACGGTCGTGGTGCGGCGATCGAGCGGGTCGGTGGTGGCGCTCTGGAACGAGACGGGGCTCGTCTCGGTCATGCCGTAGGCGATCGTCACCTCGTCCATGTGCATGCGCGAAACGACCTGCTTCATCGTCTCGATCGGGCACGGCGAGCCGGCCATGATGCCGGTGCGCAGCGTCGACAGGTCGAACTCCGCGAAGCGCGGATGGGCGAGTTCCGCGATGAACATCGTCGGCACGCCGTGCAGCGCGGTGCAGCGCTCCTCGGCGACGGCCGCGAGCGCGGCGGCGGGGTCGAAGGCCTCGCCCGGGAACACCATCGTCGCGCCGGTCGACACGCACGCCAGCACCGCGAGCACCATGCCGAAGCAGTGGTACAGCGGCACCGGGATGCACAGCGAATCGCGCTCGGAGAACGCCATCGCCATCGCGATGAAGCGGCCGTTGTTGACGACGTTGCGGTGCGTCAGCGTTGCGCCCTTCGGGTTGCCGGTGGTGCCGCTGGTGAACTGGATGTTGATGGCCTCGTCGCACTGCGTGGCCGCGGCGGCGCACGGCGCGGCGCGGCCTCGCGCGACGACGTCGGCGTAGTTCGGCATGCCCTCGGTCTTGCCGTCGCCCATGCGCACGATGGTCTCGAGCGCCGGCAAGTCGGGCCGCACCTTCTGCAGCATCTCGAGGTAGGCCGAGGTCTTCAGGCGCTCGGCCGAGACGACCGTGCGGCAACCCGAGACCTGCAATGCGTACGTCAACTCCGACAGCCGGTACGACGGGTTGATGTTGACGAGGATCATCCCCATGCGCGCCGTCGCGAACTGCGTGACGAGCCACTCGAAGCGGTTCGGCGACCAGATGCCGACGCGGTCGCCCTTCGCCAGCCCGAGCCCCGTGAGCCCGGAGCCGAACGCGTCGACCTCGGCCAGGAACTCGCGCCACGTCCAGCGCACGCCCTGCTCGCGGAAGACCGCCGCGGGGCGGTCGGGAAAGCGCGCGACGGTGTCCGCCAGCAGCTGGTAGATCGTCGCGTCCGACAGCGGGATGTCCGTCGTCCCGACCACGTGGGACAGGCCGTTCGCGGGTTCGATGCCGGGCTGGCCGGCGGCAGTGGTGCTCATCGTCGTCTCCGTCTCGCGCTCCTCTCTGGCGCGGAGAAGCTGCTCGCGGATGATGATGCCTCAACCGAACGCGAAACTGACGCCGGCCGCCCGCGGCCTCAGAACCAGTGCATGTAGCGAAGCTGCACCCAGTTCTGCCCGGGGTTCGGATGCTTGTAGCCGCCGTTCGAGTAGTGCTCGGCGCGCAGCTCGATCTCCTCGGCGCCGTCGTCGCCGAACTTGCGGCCGATGCCGAGGTGGTCGCCGAAGTTGTACTCGCTGCCGAAGACGCGCTTCTCGCTCCGGTAGCGCGGGAAGATGGCGTCGGCGCCGATGCCGATCTCGCCGTACCAGTGCTCCCACCACGACGGCGCGTAGCGGATCACCGGCGTGATGCCGATCTGGGTGGAGCACGCCTCGAGGTCGCCGCCGGCGTGCTTGCGGCAGGTCCACTCGCCGACCGAGAGCTCGAGGTAGCCGCTCGCGTTGCCCGCGCCCCATTTCGACGGCTGCAGCCACGTGACGGCCGTGCCGACCACCACGGAGTAGCTGTCGTCCGCCTTGCCGCCCTCGACGAAGACGCCGTAGGGCGAGACCAGCTCCTTCGCGCCGGCGGCCGAAGGCGCCAGCGCGGCGAGCGACGCGATGGCCACGAGGGCGGACGCGAGGCGCGGACGGGCCTTCGAGGCCGCGGGGAATGTCCTGTCATGACGAATGAAGCCCAAGATCAGCTCTCCTCGCTGCGTCTTCCCGCGCCCGATTGGCGGGAACCGACAAGGCGCTGCGTCGGCAAATCTCGTACCCAGCGCGCGACGACGCGCCTTCAGGCCGGCAGCTTGAACAGCCGCACGCTGTTGGCCGTGGCGCGCGCCGCGAGCGTGGCCGCGTCGACGCCCTTCAGCGCCGCCACCGCCTGCGCGACGAAGGGCAGCAGCGCGGGCTCGTTGTACGGCCGCGTCTTGCCGGCGTTCTTCGGGCGCAGGTAGGGCGCGTCGGTCTCGAGGTGCAGGCGATCGAGCGGAATCACGCGCATCGCGTCGCGCAGGTCGGCGCCGCGCGCGGGGTCGGTGACCCAGCCGGTGATGCCGATGTCGAAGCCCAGCGCGAGGCAGGCCTCGGCCTCGGCGGCCGTGCTCGTGAAGCAGTGGACGACGCCGTGCGCGCCGGCCTGCGCGGCCTCGCGCAGCATCGCGTGGAAGTCGTCGAACGCGTCGCGGCAGTGCAGGAACAGCGGCTTGCCGGTGCGCACGCTCGCCGCGATCTGCGCCTCGAACGCGACGCGCTGCGCCGCCTTCGGCGAGAACATGCGGTTGTAGTCGAGGCCGCATTCGCCGACCGCCACGACGCGCTCGTCGGCCCACAGCGGCTCGAAGTCCGCGGCGGTCGACACGCTCCATTCGCTGGCGGTGTGCGGATGCATGCCCGCCGTCGACCACACCCGCGCATGATGGCGCGCGAACGCGAGCTCCGTGCGGCTCGCCTCGAGCGAGGTGCCGGTGGCGAGGATGCCGGTGACGCCGGCCGCCGCCGCGCGCGCGACGAGCTCCGCGCCGACGTCGCGCAGCTGCGAGGAATGGAAGTTGACGCCGATGTCGATCAGTTGCATGGCCGGATTATTGCGTCCCGCCTGCGTTCAGGTCGCGCATGCATACTCGTCCGCTGCCTCCACGACGAACGAACGCCATGCACCCTGCCGCGCACCACCACCTGGTCGAAGTCGAGATCCTCGCGTTGCGCCCGACGCAGATGACCGCGGGCTTCGCCGAGGTCGCGCTCAAGCGGGCGGAGTGGGCGCGGCTCGCGAAGAAGGAACGCCGCGCGCTGCTCGCGTCGCACTGGTTCCCGTCGGTGCTCGGGCCGCGCGGGCGCCACTACGTCGTCGACCACCACCACCTGGGGCTCGCGCTGCACCAGGAAGGCGTGGCGCGCGTCAACACGATGGTGCTGGACGACCTGTCGTACCTGACGCCGACGATCTTCTGGCGCGTGATGGAGCTCAACGGCTGGGTGCATCCGTTCGACGCGAACGGCGAGCGCCGGCCGTATGCCGACCTGCCGGGCTCGATCCCGGAGCTCGTCGACGACGCCTACCGCAGCCTCGCCGGCTTCCTGCGCAGCGCCGGCGGCTACGCGAAGGACACCTCGCCGTTCGCCGAGTTCCTGTGGGCCGACTACCTGCGCCAGCACATTCCGCGCGCGAAGATCCGCAAGGAGATGGACGTCGCCGTCGACGAGGCGCTGGGCCTCGCGCGCAGCCCGCTCGCGCGCTACCTGCCGGGATGGGCGGGCGCGGTGGACGCGCCGGCCGCGAAGATCGCGAAGACCGCGGCCCCGCGCGCCGGCCGGAGCGCCGGGCGGCGATGAACGACGGCGATACATCACCCCGTATCGGCAGCCTGCCCGCGGACCTGGTCGTCGGCGTCTCGACGGCCGGCCTGCTGCTGCCGGAGGCGGTCGCGTACCCGGGCATCGCGGGCCTGCCGCCGCAGGCCGGCGTGCTGGCGCGCTGAGCCCGCGTCGCGCGTCGTCCGCGCACTGCGGTTTCCCTATATGCCGGCCGTATCG
Organism: Burkholderiaceae bacterium; assembly: GCA_030151165.1. The sequence goes on from JASLEM010000525.1 coordinate 6,502, forward strand.
GGATCGCGCGTTTCGGCTATTTGACGCTGCGCCGCGTGCGACCTTAGTCTCCGCCTCACCGCGAAACGACCGGCCCCGATGCCGGCGTTCGCGGGGAGTCCACAACGACATGGAGACAACAATGACCTCGTTCCGCCCCACCCTGCGCGCCTGCGCCGGCGCCGCCGCCCTGGCCTTCTGCGCCGCCGCGTCCGCCACGCCGGCCCCGATCTCGATCCTGTTCGTCGGCGACAGCTACACCTTCGGCCGCGTCGACCCGGTGATGAGCTACAACGCCGCGAACGTGCACGACCTCACCGCGGGCTTCCAGCGGGCCGACCCGACCGGCACGAACGCGTACGAGCCGCATCCGTGGGGCGGCGTGCCGGGGATCTTCAAGGAGCTGACCGACGAGTCCGGCCTGAACTACGACGTCTCGATCTCCGCGCGCAACGCCGCGTCGCTGCGCGGCCAGTTCCTCGACACCGCGAGCTCCGCGTGGGACCTGCGCGGCAACGTGGCGTCGCAGAAATGGGGCGTCGTCGTGCTTCAGGACCTGAGCGACGTCGCGCTGCCCGCGGGCCGCGGCAAGAACGCGAACAACGCGCAGTTCATGGCCTACTCGAAGCAGTTCGAGACCTACATCCACAACGGTGCCGCGCAGCACTACACCGAGGCCCAGCTGTACGGCAGCCTCGCGGCCTGCGAGGCGACCGGGCTGTCGAAGACCTCGTGCAACACCACGCGCAACATCCCCGCCAACACCAACGCGAGCGCGAGCACCAAGGTCTACCTGACCGAGACCTGGGCCCGGCCCGACATGGTCTTCGCGCACCAGATCACGACGCCCGACCTCACGACGAGCAGCGGCGAGCCGATCGTCGACACCAGCAGCGCCGGCGGCGCCGCGACCACCTACTACACGAGCCTCGGCGCGATGACGAGCGACCTGCACTCGGCCTTCGCGACCGCGCTCGCGAGCGACTCGGGCTTCGCCGGCGTGATCCCGGTCGGCGACGCGTTCCAGCTCGCCGTCGACCTCGGCCTCGCGCAGGGCAGCGGCTTCTACGACGCCAACGGCGTGTTCGTGCCGGCCTCGTCGAGCGGTCCGATGGACCTGTGGTGGGACGACCTGCTGCACGCGAGCAAGTACGGCTCGTACCTCGACGCGCTGGTGCAGTACGGCACGATCACCGGGCTCGACCCGATGCGCTTCGGTGCCGACGAGATCGCCGCGGGGCAGCTCGGCATCTCGAGCATCGACGCGCGCCTGCTCGAGCGGCTCGCGAGCGCCGAGGACGGCTTCCCGACCGCCGTGCCCGAGCCCACGAACCTGGCGGTGCTCACGCTGGGCCTGGGCCTGCTCGCGTTCAAGGCGCGGCGCCGCGCACGCGCCGACGCCTGAACGGCGCACACGCCGAAGCCGTCGCGAGACCGGCCCGCGACGGCTTCGACGTGACGACAAGGCCCGCGCGCGACGGCGCGGGCGCTCGAACCCGGCTTACTGGCCGTTGCTCTTGATGTCGACCTTCTCGGACTCGTGGATCACCTTGGCGTCCTGCTTGTCCTTCTTGGCCTCGAGCTTCGCGTCCTTCTTGCAATCGCGTTCCAGCGTGCCGTAGGCCGCCTGCTCGCAGGCCGCCTTGTTCTCGGCCAGGTTCGCGTCGGCGATCTTCTTGCGCGCCTCGTAGTCGGCCTTGGACTGCGTCTTCAGGTCCTTCTGCTCCGACTTCGTCAGCGGCACCGTGGGTTCGGGCGTGATCAGGCGCTCGGTGGTGCGCGTGGTCGTCGTCGTCGTCGCGCCCGTGGACGGGTCGACCGACGTCGTGGTCACGCTGGAATCGGCCTGCGCGAACGCGTTCATGCTGATGGCGGCGCCGGCGACGAGGATGGTGGCGAGGGTCTTGTTCATGCTGATCTCCTGTGTGGCTACCCGGCGGATGCCGGGACTCCGGGGATGTGGCAAGCGAAAGGCCCGGTCGGGCTGGACGACACGCGGTCGGCAGGTTGTCCGACACGCGCCGCCACGGCCGCCCGTCCGCTCGCCTCGCCGCCCGGGCGCCGCTGGCAATCCCTAGCTGCCCGGCGCCGCGGCGCACACTTCCTGGGAAGATCGGCGCTGGTCGAAAAACGCGGATCGGGAGGTCTGATGGCCACGAGGAAATCGTCGGAGGACGCGCGCGACGGCAGCACGGACCCGGTGCGCGTCTTCATCAGCTACGCCAACGCCGACTGGGAGATCGCGTCCGCGCTGTACGAAGAGCTGATGAAGGTCGACCCGCACCGCGTCGAGTGCTTCATGGACTCGAAGACGATCGCGTCCGGCAACGACTGGCACAAGGAGCTCGAGGCCGCGCTGCGCGAGGCCGACTGGCTGATCTGCGTCTACACCGGCGAGCTGAGCGAGTACTGCGGCTTCGAGGTGGGCGTGTTCGCGGAGGCCAACAAGCTCGGCGTGCAGGCGCGCAAGAAGGACGCGCGCATCGTGACGCTGCACAGCATCATGCAGTTGCCGGCGCACCTGAGCACCTACCAGAGCCGCTACGTCGCGCCCGGCCCCGGCACCGTCCGCGGCCCGGCGCACGATGACGCGTACTACCAGGGCACGCCGCTGGCGAAGTTCCTCAACGACTTCTACCAATACAAGTCGCTCTACGTCGCGCGGGACGCGGCCGACAGCGCGCGCATCGTGCAGAAGCTCAACGGCCAGGCGCGCAGCATCTCGGAGGCGTTCGACCGCGCGCACCTGCGCGAGGAGATGCACTCGACGACGATCCAGCTGGGCATCGAGGTGCGCGTCCCGCGGCCGGAGGGCGACGAGATCGTCGGCATTCCGCTCGACGCCGAGATCTCGGGCACCTACGGCAGCATGAAGCTGTTCGACCTGCTGCCTCCGACCACCAACGAACGCATGCCGCGCACCACGTGGGGCGAGCTGCGCGCGGTGTGCACGTCGGAGTACCAGTCCGAGCCGCAGTGGATGGAGAAGCTCGAGCGCGACATGATCCAGGTCGCGCGCGGGCGCGCGGTCGGCACCGCGGAGGCGACGTTCAAGAGCGCCGACAAGGTCTACCGCGCGATCCTGTCGCGGCACGTGAAGTACTACAACGGCAGCCACCTGTTCTCGATCCTGTTCGTCGAGACGCTGCCGCGGCAGTTCCTCGGCAAGAAGAACACCTCGATGCTGCTCGCCGGCATCGTGCTCGCGTCGCGATTCCGGTTCTCGTACCTCGAGAACAAGGAGGAAGTCTTCAAGGCGAAGTTCGGCGATCGGCTGTCCAACGACGAGTTCGAGACCAGCTGCCGCCAGCTCAAGTACGACATCGAGCAGATGGCCCACGAGGCGGCCGACTTCGGCCTGCTCGACCCGACCACTTTCATCCAGGCCTTCGGCTCGGACTACAAGGCGATCGCGGAAAGCTTTCTCTCGAACTGGGGCGAGATGGAGAAGGTGCTCGTCACCGAGCTGCCGCGCAGCGGCACGCGCCTGACCGCGGAATCGCGCCCCGGCGTGAAGGCCGCGGTGCGCAAGTTCCTGGACACGCTCGAGCCCGAGAACGACCGCTTCCTGATGACGGCGATCGACGTGTTCCGCGACGAGATCGGCAGCGGCATGCGCAACGCGCCCGGTCGGTGAACCCGGGCGCACAAAGAAAAACGGGCCATCTCTTGCGAGATGACCCGTTCGTCTAGAACCGAAATTCTGGTGCGGCTGGCAGGAATCGAACCCACGACCCCTTGGTTCGTAGCCAAGTACTCTATCCAGCTGAGCTACAGCCGCGAAGC
>JASLEM010000543.1 GCA_030151165.1 Burkholderiaceae bacterium
GGCTCGGGCAGGGCGGCGGCGAGCTGCAGCAGCCGGCGCGCGATCCCCGGGCTCATCGCGGCGCCACCGCGCTCGATGCACGCGAGAGACAGGATCATCTCGTCGTCGTCCGCGTCCTTCTCGAGGTAGCCCACCGCACCGGCGCGCAAGGCTTCGAGCAGGAGGTCATCGGTGCCGAACGAGCTGATGACCACTGCTTGCGAGTCCGGCTGGAGCTCCGACAGGCGCCGGATCACCACGGATCCCATGCCGTCGGGCAGGTACATGTCGACCAGGGCGAGCGCGCAAGGTCGATCGGCCAGTCGCTGAACGGCCTGGGCGACGTCGTGGACGACGTCGATCGAGCTCGCGTCGACCCCCGACGCTTCCAGCAGGCGCGCGAGACGCCCCGCGTGCAGTTCGCTGTCTTCGACGATGAGAACTGGTACGGGTAGGGGCATGGCGAAGCGATCGTACTGGAAAACGGTGTCGTCCAGACCCCCCAGAAGCCGGCATGGATCGCAGTCTCGCGTGGCGCGCTGCCGTCGCGTTGCCTCGCGTTGCAGCGTCGGCGGCGCGTCCCCCATAAACAGGTGTATTGCCCGATCGGGGCTGTGACCCTAGATTCGTGCCGCCACCCTCGGGAATCGACATGACACTGCCATCACGCGCCGCAGCCTGTGCGGCATTCATCGGTCTTGCTGCCATGACCTTCGCCGCGTCCTCGATGGCGCCGCGCGGAACGCTGCCGGCGGCGCAGCGGGCATGCGCGATCCACGAGGGCGACCTCGGCCGCTGGCAGGAGGGATCGCCCGACGCGCGGGGGCGGCGGTGCGAGTCGTATTGGGCGGATGACACGTCCGACGACGCGCCCGAACTCGCGGCGGGGAAAGCCGGTTCGATGCCGGGCGGCCGTGGCGCCGCGCCCCTCGACCGCGCCCGCCCGTGACGCCCGCGCGGGAGTCTCGATCGATGGCCGATACGGCCGCATGTCTCATTCGACGCCAGAACCGCGAGCCGGCAGCGTCGAGTCCCGCCGGGCGGCAACGACATACACGCCGCCGCCGAGGCTGATCGGAGGGTCCAACGCCGGCGGCGCCGGCGACCAACCTTTTTTACACAGGAGCTCCAATGAACACCAGGAAATGGATGGCGGCGGCACTGCTCGGCGCGGCGAGCGTCGGCGCGCAGGCCGACGGAATCTGGATCTACGAGATCGCGGGATCCGGCACGGACATTCCGGGCGGCACCCAGGGATGCGATCCGACGACCCAGACTTGCGACTTCGATGTCAGCTGGTCAGGCTGGCTGATCGTCCAGACGACCAACGACATCTATGACGGCACGGCCTCCGGCGCGGACATCACGAACGTCCAGGTCAGCACGAACTACCCCTCGCTGCAGAGCGACGGCGTCGGCACCGGCAGCGTCTTTCCCAGCGACGCGACGCTGACCATCGCCGATCACGAGATCGCCTCGTTCGAGTTCGACTACTGGCCCGAGCCGTGGGCGGATTTCCGCGTCAGCGGCACGAGCGTGTCCTGGTCGAACTATGAGGGCGACCACGCGGAGGACATCCACCTGTCGGGGTCGCTGGTTCCGATCGTGATCAACCCGGGTGCCGTGCCCGAGCCCGCGACGCCGGCGCTCCTGCTGCTGGGCCTTGGCGTGATCGCGCCGCGCCTGCGTCGCCAGCGACGCTGACGCCGCCGCGAACGGGGTTCCGCGGATCGAACGCGGCGCGCGTCGTCAGCGTTCGATCCCTTTCAGGATGAAATCGACCCCGGCCAGGAAATCCCCCCGGTCGTCATGCACCTTCAACTGGCCGGCGACGCTGCGCGCGAACGGGTAGGCCTGCGGGTCGAGCTGCGACCACGCGGTCGACACCGCGTCCAGGAAGTCGTCCCGGCGCAGCCCCTTCGCCCGCGCGAACTGGCCGTAGGCCGCGTTCTGCCCGGCGATGCCGAGGATGTAGTGCAGCAGCGCGGACGCCGCGGCCCACTGGGCGTCGGGCGGCACGCCGAGCGCGCGCACCTGCTGGCCGATGCGCTCGAGGATGCGCAGCATCGGCGCCTGCCCCGCGGCCTGCATCAGCGCGGAGCCGACCCACGGGTGTGCGTCCATCGCGTCGAACATGCCGAGCGCGAGCGCGCGGACGGTGGCCTGCGGCGTCGCGCCGGCCGCCGGCGCACCGAGCGTGCGCGCGACGATCGCGTCGCAGGCGGCGGTCAGCAGGTCGCTCTTGTTGGCGACGTGCCAGTAGATCGCGCCCGGGCCGGTGGCGAGGCGCTCGGACAGCGCGCGGAACGTCAGGCCGTCCTCGCCGCTGCCGTCCAGCAGCTCGATCGCCGCTTCGATGATGAGATCCCGCGAGAGCGAATCCTCCCGCCGCGGCGTGCCGCGCGCTTTCTTGGCCATGCGGCATCTTGACACAAGTGGAATGCTGTTCCAAGATCATGGAATGACGTTCCATGATCGTTCGCGGGCTGCTCGCGAGCCGCTTGCGGACGTCGGCACCCCCACCCAGGATCCCGCATGAACACGCCCGTCACGATCATCGGCGCCGGCCTCGGCGGCCTGACGCTCGCCCGCGTCCTCCACCTCCACGGCATCGCATCGACGGTCTACGAGGCGGACGCGTCCGCGAGCGCGCGCACGCAGGGCGGCATGCTCGACATCCACGTCCACAACGGCCAGCGCGCGCTCGAGGCGGCGGGGCTGACCGACGCCTTCGTCGCGCTGATCCACCCGGGCGGACAGGCCTCGCGCGCGCTCGACCAGCATGGCCGCGTGCTCCTCGACGAGCCCGACGACGGCACCGGCGGCCGCCCCGAGGTGCCGCGCGGCGAGCTGCGCCGCATCCTGCTCGAGTCGCTGCCGGCCGGCACCGTTCGCTGGGGTCACAAGGTCGCGTCGGTGTCGGCGTTGGGCGGCGGGCGGCACCAGGTGACGTTCGCCGACGGGTCGACGACGATCGCCGAGCTCCTCGTCGGTGGCGACGGCGCGTGGTCGCGCGTGCGCCCGCTCGTGTCCGGGGCGACGCCGGCCTATGTCGACACCACGTTCGTCGAGACCTGGCTGTTCGACGCCGACACCCGCCACGCCGCGAGCGCGGCGATGGTCGGCGCGGGCGCGATGTTCGCGCTGGCGCCGGGCCGCGGGATCATGGCGCACCGCGAGCCGCACGGCGTGCTGCACGCCTACGTCGCGCTGAACAAGCCGAAGGACTGGCTGGCCGGCATCGACTTCTCCGACCCCGCCGCGGCGCGCGCCCTCGTCGACGCGGAGTTCGCCGACTGGGCGCCGGCGCTGACCGCGCTCATCACCGACGGCGAGACCGCACCGCTGCCGCGCCCGATCCACGCGCTGCCGGTCGACCATCGCTGGGATCGCGTGCCCGGCGTCACGTTGCTTGGCGACGCCGCGCACCTGATGGCGCCGTCCGGCGAGGGCGCCAACCTCGCGATGCAGGACGGCTCCGAACTCGCGCAGGCCATCGCCGCGCATTCGGGCGACGTCGAGGCCGCGCTGTCGGCCTACGAGCAGGCGCTCTTTCCGCGCAGCGCGGCCGAGGCCGAGCAGGCGAACCGGACGCTGGAGATGCTGCTCGGCGACGACGCGCCGCACGGCCTCGTCGACTTCTTCACCAGCGCCAAGGCGGCGCGCTAGGCGGCGCACCGCGTTCGCGCAGGTCGAGCAGCCGCAGCGCGACGCCGTTCGACCAGCCGAACCCGTCCTGCAACGGGTATTCGCCGCCGCCGCCCGTACCGCCGGTGCCGTCGACGACGTACTTCTCGACGAGCTTGTGCTCGCTGCCGTACACGCGCTCGACGCTCGCGAGGAAGCGCGCGTCGATGGCCTGCGCGAGGTCGGCGCGGCCGTAGCGGCGCGCGGCCTGTTCGGCGATCCATTGCAGCGGCGCCCAGCCGTTCGGGGCGTCCCATTGCTGGCCGGTCTTCGCGGTGGTTGTCGCGAGGCCGCCCGGCTGCAGCAGCGTGCTCTCGGCGACGCGCAGCGTGCTGGCGGCGCGATCCGCGGGCGCGAGGCCGACGAACAGCGGGTACAGCATCGCGGCCGACTTCGCATCGCGCAGCCGGCCGAGGCGCCAGTCGTAGTCCGCGTACCAGCCGTCCGGGTGCCAGAGGTGGCGATCGATCGCGACGGCGCGGCGCTTCGCGAGGCCGTCGAAGCGCGCGGCGCAGGCCTTGTCGCCGCTGACGCCGCAACCCCTCGCGATCGTGCGCTCGAGCTGGTAGAGCAGCGCGTTCAGGTCGACGGGCACGATGGCGGTGGTGCGGATCGTCGCGAGCGTCCCGCCGTCGCCGAACCAGCGCGAGCTGAAGTCCCAGCCGCTCTCGGCCGCCGCGCGCAGGTCGCGCCAGACCTCCGCGGCCGGCCGGCCCGGCGCCTGCTGCGCGGTCTGCAGGTCCTGCAGCCACGACTCGGGGCGCGGCGTGTCCTCGTCGTCCCAATAGCGGTTGAGCACGGCGCCGTCGGGCAGCTTCACGACGTTGGCCGCGGCCTGGCCCGGCTTCAGCGCCTCCGCGCCGCGCATCCAGTACGCGTGCTCCTTGCGCAGCTCGGGCAGCCACTTCTTGAGCACCGCGTCGCCCTCCTGTTGCGCCGCGAGCTCCACCATCAGCGCGAAGAACGGCGGCTGCGAGCGGCTCAGGTAGTAGCTGCGGTTGCCGTTCGGGATGTGGCCGAAGCGGTCGATCTCGGAGGCGAAGTTCTCGATCATGTCGTCGACCAGATCCTCGTGCCCGGCCTCCTGCAGGCCCAGCATCGTGAACCAGCTGTCCCAGTAGTAGCCCTCGCGGAAGCGGCCGCCGGGCACGACGTAGGGCCGGGGCAGCGACAGCAGCGAGCCGCCGGGCGGCGCGTCCGCGGTGCGCCGCGTGAGCGCGGGCCACAGCCAGTCGATGTGCTCGCGCAGGCCCTGGCCGGCGGGCGGGTTCACGGGCGTCTCGACGGGCGGCGCGAAATGCGCGTCGACGAAAGCCTTGAGCGAGAAGCCGGGCCGCCCGCGTTGCGCGCGCCAGCTCGCGAGGATCGCCGCCGCGTCGCCCGCGCCGGGCCGGGGCGTGGCGTCGGCGAAGGTCTTCTGGTCGGAGTAGACCTGCGCGGCCTGCACGGCGACGAAGAGTTCGCCGTACAGCTGGTCCGGTGACGCGGGCCACGCCGCCGAGGCCGCGCGCTGCGCCGCGGCGGGCAGGGCGGCGAACGCGAGCGCGGCGGACAGCGCCCAGGTGATGAGCGGCGAGCGAAATCTCATGGGAAATGTCTCCGATCGGAATACGTCATGCCGTATCGACCCCGCGGCGCGAGCGCCTCAGCGGTCGACATCGTCGTCGTCGACGGCGGCTGGATGGTGTGCCGCGTGGCCGCCGCCGATGCCGGCGCCCATTCCGACGCCACCGCCGCCGCCGCCGGCATTCCCGCCACCACGGCCGCCGCCGCCCGAGCCGGTCGCGCTGCCGCCGGACTTGTCGCGACTGCCGAGCGTGCGCAGCGGCCCCTGCTTCGGGATCGCGAGCGACGCGGGGATCGGGTCGAGTTCGAGCACGTCGCGGATGAACTGGCGCAGCGAGGCCGCGAGCGCCGCGGTCTCCACCGGCCGGCCGTCGACCATCTCCTGCGCGGCATGCGCGGCCAGGCGCACCTGCTCGTCGGTGCCGAGCAGGATGACGTCGGACAGCGCGGCCTCGACGGCGTCGCGCACGCGGCGCGCGCGATCCGATCGGCCTGTCGCATCGACGCCGTCGGCCGGTGCCTGGCGCAAGTCGCGCAGGTGCCGCGGATCGACCGCCAACTGGCCGGTGAACGACCCGCCGAGCGTCTTGTAGGCGGCGATCAGCGTCTTCAGCCGCTCGTTGATCTGCCGGTTCTCGCGCTCCCGGCGTTGCTGCACCGTCTGCATGACCAGCAGGCGCACGCCGACGGCCACCACGGACACCAGCACCAGGCCGAGCAGGGTGGAGACGAGGGCTTGCCAGGAACTGAAGTCGAGGGCGCTGCGCATGGGGCTCCGGGATGCTGCGCGCGTGGAGCAAACGCGAGGCCCGGTTCGGCGGACGGGCGTGCCCTCGGATACGCCATGCCGTATGTCCCGTCTCCACGAACTAGGGGGGTGCTCGACCGCGCACCACCGAGGACCAGGCGTGCCGGCATGCATCGGTCACGCCATCGTCATGCCTTCGTCACTCGCGTCTTCGACAGTCCCGACTTCCCGCGCAATGCCTCGCGAAAGGCGATCGCGGATCCAACGACAAACCCCGGAGCGCACATCGATGAACAAGCACCTGATCGCCGCGGCCCTCGCCGCCTCGGCCCTGATCGCGGCCCCCGCGCACGCCTCCAGCGTCGCGCTCGCCGCCGACGGCCAATGGAACGAGTTCGACGTCGACAACCAGGTCGCGGCCGACTTCGGCACCGGCTGGATCGATGACACGGATGGCTCGGCGCTGAGCTTCACGTTCACGATCGCGGCGGGCACGCGCGGCACGCTGACGGTCGTCGACGCGGGCTTCGCGGGCGACACCTTCGCCGTCACCAACTTCGGCGCCGCACTCGGCTCGACGTCCGGCGTCGCACACGGCACGACCGATGGCGACGTCGTGTTCGACTTCGACGCCGCGCTCGCCAACCCGGCCTACAGCCGCGGCGTCTTCACGCTGGGCGCGGGCACCTACAGCATCAGCGGCTCGCTGCTGCAATCGGTGTTCGACACCGCCGCTGGCGCGGACCTCGACGCCACCAACGGCGCGCTGCGCCTGACGACCTCGCCCGTGCCCGAGCCGTCCGGCACGGCGCTGCTGCTCGGCGGCCTCGCCGTCGCCGCGCTGGCCGCCCGCCGCCGCAAGTCCGTCCACTCGATCTGAGGCCCGCGCATCATGAACACCACCCTGCTCTCCCTGTCGCGCGCGCTGGCCGCCGTGGCGATCTCCACCGCCTTCGGTGCCTGCGCCGCGGCGCCGGTCGAGCCGATCACCGTCAAGATCATCGGCTTCAACGACTTCCACGGCAACCTGCAGTCGCCGGGCACCTTCGGCCAGAACACCATCGTCCCGGCGGCGCAGCGCCCCGCGGTCGGCGGCGCCGAATACATCGCGGCCTACGTCGCGCGGCTGAAGGCGCAGAACCCGCTCAACGCCGTCGTCGGCGGCGGCGACTTCATCGGCGCATCGCCGCTGATCTCCGCGCTGTTCTTCGACGAGCCCGCGGTCGAGGTGATGAACCATGTCGGGGTCGACTTCACGTCCGTCGGCAACCACGAGTTCGACAAGGGCTCGGCCGAGCTGAAGCGCCTGCAGAACGGCGGCTGCAAGATCACCAACGGCCAGCCCGACCCGAACAGCTGCAAGGGCCTGGGTTCGCGCGCCGCGGGCACCTTCGACGGCGCGCAGTTCAAGTGGCTGTCGGCCAACGTGATCGAGACCGCCACCGGCCGCACGCTGCTCGCGCCGTACGGCATCAAGTCGTTCAACGGCGTCAAGGTCGCCTTCATCGGCATGACGCTCAAGGGCACGCCCAGCATCGTGACGCCCACCGGCGTCGCCGGCCTGCAGTTCAATGACGAGGCCGACACCGTCAACGCGCTCGTGCCGCGCCTGCGCGCGCAAGGCATCGAGGCGATCGTCGTGCTGGTGCACCAGGGCGGCTTCCAGAGCAGCCCCAACGTGGGCGACATCAACGGCTGCGACGGCAACCTGAAGAACGCCGACGGCAGCAAGTCCGACATCGAGAACATCGTCAACCGGCTCGACGACGCGGTCGACCTCGTGATCAGCGCGCACACGCACGCGGCCTACAACTGCTCGGTCAACACCGTCGACGTGCACAACGTCGGCGGCACCGCCGTGTCCACGCCGCGCCCGACCGGCCTGCCCAACAAGGTCGGCCGCCTGATCCCGGTGACGAGCGCGAGCGCGTTCGGCCGCATCGTCACCGATATCGACGTCAAGCTCGACCCGGCGACGCACAACGTCGTCGCGGTGCTGCCGACCAACCGCCTCGTCGACCGCACCGATCCGGCGATCAACCAGGCCATCGCCAACGACCCGACCGTGCGCAACATCGTGCAGGGCTACAACAGCCTCGTCTCGCCGCTCGCGAGCGCGGTGGTCGGCACGATCGCGACGGCGCTGCCCGCCACCGCGAACGCCGCCGGCGAGGAACCGGCCGGCAGCCTGATCGCCGATGCGCAGCTGATGGCCACGCAGCCGGCATCGCTGGGCGGCGCGCAGATCGCGTTCATGAACGTCGGCGGCGTCCGTTCGCCGGGCTTCATCTCGGCCGCATCGACATACCCGTACGCGTTGACGTATGGCGACGCGTTCACCGTGCAGCCGTTCGGCAACAGCCTCGTCACGATGACGCTCACCGCGGTGCAGCTGAAGGCGCTGCTCGAGCAGCAGTTCAACGGCTGCCTGGGCCAGACGGCCAACCGCGTGATGCAGGTCTCGAACGGCCTCAAGTACACCTGGAGCGCCAGCGCGCCGGCCTGCTCGAAGATCGTCGAGGTCACCTACACGCCGACCAACGTCACCGTGACGCCGCCGGTGGCCACGGGCGCGCCGGAGATCGTCGTGCACAACGGCGTCGTGCAGAACCCGACGCACACGTACCGCGTCACCGTCAACAACTTCATGGCGACCGGCGGCGACGGCTTCACGACGCTGATCAACGGCACCAACCAGCTGGGCGGCGCGCAGGACATCGACGCGCTCGTGGCCTACCTCGCGAACTACAAGTCGCCGAGCCCGGCGTACGACCCGAGCCTGCCGGCGATGGGCATCCCGCGCGTGACGCTGCTGCCTTGAACGTCGCGCGACCGACGGGGCGATGGCCCCGGGCGCTCGTCGTCGTCGCGGCCTGCGCCGCGTTCCAGGCGCAGGCCCATGACGACGACGAGGCCGCCGCGGCGCGCCTGCCGCAACGCGTGGCCTTGCTGTCGAAGGCGCAGGCGGAGCTCGAGCGCGGCGACGCCTCGCAGGCGCAGGACGACTTCGAGCGCGCGGCCATGATGCTGCACGCCGCGGACGCCGAGCTGGGCCTGATCCGCGCCGCGATGCAGCAGGGCGACTACCGGCGCGCGCTGGCGTTCTGCGCGCACACGGCCGGCGAGCACACGGACACCGCCGACGGCGGCGCGCTCTACGCGTGGCTGCTGCGCGTCGGCGGCCAGTCCGGGCTGGCGGCGCGCGTGCTCGCGGATACGCGCGCGCTCGTCCCCGGCGACCCGGTGGCCGATGCCGTGGACGCCGCCTT
>JASLEM010000170.1 GCA_030151165.1 Burkholderiaceae bacterium
TTCTCGTTCGACGTGCTCGACCCGACCAAGCTCGTGCCCGAGGAGCTCGTGCCCGTGGTGCCGGTCGGCCGCATGGTGCTCGACCGCAACCCCGACAACTTCTTCGCCGAGACCGAGCAGGTCGCGTTCTGCACCGCCCACGTCGTGCCGGGCATCGACTTCACGAACGACCCGCTGCTGCAGGGCCGCATCCACTCGTACGTCGACACGCAGATCAGCCGCCTCGGCGGGATGAACTTCCACGAGCTGCCGATCAACGCGCCGCTCGTCGAGGTGCACAACAACCAGCGCGACGGCATCCACCGGCGCGCGATCCCGCGCGGGCGCGTCGCGTACGAGCCGAACTCACTGGGCGGCGGCTGTCCGTACCAGGCCGGCGCGCGCGGCTTCGTGTCGTTCCCCGAACCGGTCGTCGAGGACAAGGTGCGCGGCAAGCCCGAGAAGTTCGCTGACCACTTCTCGCAGGCGACCCTGTTCTACAACAGCCAGTCGGACGTCGAGAAGAAGCACATCGCCGCCGCGTTCCGCTTCGAGCTCACGCGCGTGCAGACGCCGGCCGTGCGCGAGCGCGTCGTCTCGCTGCTGCGCAATGTCGACGAGTCGCTCGCCGCGACGCTCGCCGACGACCTCGGCATGGCGCTGCCGCCCGCGCAGCCGCGCGCGCTGGAGCCGCCGGTGACGTCGGAGGTCGACGCGTCGCCGCCGCTGTCGCTGTTCAACTTCCCCGGCGACGGCTCGATCGCGGGCCGCCGCATCGCGTTGCTCGTGGCCGACGGCGCAGACACGGCGTCGCTGCAAAAGGTCTACGACGCCCTCCTCGGCGCGGGCGCCGCGCCGCGCTACCTCGGCGCGAAGCTGGGCAAGCTGAAAGCGTCGAAGGGCGCGACCCTCGAGATCGAAGCCACGCTCGAGACCATGCCGTCGCCGATGTGGGACGCCGTCGTCATCGACGCGTCCGCCGACGCGATGGCCAAGGTCGGCGCGGCCGTGGAGTTCGTGAAGGAGCAGTTCCGCCACTGCAAGAGCTTCCTGCTGCTGGGCGCCGTGCCTGCCCTGCTGGCCGCAGCCGGCATCGACGCCCCTGCGGACGACGGCTTCATCGACGCGGGCGTCGGCGCCGACGCCACCGACCGCTTCATCGCGGCCGTGGGCCGTCACAAGCACTACGAGCGCGAGCGGGATCCGTCGCCGGTCTGATGGTGCCGGCCGGCATGCCGCCGGCCGCACCCTTGCCCAACCCCTTGGCCGTATCCATGCAAACCGGCGCCACGCGGGCGCCGGTTTGCGGGCCGCCGAAGCGGCGGCCAGGGTGCGAAGGCTCAGGCCGTCGGCGCCATCGCGGGCGACGCCGGCACCGGCGGCTTGTCCATCAGCGCCGGGTCGGCCATCAGCTCCGCCTTGCGCGCCGCGATGCGCGCGCCGAGCGCCTTCATGTCGAGCTTGGTCTTCTGCGCTTTCGGGAACATCTCCGTCTGTTCTTCCTTGACGTGATGCTTGGTGTACTCGGACATCACCTGGATCTTCGCGTCGAACATCTCGCCGTACGGCTCCTTGTCCTTCACCTGCGCGATGAGTTCCTTGAGCGTCGCGTGTTCGACGGTGGCCTCGGGCACCATTTCCTTGTCCTTCAGCGCCGTCTTCACGGCCGGATAGAAGATCTCCTCCTCGACCTGCGCGTGGATCGACAGCTCCTGGCAGATCGTGGCGACGAGCGCCTTCTTCTTCGCGACCGAGCGCGCACCTTCGTACTGGTCGTACAGCGCGGCGACGCGCTTGTGGTCGGCCCGCAGCAGCGCGATGGCGTCCGGCCCGGCGGCGGCGCCCGCGGACTTCGCCGGCGCCTTGCGTGCGACGGTCTTCGCCGCGGTCTTCTTGCTTGTGGTTGCCATGATGACTCCGGTCAGTTCAATGGGAAAACAGGGCGATGAGGATGACGATGGGGAGCGGTACCCCGAGGAACAGCAGCAGAAGCGAACGCATGTGGATGTCTCCGTTTCGAGGGGTTCAGACGAGGTCGCGCTGGCGGCCGCCGAAGGTCGCGGCGAAGCTCGCGACGAAGGCGCCGAAGAGCAGCGAGACGAACAGCCACAGCGAGGCGTACGCGGACGCCTTGCGGGCCTTGTCGGCGGCGTCCTTGGCGTCGGCCTTCGCCTGGTCGGCCTTGGCCTTCATCTTGGCGAAGTCGTCGTTGACGCGCTTCTCCGCATCCGCTTGCGACAGGCCGGTCTTCTGCGACACCAGTTGGCCAAGGTAGCGGACGTCGTCCGGCGGCAGCGTGCCGGCCTCCAGCCCCGACGCGAAGATGCGACCGGCCTCGGCGGTCGACGAGGCGCCATCGGCCGGGGTCGTCGACGACGTCGATGCGGCGGGTGCCGACGCGGCGCCCGCGGCGGCGGCGGCGTCCTTGCGGAACAGGCTGTCGACGAAGTAGCCGTTGCCCGCCTCCGCGGCCCCGCTCTTCGAGGCGCCCGCGACCACCGGACCGGCCGCGGCGACGGCCGCCGTGCCCGCGCCGCCGGCGACGGCACCGGCCGCGTTCGCGCCCGCGCCGACAATCGAGCCGATGACCGTGGTCAGCAGCCCGGCGGTCACCAGCGTCGCGACGGCCCAGGCGAGGAAGCCGTGGGCGGTGTCGCGGAAGTAGACCTCGTCGGTGTGCGTCGACGCCCAGCGCGTGCGCAGGCGCCCGGCCAGGTAGCCGCCCATGCCGGAGGCGGCCAGTTGCGT
This sequence comes from Burkholderiaceae bacterium, assembly GCA_030151165.1. Next base: position 2,728 of record JASLEM010000170.1, read on the forward strand.
GAAGGTCAGCCACGCGATGGTGGACGCGCTGAACGTCGTCGCGCTGACGCCCTGCCCCGACCACGGCGACACGGACGACAGGCCGAGGCCCATGCCGAGGATCAGCAGGATCAGCGACAGCGCCGCGGCGCCCGCGGCACCGGCCAGGATCGCGGCCCAGGACACCGCGGAGGGCGAGGTGCCGGGCGCGTCGGGCGCGACGTCGACGGTGCGGGCCCGCAAAGGCTCGGCGCCGGCGCGCAAATCGCGTCCATGCAGGGTGGAATCGGTCATCGAAAAATCTCCTCGGCGTTTTGAAGTTGCCGCGCCGGCGCGATGGCGGCGGCTGCGGTCAGCGTGCATCGAGGCAAGCCGGGCTCCCGCGGTGCATCGGGTTTGCCCGCAAGCCGGCTGCAGGCGTCGCCCGGCGGGCGACGCGGCTCGCGCCGGGCATCGTTGCATCCACCTGACGACCATCGGCCTTAGTTCCGGTTGTCGACACACGGCCCGCCACGCCGGGGCGTTTGCAACGGAAAATCACGTCGCCCGCGTTCGGTCTCCCAGGACGCATCCGCCTGTCGCCCCGTCCCGGCGATGCCAGAAGAACGAACTCGCGATGAAACTCCTGTCCCGGCTGCCGCTGCGCGCCCTGCTCACGCTGCCCTACGTGGCGCTCGTCCTCGGCACCGCCATCGTGATCGGGGTGCTGTCGTACGCCGCCGGCCGCGACGCGGTCGACAACCTGTCCGGCCAGCTGCTCACGGAGACGGTGCATCGCATCGAGCAGGCGGTCGAGGGCCACGTCTCGGGCTCGGCCGCGGTGCTCGAACTCGCCTTCCCCAAGGGCATCCCCGCGCCCGATTCGGTCGCGGCCGACCTGCCGGTGCTGCGCGAGCGGTTCTGGCTGGCGACGTCCGTGCACCGCGACCCGAACAACTACGCGTACTACGGCGACCGCGACGGCCGCTTCATCGGGCTGTGGCGCTCGTCGGAGAACGACGCGGAGCTGCGGCTGCGAACCACCGGCGACGGGCCGCGCACGCTCTACCACTACAGCGGCATCGCCGGCGACCTCGGCCACGGCGACCCGGAGACCCGCATCTTCGAGCCGCGCGACCGGCCCTGGTACAAGGCCGGCGAGGCCAGCGCCCTGCAGACCTGGACGTCGATCTACATCGACTTCAAGCTGCAGGAGCTCGTGGCCACGCGCGCGCGACGCGTCAACGATCGCGCCGGCGCCTTCAAGGGCGTCGTCGCCACCGACATCTCGCTGCGCCAGGTGACCTCGTTCCTGCAGCATCTCGCGCTGAGCCAGAACGGCCTCGCGATGGTGCTGGAACCGGACGGCAACCTGATCGGCGTCTCGCGCGGCGAGCATATCCGCAAGCGGCCGGACGGCACGAACGTGCGCCTGAACGCCGCCGACAGCACCGACCCGCTCGTCGCCCAGACCTACGCCGCCGTGCGCGGCCTCGCCGACGCCGCGGCCGACCCGCGGCCGCACACCACCGTCTTCACGACCTCGGACGGCTCGTCCGTGCAGGTCGGCTACGCGCGGCTGACCGACGATGCCGGGCTCGACTGGCTGATCATGGTGGCCGTCCCGCGCCACGACTTCCTGCACGGCATCCTCGACAACTTCCGCCGCACGGTGCTGCTCGCGGTGATCGCCGCCGTCATCGTGATGCTGACCGGCACGCTGGTGCTGTCGACCGTCACGCGCGAACTGCGCCAGCTCGCCGCCGCGGCGCGGCAGGTCGGCCAGGGCAGCATCGCGCCGTTCGGCGAATCACGGCGGCGCGACGAGCTGGGCGACCTCGCGCGCAGCTTCGCCGACATGCAGCGCCGCCTGCTCACCGACCCGCTCACCGGCCTCGCCAACCGCGAGGCGCTGATCCGCCGCGTCGAGGATCGCATCGTGCAGCAGCGCCGCCGCGGCGACCCGCGCCCGTTCGCCGTGCTCTTCATCGACATCAACCACTTCAAGGAGATCAACGACGAGTTCGGCCACGACATGGGCGACGCCGTCCTGCAGGAACTCGGCCGCCGCCTCGCCTCGGCCGTCCGCACCGACGACCTCGTGGCCCGCTTCGCCGGCGACGAGTTCCTGGTGATGCTCGAGTCGATCGAACGCCGCGACGACGCCGAGCGCGTCCGCGCCAACATCGAGGAACTGCTGCGCCAGCCACTCGAAGTCCTGACCGGCAGCAAGTCCCTCGAGCCGGCACTCGGCGCGGCCGTGGGCCTGGCGATCTATCCGGAGGATGGGCAGGACGTCGACACGCTGGTGAGGCATGCGGATCAGCAGATGTATTTGCGGAAGCGGGCGGATTGAGGGGGCGCGCGCGAGTCGGGCCAAGAAAAAAGCGCCAGGCATTGAATGCCGGGCGCTTTTCTTTGATTGGTGAGTGGTGGAGCCGGGGGGAATTGAACCCCCGTCCGAAAGCCATCACCGGACAGTTCTACATGCGTAGTTCTCTGATTTGAGTCTCACACCCTCGGTCGCGCAGGAACACGCTACCGGTGGTGCCAGCTACTTGATCTCGTCTCCTGCAGAGTAGCCCTGCAGGACACCAGCCAATGTGAATGACCTCTCAGTGTCGGAGCTTGCGCCCTTTCACCCGGCCCATCGGCCAACCGTTGAGAGGCTCACGGGTTTTAAGCCGCGAGAGCGTACGAAGAGTCGTTCGCAGTTACTTTGTTTCCAGTGGATTTACGAGCGAACTGGTGCTCGGCATGCCCTGCGCCGGATCCGTACCC
>JASLEM010000125.1 GCA_030151165.1 Burkholderiaceae bacterium
CCCGGCGCTCGACGCGCTGATCCGCCACAAGCTCAAGAACATCGGCGTGGCCAACGGCCAGCGCGTGCCGGAAGACTGGCATCGCCTGTCGGCCAACGCGCTCGTGCACCGCGCGCTCAAGGGCGGCGGCAGCGCGGCCTATCGCATGGATCCGCAGGACGTCCATCTCGTGTTCGCGCACGCCGGCCTGAACCAGCACTCGGCCGCGTCGCTGCGGGTCTGAAGCCCAGGTCCGGAACGCCCCGCTTTTTGCGCGATTCACACAACGCTTGCTCCGACATAGTCAACCCATGACCCGTCATCGCAGCCCCCAACCGACTGACCAGGCCGACGGCCTGCGGCGCATGTTCGCCGCGGCCAATGCCGCCGTCGTGCCGGTCGTCGCCAACCCGCACGTCGAACACCACGGCGCGGTGCTCGCGAAGCTGGCCGGCGTGTTCGCCGAGCAGGGCCTCAACACGCTCGTCGTCGACGCCGCCGACACCGCCCCCGAACCCGGCGAGCTCGCGTTCATCGACCTCGGCGCGTGCGTCGAGCCGCTGTCGCCGCAGCTCGCGTACCTCGCGGCGCGCGGCCTGCCGATGCAGCATGTCGACACGCACGGCTCCTGCGCGAGCTTCATCCCGCGCATGATGAACGTGGTGCGCGACGTCGACGTCGTCGTGCTGCACGCCGAAGCGCGCGTGCTGGCTCGCATGCTCGGCCAGCAGGAACTGCGGCCGGTGCTGCTCGCGTCCGGCGCGGGCGAAAGCATCACGCACGCGTATGCCGCCCTGAAGCTGCTGGTGCAGCGCCTGGGCCTGATGACGTTCGATCTCGTGATGCCGAGCCCGAAGACCGCCGGCCGGGGCCGCGGCCCGACGACGGTGCAGGTCGCGCAACGCCTGTCCGATTGCGCCGACCGCTTCCTGGGCGCCGCGATGCACGACTCGGCCGCCATCGACCCCGACCTCGCGTTCGGCGAACCCGCCGGCGCCGACCTGATGCGCCTGGCCGCCGCTCAATTGAGCGTCGCCGACGCGCCGCTGATCCCGATGGCCGCGGCTGCCAGCCGGACGCGCTCGCGCGCCGCCGCCGCCTCGCCTTCCCCCCTGTTCGCTTGAAGAAGAATCTGGAGCCCGCCATGTACACCGCCACCGGCAAACCCGACGCCAATGCGATGCTCAAGCAGTACAGCCCTCTCGTGCGCCGACTCGCGCACCAGATGATCGCCAAGCTGCCGGCCAACGTGGAGATCGACGACCTGATCCAGGTCGGCATGATCGGCCTGCACGACGCGATGTCGCGCTTCGACAAGGAACAGGGCGTGCAGTTCGAGACCTTCGCGACGCAGCGCATCCGCGGCGCGATGCTCGACGAGCTGCGCGGCAGCGACTGGATGAGCCGCGGCGGCCGCCGCCAGCAGCGCGAGATCGAGACGGCGGTGCACAAGCTCGAGCAGAAGCTCGGCCGCGCGCCGCAGGAAAGCGAGATCGCCGAGGCGATGGGCATGTCGCTGACGCAATACCAGGAAGTCCTGGGCAAAGTGCGCGGCACGCAGCTGGTCTACCTCGAGGACATGTCCGGCGACGAGGGCGGCGACGACTACCTCGACCGCCACGTGTCGAACGAGGAAGCGAACCCGCTGTCGATGCTGCAGGATCACCGCATGCGCGAGGCGCTGGTCGAGGCGATCAAGAACCTGCCGGAGCGCGAGCAGTACGTGATGTCGATGTACTACGAGCACGACATGAACCTGAAGGAAATCGCGGCCGTGCTGAAGGTGACCGAGTCGCGCGTCTGCCAGCTGCACAGCCAGTCGATCGCCCGCCTGCGCGTCAAGCTGCGCGAGTGGTGATCGCGGGATCTTCCCGACCTCGAACGAGCCGCCTCCGGGCGGCTTTTTCGTGCGCGCGCGGCACGCGTAGGGAACGGCCTACGGCGAGCTGCGGCGCCAGCCGATGGGAGGCGCGGGCGTCGAGGGCTACCGTCTGGACATTCGCTTCACCGGAGGATGGCTCATGTCGTTCGCTCTCTACATCGTCGGCCTCGCGATCCTGCTCGGCGGCATCGCCTGGGCCCTGATCGCCGCGCACGTCGCCTCGACCTACGTCGCCATCGCCTGCCTGATCATCGCCGGCATCGGCGTGATGATGGCGGTGTCGCGCACGCGCCTGAAGGATCCGCCGAACTGATGTTCCCGCCCGCGAGCGGCTGCGCCGCCGCCCGGTGGCGTGCGCGACGCCGCGGTCGGCCGGAGTCGCTCAGGGTGCCGTTGGCGCGGGCAGGTTGCGCTTGAACAGATCGAGCAGCCTGACCCAGCCGCGCTCGGCCGCGTCGTGGTCGTAGACCGGGAAGTCGGGCTTCATCCAGCCGTGGTGAGCGCCGGCGTAAGTCTCCGCGACGTAGCGCACGCCGGCGTCCGACAACGCCTTCTCCATCCGCTCGGCCATCGCCGGTGGGTAGCTGCCGTCGTTGTCGGCCGCGCCGATGTAGACCTCGGCCTCGATCCTGGGGGCGAGCAGGTGCGGGCTGGTCGCGGCGTCGGTGGCGAGGTTGCCGCCGTGGAAGCTCGCGACGGCGCCGAAGCGGTCGGGGTAGGTGCCCGCCGCGGCGATCGCCATGCCGCCGCCCATGCAGAAGCCCACCGCGCCGATCCTGCGGCCGGCGACGTCGGTGCGGGTGTCGAGGTAGTCGAGCAAGGCGGCCGTGTCCTCGGCGGCCTTGTCGTTGCCGGTGGCCGCCATGAGCGGGCCTATGACGGCCCGGAAGTCGCCCTTGAACACCTCCTTGGGCACGAGCGGGCCGTAGGGGCCGGAGCGGTAGAACAGGTCGGGCACCAGCACGACGTAGCCCGCATCCGCCAGCCGCTGCCCCATCTCGACCACGGTCGGGCGGATCCCGCCGGCGTCCATGAAGAGGATGGCCGCGGGCCAGGGCCCCGTTCCGCTGGCGGGTGTCAGGACGTCGACGGCGCACTCGCCATCGCGGGTGCGCAGGGTGACTTTTTCGGTGGGCATGGTGGTTCCTGGTGATCGGTGGACGGCCCGGAGTCTATCGACACGCCGTGACGGGCCGAGGGGCCGCGCCTTGCTCGCGCACCCGTCCGGTCGGGGCCGACTCGCGTCATCGGGCTCGTCGAGCATCGGTGGGCATCGGCGGGCGTGCGCCGGATCTCCGGAGGCTGCGCGCAACGGCGCCCCGGCTACTTCCTTGTCAGCATCAACTGCCCGGCCTTTTGAATGCGCCCCTTCAGGCTGCTGGCGAGCAGGCCAAGGAGGCCGGGCAGTTCGAGTTCCATCGTGACGGCCGCGTCGAACACCTGGACGACACCGGAAATCGTCTGCCCCACCCCCGAGACGCTGAACGTCAGCCGGTCGCCATCCCATCGTTCGCTGCGATGACCGGTGCCACCGGGCAGCTGGCCGATCAGCTTGGTGAAGCCCGTTTCGATGCGGCGTCGAGCCTCGGCGCGGCCGAGCTGGTGGGGGATGCTGATGGAGATGGGCATGGCCGTGCGTGCGGGAATCCGTTCGCTGCGGCGCAGCAAGATCCACTCCCGCGCGACATCGCCGGCCGGCGGCCCCCGTCCGTGCGCCGTGGCGACCGCGAGGTCGCGCCGGAAAGGCGGTCGGGGAGGCTCGACCCCTCGACCTCCCGCGGCGTAACTTGAGCATCGTCCACCGCCGATCACCCGGGCAATCCTGCCGCTCCTCGCCGAGCGCGCGCCGCCGCCCCCAGGCATTCTTGCGAGATAAGTCTCGCCAACGCCTGCGGCGTCGCGGCGGCGCCTCGCGCGGGCGCCGCGCGCGCCGAAGAGCGGGCGAGAACATCAACGCACCACCCATCGGAGTTCCATGTCCGTCTTCACCGAAGAACAGGCTCGCGCCTATACGCACAAGTTGCTCGCCGCCATGGCCGCCGCCGGCGGTTCCGACCTGTTCATCGCCAGCGACTTCCCGCCGAGCATGAAGGTCGACGGCCAGATGAAGCCGCTGACCACGCAGAAGCTCACGCCCGAGGTCACGCGCTCGCTCGCGAACTCGATGATGAACGAGCGCCAGCGCGAGGAGTTCGCGAGGGATCTGGAGTGCAACTTCGCCGTGACGGTGCCGGGCGTGCAGCGCTTTCGCATCAACATCCTGATGCAGCAGCAGTCGGTCAGCATGGTGTGCCGCACGATCGCGTCCGAGATCCCGAACTTCGAGAAGCTCAAGCTGCCGGAGGTGCTGAAGGAAGTCGTCGCGACCAAGCGCGGGCTCGTGCTCGTCGTCGGCGCGACCGGCTCTGGCAAGTCGACCTCGCTCGCCGCGATGATCGACCACCGCAACCGCACGTCGTCGGGCCACATCATCACCGTCGAGGATCCGGTCGAGTACGTGCACCAGTCGCAGAAGTCGCTCGTCACGCACCGCGAGGTCGGCGTCGATACCCACAGCTGGCACCACGCGCTGAAGAACACGCTGCGTCAGGCGCCCGACGTCATCCTGATCGGCGAGATCCGCGACGCCGAGACGATGGAGCACGCGATCGCCTTCGCCGAGACCGGCCACCTGTGCCTGGGCACGCTGCACGCCAACAGCGCGAGCCAGACGATCGAGCGCATCATCAACTTCTTCCCCGAGGAGCGCCGCACGCAGCTGCTGATGGACCTGTCGGCCAACCTGCGCGCCATCGTGTCGCAGCGC
>JASLEM010000194.1 GCA_030151165.1 Burkholderiaceae bacterium
GCTGCAGACGGTCGCCGCGCGCATCTCCGCGAGCCTGCGCGCGGGCGACGTGGTCGCGCGCTTCGGCGGCGACGAGTTCATCGTGCTGCTGGACGACGCCGCGCGCGACGACGTGGCGCAGGTCGCGCACAAGCTGCTGCGCGCGATCGAGGTGCCGGTCGATGCCGAGGGGCGCGACCTCTCGGTGACGCCGTCGGTGGGCATCGCGATGTTCCCGCACGACGGCGCCACGCCGACCGAGCTGATCAAGAACGCCGACACCGCGATGTACATCGCCAAGGCGCGCGGCCGCGCCAACTGCCAGTTCTTCGACCCCGCGGTGGCGAGCGCCGCCTACGACGCGCTGGTGCTCGAGAGCGAACTCGCGCAGGCGCTCCAGCGCGACGAGTTCGTGCTGCACTTCCAGCCGCAGGTGCGCGCCGCCGACGGCACGCTCGCCGGCATCGAGGCGCTGATCCGCTGGGTGCATCCCGAGCGTGGCATGCTGCGGCCCGACGCCTTCATCATGCTCGCCGAACAGCAGCGCGTGATGCTGCCGATCAGCCAGTGGGTGCTGCGCAGCGCCGCGCGCGCCGCGCTGCGCTGGCGCTCGCGCGGGCTGATCGACGTGCCCGTCGCCATCAACCTCTCGAGCATGCAGTTCCGCGCCAACGGCTTCGTCGACGCGGTGGCCCAGGTGCTGCGCGAGGAAGGCGTGCCCGGCTCGTGGATCGAGCTGGAACTGACCGAGCGCATGCTGATGGACGACATCGGCGACGTGCGCCGCACGCTGCAGCAGCTCAAGGCGCTGGGCATGCGCGTCTCGGTCGACGACTTCGGCACCGGCTACTCGTCGCTCGCGCACCTGAAGGAGCTGCCGATCGACGGCATGAAGATCGACCGCTCCTTCGTGCGCGACCTGCCGCACCAGCGCGGCTCCGTCGCCATCGCGCGTGCCGTGATGCAGATGGCGCAGGGCCTGTCTCTGACCGTCGTCGCGGAAGGCGTCGAGAACGAGGAGCAGCGGCGCTTCCTCGTGGAGCAGGGCTGCGACCTGCTGCAGGGCGAGCTGGTCAGCGCACCGCTGCCCGCGGACGAACTCGCCGACTGGATCGTGCGGCACCGCGCCGCGCTCACCTGCTGACCATGCCGTTCTGGCCCGTGGTGATCGCCGTGCTGGTCGGCGTGCCGGCCCTGCTGCTGTTCAGCGGCATGGCGATGATCTTCGCCGCGGCCGGCCTCGCGGGCGGACCGCAGGAGTCGCGCGCGACGACGGTCGTCTACGCCTGGCTCGCGATCGCCTGGGCGCTCGTCGGCACGTTCGGCGCGTTCGGCCTCGAGCCGGCGTGGCGTGCGTGGCACGGCGGCGACGAGAGCTTCGACGGCGGCCTGCCGCTGTTCGTCGACTGGCTGGCCGGCGTCGGCGCCGTCGGCCTGGTCGCCGCCTTCGTCGTGCGCGTGATGGCGGCGGCGGGCCCGGGCGATGATCGCCGCTCGCCGCTGTCGTTCTTGGCGCGCTGGCTCCTGCTCGCGCTCGGCCTCGCGCCGTGGGCCGCGCTCATCGCGTGGATCGCCTGGCCGCTCGCGCTGTGGCCGGTGCGCGGGCGCTTCGAGTGGCCGGATGCGGCGACGGGATGGACGCGCACCGGCGTGCTGACGGCGATCCTGGTCGCGGCGGCGGTGGTCGAGGACGTGGTGCGAAAGGCTTCCCGGCGCTGACGAGGGGGCGACGCCTCGGTCGCTCACGTCGACGAACGGCCGCTCGCGACTGCAACCGACGTCCGCGACACGGCCACGCCGCGCGCGGTCATTCGACCGGCGCGGGCTCGTTCTCCGTGTGCCGCTCGGGCTCCGTGGTGCGAAGGATCTCGTTCAGGACGGACGTGGCGTAGTTCCCGGCGGGCAACGAGAACGCGAGCACCAGTCGATCGGCCTGCGGCCAGTCCCACGACATGTCGACCGGACTCGCCACCAGCGCGCGGCGTTCCTGGTCCAGGCCGGCGTGTTCCATGCCGTCGCACAAGGTGGCGTGACGTTCGGCCACGCCCATTTCCAGCGCCTTCGCCTCGTCGGTGGTGGTCACGCGGCCGCGTCCCCAGAGCGGCCCGGTGGGCCGGCCCGCCTCGTCCATCACGTCGCCGGGCAGCGTCTTGCACCAGAGTCCCTGCTGGATCCTCAGCGCCAGCACCTCGTTGAAGACGAAGGAGCGCACCGCCGACAGGTAGAGGCCTTTCTTCTTCGGGTGGCGCACGCGGATTTCGCGCGCCAGCATGGCCCGGCCGAGCTCGACGTTGCCGCCGTCGTGGCCGAAACGCTGCGCGCCGAAGTAGTTGGGCACGCCCTGCGACGCCACGGCCGCGAGATTGGCCTCGATGGCGCCGCGGTCGCCGACGACGTCACGCAGCACGATGCGGAACCGGTTGCCCTGCAGGTCGCCGGGGCGCAGCTTTTTCAGGCTGCGGCGCTGGCCCAGCACCTTGAACTCCGGGTGCTGGAGACCGGTCAGGTCGGGCGTCTCGCCCTTCGGCAGGTGGATGCTGAACCACTGGCGGGTGATGGCGTAGCGGTCCTTGAGGCCGGCATAGCCCACGGCGCTGTCCTCCACGCCGGCCGCCGCCGCCAGCTGCTGGGCGACGAAGGCGGTGTTGGCGCCGTTCTTCTCGATGTCCAGCCAGAGGTGCTCGCCCTCGCCGGAGGGCCGCTGCAGCGGCAGTTCGGTCACGATGAAGTCCTCGTTGAGGCGTTTCAGCGTGGCGCTGGCGCCGCTGGCCGGATAGGCGTTGGGCCACTGCGGCAGGGTCGTGTATCGAATGTCGGTCATGAGCGGTCTGGCGTCGCCAGCCGTGGTGAGGGGCCGGCGCTCCAGCGGGTCGGGAGGCAGTCCGGCCGATGATTCTCCCCCAGCCGCATGCCGCGGCGGGCGCCGGCGGAAGTCGACGGCCTCGTTCGCGACCGGGGTTCACGGCAACGTGAAATAGAACCTCGCACCCTTGCCGACCTCGGACTCGGCCCAGATGTCCCCGCCATGCCGGCGGATGATCCGCCGCACCGACGCCAGCCCGACGCCCGTGCCCTGGAAATCCTTCGCGCTGTGCAGCCGCTGGAAGACGCCGAAGAGGCGGTCGGCGAAGCGCATGTCGAAGCCCGCGCCGGCGTCTGCGACGATGTAGGTGGGCACGCCGGCGAGGGTCTCGCGCCGGAGCTCGATGCGGGTGCGCGGGCTCTGGCCGCTGTACTTCCAGGCGTTGCCGACGAGGTTCTCGACGGCGACGCGGATCAGCGTCGGATCGCCCTGCACGACGAGGCCGGGCTCGATGACGATGTCGGCCTCGCGCTCGGGCTCGGCGGCGCGCAGGTCGTCGAGCACGTAGTGCGCGAGCTGCGACAGGTCGACCGGCTGGCGCTTGAGCGGTTGCGACTGCAGGCGCGACAGCGCGAGCAGCGCGTCGATCATGCTGTTCATGCGCGCCGCGGCGGCCAGGATGCGGTCGGTGTGGTCGTTGCCGATGCGGTCGAGGAAGCGGCCGTAGTCTTCCTTGAGGATGCGCGCGAAGCCCTCGACGACGCGGATCGGCGCGCGCAGGTCGTGCGAGACGGAGTAGATGAAGGACTCGTGGTCGGCGGTGTCCATCGCCGGCACGGGCACGTCGGCGGCGGACGGGGCGACGGCCACGGGCAGCGCGGCCGCGGGTGCTGCCGGCGCGGGCATCTTGCGCAGCACCAGCAGCCGGCCGGCGAGCGGGTCGTCGGCGAGGGCCACCGTCGTCCAGCTCACGCGCCAGTCGCCGGCCGTGTGCGTCTCGCCGGCGGGCATCTGCGCGAGCGCCTGCGCGACCTCGGCGGGCAGGCGGGCGCGGACGTCGTCCCAGGTCGGCGCGGGTGGCGTGGCGCCGGTCTCGTCGCAACCGCAGTCGTCGCCCGCGTCGACGGCGATGGTGGAGGGCGCGAGCAGGTCGTCGATCTCGAGCCCGTCGGCCGCGCTGCGTGCGGCGAGGCGCCAGGGCGAGGCGGCGTCGGCGCGGCGGAACAGCAGGACGGCGGCGTCGAGGTGGGGCAGCAGGCGCGCGAGCGCGGCGTCGGCGAACTCCGCGGCGTCGGCCTCGCCGACCGGCACGGCGCTGCCGATGTAGCCGGTGAACGCGCCGCGGTCGTCATGGCGCGGCTCGCCGCGCAGCGACCAGGCCTGCGCCACGCCGCCGACGCGAAGCACCACGCGCTGGCCCGGCACGGGCGCGTGGGCGGCCATCTGGCGCGACAGGGGGGTCGCGGCGGCGGCCGAACCGGCGCTCGCAGCGGACAGCGGCTCCGGCCCGGGCGGCCGCGCGATCTCGGCGAGCGCCGCACCGAGCGCGGGCGCCGCGCACCAGCCGGACGGGCGCTGCGCGGGTGCGCGCCACCGCGTGAGCCGATGGTCGGCGTCGGTCTCCCAGGTCCAGTGGTCGGCGAGCGCCAGCAGCGCGGCGCGTTCGCCGGCGCCCTGGCGCAGCGCGGCCGCGGCGCGCGCCTTCATCCACAGCGCACCCGCCACGACGCAGCTCGCGCCGAACGCGGCCAGCGCGGCGAGGGCGAGCACTGCCATCATGGCCAGCGAGAGGGTCATCGAGTCAGCCAGAGCCACATGCGAGCGATTGTAAGGAGGGCCGCGTCGCGGCCGTCCCCGTGTTGTTCCGTGACGTCGCATCGAGGGTTTGCGTGCGGTCCGTCACATCGCGGCCGCTCGCGGGCGCTTTTCTTGCCCAAGCGGTAAAACCGCGTGCCGTCAACCTCGAAAACCGACTCAAAGCACCCCGGGCTGCGGAGTATTTCGCCATTGACGCGTTCCATTGACGGGGACATGCTTACATTACGAGGCGAGAATGGTCGAGGACACGGCAACTCAGGACGTGATGGTTGATTTGAATAACTCCGGGATCGAGGGCACCGCCACGCGGCCGGTGCTGGACGCCGCCTGCATGGCCGAGTTGCGGGCGTTGGATCCGGACGGCAAGGCGCAGCTCGTCAAGCGCGTGCTGGCCACCTACCAGGCGTCGCTCGCCAAGCTCGTCGACCAGCTGCGCCAGGGGCGCGCCGACGGCGCGTGGGACCAGGTCTCGCGCGTCGCGCACACGCTCAAGTCGTCGTCGGCCAGCATCGGCGCGCTCGCGCTGTCGGCCCTGTGCGCCGACATCGAGCGCCACCTGCGCGCCGGCGACAACGTGGCCGGGGCCGCGCTGCTCGACGATTTCCAGGCGGAGGTCGCGCGCGTCGACGTCGCCGTCGGCCACGCCCTGCAGCGCCTCGAAACGGCGGCGCCATGAACCGCGCCGCCCGGCGAACCACTCCGTGCGGGGGGCGTCCATGACCCTGCATCACGGCGTCAGCCCCGAAGCGAACGACCGCCGGCCGACGGTGCTGCTCGTCGACGACGACGAGGTCAACCTGCTGATGACCGCCGCCGCCCTGCGCGACCGCGGCTTCGACATCACCTCCACCACCGGCGGCGAGGAAGCGCTCACGCGCCTCGCGAGCTGGACGCCGGACGTCGTCGTGCTCGACGCGATCATGCCGGGCCTCGACGGCTTCGAGACCTGCGTCGCGCTGCGCAACATGCCGGGCTTCGACAACGTCCCCGTGCTGATGCTGACGGGCCTCGACGACGAGGCCTCGATCAACCGCGCCTACCAGGTCGGCGCGACCGACTTCTTCGTGAAGGCGACGCAGTGGAGCCTGCTCGCCGGCCGCCTGCGCTACCTGCTGCGCGCGTCGCGCACGCGCCAGGAGCTCGAGCGCAGCAAGGCCAAGCTGGCGCGCGCGCAGGATCTCGCGCGCATGGGCAGCTTCGACTGGTGGCAGGACGAGGGCCGCAGCTTCGTCAACGGGCTCGAGCTCTCCGAGGAAGGGCTGCGCGTGTTCGGCTACGGGCCGGACGACCGCGTCAACCTGCGCGACATGCTGCGCATGATCGCCCCGACCGACCGCGAGCCGCTCGTGCGCCTCGCCCGCCAGATCCTGTACCAGGTCTCCGTCATCGCCACCGACGTGCCGATGACGCTGCCCGACGGCCGCTTCCGCATCATCCACGTCGAGGCCGAGCCGGAGTTCGACGAGCACGGCCACTGCTGCGCCTACACGGGCATCGTGCAGGACGTCACCGACCGCCGCATCGCCGAAGACCGCATCCGCCACCTCGCGAACTACGACGCGCTGACGAACCTGCCGAACCGTCGCCAGCTGATCTGGCGCGCCGAGCGGGCGCTGGAGTTCGGGCGCCGGCTGGGGCACCAGGTCGCGCTGCTGCTGATCGATCTCGACCGCTTCAAGGTCATCAACGACACGCTCGGCCACGCCGCCGGCGACGAGCTGCTGATGGAAGTCGCGTTCCGCCTGCGCGGCTGCGTGCGCCACTGCGAGCAGCTGTTCGAAGGCGTGATCGAGACCGCGGGCTCGCGCTCGCACCGCACGCTGGAGGCCGTCGGCCGGCTCGGCGGCGACGAGTTCGTCGCCCTGCTGCCCGAGGTCGCCGACGAGGCCGACGCCCAGCGCGTCGCCACCCGCATCCTCGAGGCCTTGCGCGAACCCGTCGTCGTCGCGGGGCAGGACTGCTTCGCCACGGCCTCGGTCGGCATCGCGCTGTTCCCGCGCGACGGCAACACGGTCGCCGACCTGCTGCGCAACTCGGACGTCGCGATGTACGCCGTCAAGTCGCAGGGCCGCAACGACGCGCTGGCCTACACGCCGCGCCTGGCCGGCCGCGGCCGCGAGAAGCTGGCGCTCGAGAGCGCGCTGCACAAGGCGATCGAGCGCAACGAGCTGGTGCTGTACTACCAGCCGAAGGTGGACGTGCTGTCGGGCAAGATGGTCGGCGCCGAGGCGCTGATGCGCTGGCGCCGCGGCGACCTGCTGATCCAGCCGGCCGACTTCATCCCCGTCGCCGAGGAAACCGGCCTGATCGTGCCGATGAGCGAATGGGCG
>JASLEM010000593.1 GCA_030151165.1 Burkholderiaceae bacterium
AGCGGCGCGGCGGCCACCAGCGCTTCGCGGCGGCCGCGCGGTCGCGCGCGAGGCCCTGCATCTCGCGCCGGAACGCGGAGGTGAACGCGATCTCGGCGATGCGCGCGTGGATCTCCTGTGCCGACGCCGTCGCCTGCACCGGCTCGAACTCCAGCGGCGACAGCAGCACCAGCAGCGTGTCGAGCGCACGGCCGGGCGCGAGCAGCGGGAACACCGCGGGATTGGCCGCGTAGCCGCCGTCCCACCACGTCTGGCCGTCGATGCGCGGCGCGCGGAAGACGGTCGGCAGGCAGCCCGAGGCCAGCAGCGCGTCGACGCTCAGCTCGCGCTGGTCGAACAGCCGCAGCCGGCCCGAGTCGGCATGCGTCGCGGCGACGAAGAGCCGGAACGGCGAGGCATGGCGCAGCCGCTCGAAATCGATCTGCTGCGCGAGCAGCTCGCGCAGCGGATTCAGGTCGAGCGGGTTGAACTGCGCCGGCGCGACGTAGTGCGCCCACATCATCCACAGCTTCAGCGCGGGCGCGAGGTGCACGCCGCCGCCGGCGTCGTGGTGCGCGATGTCGAGCGGCATCGTGTCGGCGAGCGCCGTCCAGAACGAGCGCAGGCCGGCGCGCGCGCCGTCGCGGCCGCCGACCATCCAGCCGTTCGCCAGCGCGACCGCGTTCATCGCGCCGGCACTGGTGCCGCTGATCGCGTCGAAGCCGATGCGGCCGTCCTCGAGCAGCGCATCCAGCACGCCCCACGTGAACGCGCCGTGCGCACCGCCGCCCTGCAGCGCGAGGTTCAGCGTGCGGGGCGGGGTCGTCATCGCAGGCGCCGCGAGCGGTGGCGAGGTCGGTGGAGCGGTCTCATCGGGCCATCTTCGCCGACGGCGGGAGTCTCCGACCGGAAGCGACGGGTATCGCGCGCGTCGAACATGAACGCCGCATTAACGATAACCCTTGGATATAAACCCTAATGCCTCGCCCGATTCTTGCAAGGGACTGACGTCTGCTACGCTCCGCCCCTCGTTGGTGCACCCAGAACGATGAAGATCCGAATGCCCGTTTCCCGTGTCCGGCACGTCGCGCGTCTCGCGGCCTCCGCCGCGCTGCTGTCCGGCGGCGTGGCCATCGCCCAGCCGCTGGGCGGCGACGCGGGCCCGCAGGTGATGGGCTGGGTGCCCGCCTACGGCATCGAGGCCGCCGCCAAGGCGCTCGCGTCGACGCCCGGCATCGGCCAGTCGCTGACGCGCGTCGGGCTGCAGTTCTGGAACCCGAGCGTCGACGGCAAGGGCATCGTGTTCGCGCCGCAGGACGCCACCGGCAAGCCGGTGACCGTCGCGCAGGTGAAGCAGTTGCAGAAATGGGCGCGCGCCCACGGCGTGCAGCCGCTGCTCACGATCTACAACAACTCGCAGGTCATCAACCGCTGGGACTGGCCGCTGGCGCACCGCGCGTTCGCCGAGCACCCCGAGGAATTCGTCGCCGCGCTGGTGGCCGCCGTCGAGACCTACGAGCTGGACGGCGTCGATGTCGACCTCGAGGGCGAAGGCGACTTCAACGCCGACCGCGCCGCCTATGCCGCCTTCATCCGCACGCTGTCGGCCGCGCTCAAGGCCAAGGGCAAGCTGCTGACGGTCGACAGCTTCCACAGCCCGTGCGACAACGCGCCGAACATGAGCTGGTGGAGCGACTGGGTCGGCGCCGCCGCGACGATCCACAGCATGGGCTACGCCGACCTCTACGAAGGCAACAAGGACTCGTTCACGCCCGAAGGCAAGCCCGTGTGCGAAGGCGGCGCGGCGCTGTTCCGCTACAGCTGGCAGCTCGACTACGGCGTGCGCGCCGGCTACCGCCGCGACCAGATCGTGATGGGCATGCCCACGTGGCTCGACAGCTGGGGCTCGGGCGGCCTGGGCCCGAACGTGGTCGACCACCTGCGCGAGGTGCGCGCGCTCGGCGCGGGCGTCGGCCTGTGGGACCTGCAGCTGTCGGCCCCCGGCTGGAGCAAGCCCGCGACGTGGGACGCCGTGCAGGCGCTGCGCCACCCGGGCGCGGCGGTCGCGCACCGCGGCGCGATCGCGTCGATGTTCGCGTCGATGCGCGCGAAGTTCTCGCGCGACGGCGGCCAGCCCGCCACCGCGGCCGCGGAAAACACGTCGGCCAAGTAGTTCGCGGCACGCCATGAAAAACGGCAGCCGCTTGGCTGCCGTTTCTTCGTCAGGCGATCAGCGGATCAACGATGGTCGTGATCGTGATGGTCGTCATGGTGGTCGTCATGATGATCGTGGTGATCGTCGTGCCAGCCGTCGTGGCCATGGTCGTGCCAGTCGCCGCGCGGGCCGGGGCCGTGGTCGAAGCGGTGGTCGTGCGGGTAGTGCTGCACGTAGCGGTCGTGCACCCATTGCTCGCGCACGAAGTACACCGGCTGGCCGCAGGCGCCATAGGCGGCGCAGTGGTGGCGCCAGTCATGGGTGTAGGGCTCGGGCACGTACAGGTAGATCGGGCGGCGTTGGACGGCGATCGGCGACGGCTCGACCACCACCGGCTGCTCGTACACCAACGCCGGCGGCGCGTAGGCGGGGCCCGTCGGGCCGATGTCGACGCGGCCGTAGACGCCCGGCACGTTGATGTTGACGCTCGCGCCGACGCTGACCTGCGCGTGGGCGGCACCGGCGGCCGCGGCGACGAGCGCGGCGGCGGCGAACTTGAGGGCGTGGGTGTTCATGTTGGTTGTCTTTCGAAAGCGTTGCTCGATGGGGTGGGCGAGACGGCTGCACGAGGCGTGGAACCTTGCTCGACCCTGACCTCCCCTGTCCAACGCCACGTGGAATCGCCGGGTTGACGGTTCTTTCGTAACGTTTTATTCGCGCCATCCCTGATCGGGACTCGCTTGCCAGCTCGACGGCAGGCGTCGTGCCCGTCGCGCTGCCGGCGTGAAAAATGGCCGGCCGTCGCCCGTCGCCGGGGCCGTTCGACAGGTCTCCTCAACGCGGGAGGTGCATTTTCCCGCCGTTTGTGGCCTAATGCTGGGTTCGACCCCTTACAGCTTTCAAGACCGGATCCAATCATGGGCAACAAGATCGTTACCGAAGCCGACCGCAAGGCCACCCCGCGTCCGGCGCTGCCGATCGGCGTCACCGCCACCACGGGCAAGGGCCAGAAGCGCAGCCTCGAACGCGGCGCCCACACGCGCAGCAAGAAGAACCCGGGCAAGCGCGCGCGCCAAGGCTGATCGGAGCCGGCCTGTCCGCAGGCCGTTTCCCGACCAGCGCGCCGCGACGTCTCGTTTCCTCGAGGTTGCACGCCCTGGTCATGCCGACAGGCCGACCGTTGTAGCGACCAGAGGAGCCTTCGGGCTCCTTTTGTTCGTCCCGAAGTTCGTTCCCGAATTTCGTCCGGACGCACCGAGCGTCCGCGCCTGCCCTCATGCTTCGAATCACCGAACTGCGCCTGCCGCTGGATCACGCCGATGACGCGCTGCGTCCGGCGATCGTGGCGCGCTTGGGGCTTCGCGATGCGGAGCTGACGGCGTTCAACGTCTTCAAGCGCAGCTACGACGCGCGCAAGAAGACGGCCATCGTGCTGATCTACACCGTCGACTGCGAACTCGCCGTCGACGAGTCGGCCGTGCTCGCCCGCTTCGCGGGCGACGCGCACGTCAAGCCCTCGCCCGACACGCGCTATCGCTTCGTCGGCCACGCGCCGGACGGCTTCTTCGAGCCGGCCGCGGCCGCCGCATCGTCGCCCGCGACGCCGGCGCGGCTGCGGCCGATCGTCGTCGGCTTCGGCCCGTGCGGCATCTTCGCGGCGCTGATCCTCGCGCAGATGGGCCTGCGGCCGATCGTGCTGGAGCGCGGCAAGGAAGTGCGCGAGCGCACGAAGGACACCTGGGGCCTGTGGCGCCAGGGCAAGCTCGATCCGGAGTCGAACGTGCAGTTCGGCGAAGGCGGCGCCGGCACGTTCTCGGACGGCAAGCTGTGGAGCCAGATCAGCGACCCGCGCCATCTCACGCGCAAGGTGCTGGCCGAGTTCATCAAGGCCGGCGCACCCGAAGAGATCGCGTTCGTCGCCAAGCCGCATATCGGCACGTTCCGGCTCGTCGGCATGGTCGAGAAGATGCGCGCCGAGATCGTCGCGCTCGGCGGCGAGATCCGTTTCGGGCAGCGCGTCGTCGACCTGCTCGTCGACGGCCGCGGCGACCGGAAGCAGGTGCGCGGGCTGGTGCTCGCGTCGGGCGAGGAACTGCGCAGCGACCACGTCGTCCTCGCACTCGGCCACAGCGCCCGCGACACCTTCGCGATGCTGCACGAGCGCGGCGTGCGCATGGACGCCAAGCCGTTCTCGATCGGCTACCGCATCGAGCACCCGCAAGGCCTGATCGACCGCGCGCGCTTCGGGCCGAACGCCGGCAACGAGATCCTCGGCGCCGCCGACTACAAGCTCGTCCACCACGCGAGCAACGGCCGCTCCGTCTACAGCTTCTGCATGTGCCCGGGCGGCACCGTCGTGGCGGCGACGTCCGAGGAAGGCCGTGTCGTCACCAACGGCATGAGCCAGTACTCGCGCAACGAGCGCAACGCGAATGCAGGCATCGTCGTCGGCATCTCGCCCGAGGACTATCGGCAGGACGGCCGGTCCGGCGGCGTCGTCAACCCGCTCGACGGCATCGCGTTCCAGCGCTTCTGGGAATCGCGCGCCTACGAGCTCGGCGGCGGCGGCTACCAGGCGCCGGGCGCGCTGGTGGGCGACTTCGTCAAGCGCCAGCGCTCCCGCGAATTCGGCAGCGTGCAGCCGTCGTACAAGCCGGGCGTGCACCTGACCGACCTGCAGGAAAAGGGCCGTGGCAGCCTGCCCGAGTACGCGCTCGATGCGATCCGCGAGGCGCTGCCGGCCTTCGAGCGCCAGGTGAAGGGCTTCTCGCTGCCGGACGCGGTGCTCACCGGCGTGGAGACGCGCACGTCGTCGCCGCTGCGCATCCCGCGCGGCAAGGACTACCAGAGCCTCAACGTCCGCGGCCTGTTCCCGGCCGGCGAGGGCGCGGGCTACGCGGGCGGGATCATGTCGGCGGGCGTCGACGGGATCGAAGTCGCCGAGGCGCTCGGCGCCGACTTGCTGGGCCGCTGAGCCCTGGCGCGCGAAACGAGCGTCGGGAGACGCTCGCCGCACGCTTCCCCGATCCACGGCCGCGTCCGCATCGCGCAACGCGGCCCGCGCGTACGTGAGCCCTCCGCGATCGGATGCATGGCATCACCTGCGCCTCGGGTTAACCGAACTTTGCATCCGGACACGATCCGGGCCGCGTAACGAGCCTGCCAGCAAACGTGTTTCGAGCAGGTCTCCAACTCCACGGTGACGTACGACGAGACGTTTCGCTCAGCAACGCGGACTCATCAAAAGCACCAGGAGCAACGACATGCGAATCAACCGATCCACCCTGTTCCGCGCCGCGCCCGTCGTGGCCGCCGCATTGCTGGCGATCGCCGGCCCGGCACAGGCGTCCAGCCATCGCGAGGCGCCCTTCATCGCGACGTCGCCGAAGGTCGACGCGTCCGACTTCTACATGTTCAACAGCTACGAGACCGGCCGCGCCGGCTTCACGACGCTGATCGCGAACTACCAGCCGCTGCAGGACGGCTTCGACGGCCCGAACTACCACAACATGGATCCGAACGCGCTGTATGAGATCCACATCGACAACGTCGGCGACGCCAAGGAACATCTCACGTTCCAGTTCCGCTTCCAGGAGGTGGTCGCTGGCGGCGGCGCCGGCTTGACCGAGACCGTCGGCGGCACGGCCGTCGAGATCGCGCCGATGCAGAACGGCGCCGTCAGCGTCCCGCATGACCCGCACCTCCAGATCAACGAGACCTACACGCTGACGCTCGTGACCGGCGACCGCCGTACCGGCACCGCGACGCCGATCACCAACGCCTCCGGCGGCGGCACCACCTTCGACAAGCCGGTGGACAACATCGGCGAGAAGACGATCGCCGACTATCCGACCTACGCGGCCAAGCACATCTACTCGGTCAACATCCCGGGCTGCACGACGCCCGGCAAGGTCTTCGTCGGAGCTCGCCAGGATCCGTTCGCCGTGAACCTCGGCGTGATCTTCGACATGGTGGACGCCGGCGTGCCCGTGATCACCGACAGCACCAAGTCCGGCGCGACGTTCCCCGGCTCGCTGTATTACAAGAACGTGACGACGCTGGCGCTCGAGGTGCCGACCGCTTGTCTGCTCGGCCCGGCTCCCGCCGGTGGCACGGCGAGCCCGGTCATTGGCGGCTGGACGACGGCCAGCCTGCGCCAGACGCGCGTGCTCGACCCGAGCCCGAAGGCCGGCTACCAGACGACGGATCGCGTCGGGGGCGCCTGGACGCAGGTGTCGCGCCTGGGCATGCCGCTGGTCAACGAACTGGTCATCGGGCTGAAGGACAAGGATCACTTCAACAGCTCGAAGCCGAAGGACGACGCGCAGTTCGCGACCTACGTCACCAACCCGTCGTACCCGGCGCTCCTGGAGACTTACCTCGGCGCACCGGCCGGCGGCCTCGCGCCCAGCAACATTCCTCGCAACGACCTGGTGACGACCTTCCTGACCGGCATCATGGGCCTGAACCAGCTGCCCACGGTCACGGCGTCGGAAATGCTGCGTCTGAACACGTCCAAACCGGCGGTACCCTTCGCGCAGCAGAACCGCCTCGGATACCTCGGCAACGCGCTCGCCAACGGCGGCGCCGGCGGCACCGACTTCGCCGGCTACCCGAACGGCCGTCGCCCGAAGGACGACGTCGTCGACATCACGCTGATCGCCGCGATGGGCGGGCTGTGCGTGTTCAACGGCACGGGCAACGCGCTCGGCATGGGTTCCGCCTGCGTTCCGGCCGCCGTGCCGCTGGGCACGACCGCCTACCAGCTGAACGATACGGTCGACCAGGCAGCACAGCCCTTCCTCACGTCGTTCCCGTACCTCAACACGCCGATTCCGGGCACCGGCCCGCGGGCTGAGGCGATCACGGCCACGCCGGGAGCCTTCGCCGCCAAGCGAGGCAACGGTTCCAAGTAATCGACCGAGGACCAAGACATGACCACTTCCACCTGCCCCCCGCCGAAAGGCGATTCCTCGGTCGTCCACACCGCGTCGCTGATCGGCGTCAGCGCGCTCGCCAGCCTCTTCCTGGCTGCCTGCGGCGGCGACAGCGACAACCCGGTGCCGCCGCCCCCGCCGCCGCCGCCGGTCGCGTCGAACGAGGTGCCGGCCTCGGCCGCGGCCTCGGACGCGGCGCTCGAGTCGTTCGCGTTCACGCTCGCGTTGAGCGACACGACCGAGCCGCTGCTGCTGGACAACGTGCCGACGTTCCCGTCGAGCGAGACGGAAGAGCCCATCCCGACGCCGTGATGGCCCGCGCCGCAGACCACCCTCTGCGGGCGCGCCGCGCCTGGCTTGCTTCGCGTTCGCGCGCGTGGCGGGCTGGCGCGGCGCGGCTCGTCGCGCTCGCGTTGGGCATCGCGGGCCTCGCGGTCGCGTCGACGCCCGCGCTCGCGCTCGCACCGGCGGCCGCGGCGCCTTCCGATCTCCAGATCCCGGCGAGCGACGGCCAGATCGTCGAGCACTTGCCGACCCATGTCGGCGACGCGGCGCAGCGCCGCGCCGCCATCGCGGCCGAACGCGCCCAGCGCGCGCAGCTGCAGGAACATCCCA
>JASLEM010000301.1 GCA_030151165.1 Burkholderiaceae bacterium
GCCTGCAGCCAGAAGGTCGAGTGGCGCGTCGTGGACAACCCGGGCGCTGCCGTCCCGGGCGCGCTGACCCCGCTGCTGTGGAGCCGATCCGACGGCCTGTGGTGACCGCCCCGCGCGACGCCGTCGGCGCCGCGCGACGACCGGCCGACGCTCACCGCGGGCGCGCCACCCGCATCGCCGCCGCCGGCAGCCCGCGCATCACGATCAGCGCGCAGGCCAGCGAGGCGACGCCGATCGCATACAGGGCGGGTGTCGTCGATCCCGTCGCGTCCTTGATGCTGCCGACCATCACCGGGCTCACGATGCCGCCCAGCTGGCCCAGCGTGTTGATCAGCGCGATGCCGCCGGCCGCGCCGGCGCCGGTCACGAGGCGCGGCGGCAGGGCCCAGAACGCCGGGATCGACGCGACGACCCCGCCGCCCATCACCGCGAGCGCGACGATCAGCAGCGCGGTCTGCTTGTCGAAGAGCCCGGCCGCGAAGAAGCCCAGCGCCGCGGCGACGAGCAGCCCCGCGACGTACTTGCGCCGCTCGCCGCTCGCGTCCGAGACGCGCCCCACGACCACCATGCAGATCGCGCCGAAGACGTAGGGCACCGCGGTCAGCAGGCCGATCGTCGTCGAGCTCGCGATGCCCGAGCTTCGGATCAGGTGCGGCGCCCAGAAGTTGAGGCCGTACGAGCCGACCTGGATCAGGAAGTAGACGAGCCCGAGCACGAGGAAGCCCGGCGTGCGGATCGCGGCCCACAGCGTGCCGCCCTTCGCGTGCGCGCCCGGCTCCTTCACCTGCGACGCGAGGTGCTCGCGCTCGCGCGCGGTGAGCCACGCCGCGTCCTGCACGCGATCCTGGAAGCGGCGCAGCACCAGCAGGCCCAGCGGCAGGCAGGGCAGGCCGCCGATCAGGAACAGCCAGTGCCAGCCGGGCTGGCCCAGCACGCCGTTCATCGTGCCGAGGATCAACCCCGAGATCGGCGCACCGACCAGCCCCGACATCGCCGACGCGAGGAACAGCATCGACGTCGCGCGGCCGCGGTAGCTCTCGGGGAACCACAGCGTCAGGTAGTACAGCACGCCGGGCGCGAAGCCCGCCTCCATCGCGCCGACGACGAAGCGCAGCGCGTAGAACTGCCACTCGGTCGTGACGAACACCATCGCCGATGTCGCGAGCCCCCACGAGATCATGATCCGCGCGATCCAGCGCCGCGCGCCGACGCGGTACAGCAGCAGGTTGCTCGGCACCTCGAACAGCACGTAGCCGATCACGAACAGGCTCGCGCCGAGTCCGTAGGCGGTGTCGCTGAGGTTCAGCGCGCCTTGCAGCTGGAACTTCGCGAAGCTGATGTTGATGCGGTCGAAGAACGCGAACAGGTAGCAGACCATGACCAGCGGCATCAGCCGCCAGGCGACCTTGCGGATCAGGGCGTCGTGGTCGACGGTGGTCGTCAGGGTCGCGGTCGAGGGGCTCGACGCGGAAGCGGGAATCGCGGACATGCGTGTCTCCTGCCGGCCTCTCTGGCGGAGGCCGGTCTGGTGGTTTGAAAAAGGAAAGGGCGGAAGGGCCGCGCGCGGCCGCTAGGTTGGCACCGGATGCAATCGGTCGCGCGGGCCGGCCGCCAGCAGCGCGTTGGCGAGCGGCCGCGCGACCAGGTCGGGCACGATGGCCGCGACGTCGAGCAGGCTCGCGAGGTCGACGCCGGTGTCGCGGCGCATGCACTCGAACATGTGGACGAGCGTCTCGGTGTTGACGTTGCCCGACGCGCCCGGCGCATACGGGCAGCCGCCGAGGCCGGCGCACGACGCGTCGAAGCGCGTGGCGCCGAGGTCGAGCGCGGCGAGCGCGTTGGCGAGCGCCATGCCGCGGGTGTCGTGCAGGTGGATCGTGGTATCGGCGAGCGGCAGCACGCCCCGCAGGCGCGCGAGCACGCGCCGCACGCCGGCCGGATCGGCCATGCCGGTGGTGTCGCACAGCGTGATGCCGGCGGCGCCGCCGTCGACCAGCGTCGCGGCGAGGCGCGCGACCTCGTCGACCGCGACTTCGCCCTCAAACGGGCACCCGAACGCCGTCGACAGCGATACGTTGCACCGTATGCCGCCGACGCCGGCCTGCTTCACGATCTCGAGCAGCTGCGCGAGCGACGCCGCGCGCGGCATCCGCAGGTTCGCCGCGTTGTGCGATTCGCTGCACGACATCACGAGGTTCAGCTCGTCGACGCGGCTCTCGATCGCGCGCTCCATGCCGCGCAGGTTGGGCACCAGCGCGGTGTAGACGACGCCCGGCGCGCGGCGGATCTCGCGCATCACGATCTCGGCGTCGGCGAGCGCGGGGATCGCGCGCGGCGACGTGAACGACGTCACCTCGATCTTCGCGAAGCCGCAGGCCGACAGCGCGTCGACGAACGCGATCTTGTCTGCGGTCGGCACGAAGCGCGACTCCATCTGCAGGCCGTCGCGGGGCGCGACCTCGTTGATCAGCAGGCGGGCGGTCATGCGATCGTCCCGTCGCGCATCAGCGTCTCGATGCGATCGGCCGCGACGCCGGCCTCCGCCAGCACGCGCCGCGTGTGCTGTCCGAGCGCAGGCGCGGCGCTGCGCACCTGGCCGGGCGTCTCCGACAGCTTGGGCACGATGCCCGGCGCGGCGATCGTGCCGCCGTGCATCGCGGGGATGCGCTCGATGTTGCCGCGGCTCGCGTAGTGCGGGTCGGCGGCGATGTCGGCGATCGTGTAGACGCGGCTCGCGGGCACGTCGGCGTCGCGCAGGCGCGCGAGGACGTCGTCGAGCGGGTGCCGGCGCGTCCACGCGGCGATCGCGGCGTCGAGCTCGGCGGCGCGCGGCGAGCGGCCGTCGTTGCCGGCCAGCGCGGGGTCGTCGGCGAGGTCGGGTCGCTCGATGACCTGCATCAGCCGTTTGAAGATGCTGTCGCCGTTGCCCGCGACCAGCACCGCCTGGCCGCAGGCGCACGGGTAGGCGTTCGACGGCGTGATGCCGGGCAGCGCGCCGCCCGCGGGCTGGCGCACCTCGCCGAAGACGTCGTATTCGGGCAGCAGGCTCTCGGAGAGGTTGAACATCGCCTCGTACAGCGCGAGGTCGATCATCTGGCCCGTGCCGCCGCGGGCGTCGCGCGCATAGAGCGCGAGCATCACGCCCAGCGCGCCGTGCACACCCGCCACCGTATCGCCCAGCGATACCCCACTGCGTACCGGCGGCCGGCCCGGCTCGCCGTTGAGATGGCGTAGCCCGCCGAACGCCTCGGCCACGGCGGCGAAGCCGGGTTCCTTCGCGCGCGGGCCGGTCTGTCCGAAGCCGGACAGCCGCAGCATCACGAGCCGCGGGTTGAGCGCGTGCAGCTCGTTCCAGCCGAGGCCCCAGCCTTCCATCGCGCCGGGGCGGAAGTTCTCGATGACGACGTCGGCGTCGCGCAGCAGCTCGCGGACCAGCGCCTGGCCCTCGGCCACGCGCAGGTCGATGCACACCGACTCCTTGTTGCGCGACTGCACGTCCCACCACACCGACGTGCCGTCGCGCAGCAGGCGCCACTTGCGCAGCGCGTCGCCGGTGCGCGGCGGTTCGACCTTGACGACGCGGGCGCCGAAGTCGGCCAGCGTCTTCGCGGCGAACGGCCCCGCGATCAGCTGCCCCAGCTCGACGACCTTGATGCCTTCCAGAACCTGCATGCATGACTCCACTTCGATGGCGCCGATTCTGGAGACGCGGCGCGCCGAACTGAAGGCAGAACTCGCCAAGCGAGCTTTCGCCGTTCGGGAAAGCGACGCCGGGTTTCTACGTGAAGGCGGTCAGGCCGCCGAACAGAGATGGTCGATCAGCGATCGCACCGCGCGCGGCACGGTCGATGCGTCGCGCACGCCGATCAGCAGCTGCCGGTGCACCCACTCGTCGGTCAGCACGATGCGTTTGAGGTGCATCGACTGCAGGTGCGGCTGGATCGCGGCCTCGGGCAGCACCGCCACGCCCATGCCGTTGGCGACCATCAGGCACATCGCGTCGAAGCTGCGCACCTGGATGCGCACGCGCAGCCGGCGGCCGAGCAGCTCGGTCTCCTCGTGCAGGCGGCGCGACAGCGAGGTCGCGCTCGACAGGCAGACGAAGTCGTCGTCCACCACGTCCGCGAACTTCACCGCCTTGCGCCGTTGCAGCGCGTGGCCGTTCGGCACGACCAGCACGAGGCGGTCGCTGCGGTAGTTCATCAGGTGCAGGCCGTGCGCCGCGGTGCGGTCGGCGAAGATGCCGAAGTCGGCGCGGCCGTCGAGCACGGCCATCACGATGTCGGCGCTGTTCTGCTCCTCGAGTTCGATGCGGATGCCGGGGTTGCCGGCCTGGAAGCTCGCGAGCTCGCGCGGCAGGAACTGCGTGATGGCCGAGGTGTTGGCCCACAGCCGGATCACGCCGACGACGCCTTGCGCGTAGTCCGACAGGTCGGCCGACAGGTGCTCCACTTCCTTCAGCACGCTGCGCGCGCGTTCGAACAGCACCTGGCCGGCCGCGGTGGGCCGCACGCCGCGCGAGTGGCGCTCCAGCAGCGCGACGCCGACGGCGGCCTCGAGGTCGGTGACGCGCTTGCTCGCGGCGCCGATCGCCAGGTGCGCGAACTCGGCGCCCTTGCTGATGCTGCCGGTGCGCACGACGAGCGTGAACAGCTGCAGCGAGGTCAGGTCGAGGCGGTGGAGGTTCATGGGCACGGCGCGGCGGGGTGAGCGCATTGTCCGTGCGGGCGCGACGGGCGTCGCGCGGGTCAACCCGGGCAGGGCGCCCGGGCGTGCAGCGGCGTCAGGCCGCCTGCAGGTTCTCGATCATCGCGGCCTGGGCCTTGACCAGCACCACTTCGCCGGCCTGGGTCAGGCGCAGCGTGCCGCCGTTCCATTCCAGCCAACGCAGGGCGACGAACTGGTCGATGGTCTTCTCCGGGATGTCGCGGGCGCGGCGCTGGCGCAGGGCGTCGCAGGTCGCGGACAGGGTCTCGAGCAGGGCGATGTCGTTCTTGGCGTGGGCTTGCGTGGTCATGATCGTGTTCCTCCAGGGATGGCTGAACGATATCGATTCGCCGCCGCCGGCACCGTCAGCGCGGCCAGCGTCCCGGTGTAGGACAGCACGCCGCGCTGCGCCCGGCGCTCAGTGCACGTTCTTGGCCGACATCGCTTTCGCCGCGCTCAGCGCCGCGTCCCACGCGCGCTTGGGCAGGTGCGTGCGCAGGCGCTCGATCAGGAGGTCGACGATCTCGTCGGTGATCTGGTGGCCGACGAAGGGGATGACGTCGGCCGTCACGTCGGCGCCGATGTTCACCAGGTGCTGCGCCGCCTCGACGGTGAAGCCGTACGGGATCACCGGGTCGACCTTGCCGTGGAACATGTGCAGCGTGGTGTCCGGGTTGGCCGTCTCGGGCAGCTGCGCGAAGCGGCCGGCGATCGACACCACGCGGCCGGCGACGGCCTGGCAGTCGCGCGTCGACTCGAGCGCCATGATGCCGCCCTGCGAGAAGCCGACCAGCGCCACGGCCTCGGTGCTCACGCCGGCCTCGGCCTGCCAGTGGCGCACCGTCTCGACGAACGCCGGCATCGCGGCCTCGACGCGCGCGGGCCGGTTCTCCTCGCTGATGCCCATCACCGAGAACCACTGCCGCCCGCCCGGCGCGTTCGACGCCGCCGGCGCCGCCACGCTCACGATGAAGGCGGCCGGGAACTCCTTCGCCAGCATCTCGCCCACCGGCACCAGGTCGGCCGCCGTCGATCCCACGCCGTGGAACAGCAGCATCAGTTGTTCGGCCTGGCCTTCGGGTCGGGCGACGATGATGGAGTCGGTCGTGTCGGACATGCGGGGTTCTCGGTCTGGGGGTTGCGGTGCCTTCCCATGATGGGGGCGCGGTGCGGGAACGCAAGTCAGGTGGACAGCGCGGCGTGGCGCTCGCCCAGGCCGGCGACGAAGCGGTCGAAGAACTCGTCGGCGATGCGTCGGGCGGCGACGTCGACCAGCGCCGTGCCGAACTGGGCGACCGCGCCTTCGATGCGGACGTCGATGTCGACCTGCAACGTCGTCGCCTCCGGCCCGTCGGCGACGAGCCGCATGCGCGCCTCGCCGGCGCCGCGCGCGGCCAGCGTGGCGGCCTCGAAATGCATGGTGCAGCCGTGGGGCGCGTCGACGTCGGCGCGCCGCAGGTGGGTCGTGAAGCGCGTGGCCAGCAGGCCGGCGGGCAGGCCGAGCGCCATGACCGCATCGAAGGTGTCGGCGCCGGTCGGTGCCAGCGATTCGCAGCCGGGGATCGACCACTGCAGCAGCGCGAGGTCGTTCAACGCCGACCAGGCCTCGGCGAGCGGGACGGGCAGGGAGCGGGTGGCGCGGAGCTGCATGGGCGCAGCGTACGCGATGCGCGGCGCGCGCCGTGTCGGAGAGCGCCGCGAGATGGACGTCCCCTGCGCGTCATGCGCGCGGGACGGCAGCGCGGGACGGAAAGCTCAGATCCCGGTCGACGCGAACTGCGCGTGCACGTCCTCGCACCAGGTCTCGAGGTCGGACTCGTTGATGCCGAGTGCGGCCAGCGCGATCTCGCCGCCCTTGCTCCACTCGATGTGGCGGTTCATGCCCTGGTAGCGCTGGATGATGGTCTCGCAGACGAGGCCGAGCGCGACGAGCTCGCGCACCTGCGGCGGCATCGGGCCCATCCAGGAGCTGTACTCGTGGTGCAG
>JASLEM010000312.1 GCA_030151165.1 Burkholderiaceae bacterium
TGCGGTCGACCGGCTTGCCGTTGCGCACCACTTCGCGGTGGTATTCGAAGCGCGACGCGCGCACGTCGTTGCCGACCGGGTCGCCGGCCTTCACCTCGAGCGCGCCGTAGTCGCGCCAGACATCGGGGTAGCCGATCTTCACGCCGTACTTGGCGAGCTTCTCGTGCGCCGCGGCCTTGGTGGCGGGCGTCATCCACGTGAGGTTGTCGATCGACGTCGAGTACGTCTTCAGCAGGTTGTTGACCAGCTCGACCATCCGCGCCTTGTACGCGGGCGGGAAGTACTGCTGGACGTAGACCTGGCCGATCGCCTCGCCCATCGCGCCGTTGAGCGTGGTGACGGCCTTCTGCCAGCGCGGCTGGTCCTGCGTCAGGCCCTGCAGCGCGACGCCGCGGAACGCGAAGCGCGCGTCGCGGAAGTCGGCGGGCAGCTCGGTCGACAGCGCGCTGATCAGCTGCAGGCGCAGGTAGGACTTCCACGTGTCGAGCGGCGTGGCCTTCACGAGCGCGGACAGCGCGATCGTGTAGCTCGGCTGGGTGACCGACACGAACTTCGGCGCCGGCAGGTCGCCCGCCGTCAGGAATGCGTCCCAGTCGATGCCCGGCGCCTTCGCGGCGAGCTGCTTGAGCGTCATCGGGTTGTACGTCTTGACCGGGTTGCGGTTCTCGACGGTCGTCCACTGGATCTGCGCGATCTTCGTCTCGAGCGCGATCACGGCGGCGGCGTGCTTCGCGGCGTCCTGGTCCCCGTCGAGCTCGAGCATCTTCTGCACGTAGACGGCATACGCGGCGCGCGCCTTGACGAAGCGCGGGTCGGCCTTCAGGTAGTAGTCGCGGTTGGGCAGCCCCAGGCCACCCTGCGCGGCCGACGCCGAGTAGATCGTCGGATCCTTGGCATCGGGGCCGACGCCGAGGTCGAGCGGCAGGTCGACGATGCTTTGCCACTCGCCCATCAGTACGAAGAGGTCGTGCCTGGTCTTCAGCGCGTCGATCCGGTCGGTGTAGGGCTTCAGCGGCGCGAGGCCGGCCTTGTCGATCGCGGCGGTGTCGAAGTAGCTGGTGTAGAAGTCGCCGATCTTGGCGTTGATCGTGCCGGCCGGCTGCGGCTTGGCGGCGAGCTCCTCGATGATCTTCTTCACGCGCTCGTCGGACAGGTCGCGCAGCTGGATGAACGTGCCGAATTCGGGCTTGTCGCCGGGGATCTCGGTGTTCTTGAGCCAGGTGCCGTTCATCGACTTGAACAGGTCGTCCTGCGCGCGGACGCCGGCGTCCTCGCCCGCCTTGTCGAGGCCGGAGCCCAGCGTGGTCGTGGCGCCTGCCGCGGGCGTGGAGGCGTCGGCGGCGAACGTGGCGGAGGTCGCACAGGCCAGCGACACGGCGGCCACGACGGTGGCGATACGGAAGTTTTTCAAGGCTCGTCCTCTGGGAATCGTGCGGACGCCGACGTCCGGGGCGCGCCCTCGTGGAGCGTGTCGCCGGCCGAGGACGGCCACAGTGAACGGCCACCGGTCGGGCGGCCTGCGAAAGGCACGCGTCCTGGCGGCCCCGCTCCAGGAGCGGCGCCGCGTCAGGATCGCGAAGCGATGTCAGAGACGATCGCGGCGTCCATGGTTCCGTGAACGAGGGATTGACGCTCGGGATTTGCGACGAACTGCGCCGTTTCGGCCGCGAAATACGGGGCGTGTCGTCGTGCCGCCACGCGGTCTCCGGGCTAACCCGGACGCCGGTGAAGTTATGTTTCCGGCGACGCGGCGCGCGGACCGGCGTCAGGCGCGCCCGGTCACTTGCGCCACGGCACCGCGCGGGCGCGCTTGGGGGCCTCGAACTGCTCGATCGCGGGCGCGAAGCACTCGGTGACGAGCAGGGGCGCGCCGCGTCGCGTGAAGACGGAGCAGCGCGCCCAGACCTCGCGCCGGCCCCATTCCGTGCCGGTGGCGTCCTGCCAGCGGCGGCGCACGGTGGCCGAGATGCGCGAGCGCGGCCCGAAGCAGGCGAACTCGAACTCCGAGCGCTGCGCGGCCGGCAGGCCGAACAGCAGGTCGGCGAGCGCGCGGTTGCCGAGCCCGCGGATCGCCTTCCACGTGCCGCGCGCATGCACGGCCAGCAGCACCGAGCGCGCGTAGACCACGGGCACGCCGTCGGCCAGCAGGATCACCTCGCGCCCGTGCGCGCCCACGCCCGCGGGGCAGCCGAGCCGCTCGGCCTCGGCGGCCTTCAGCTTCACGCGGCCCTGGCGCAGCACGCGCACCGTCAGCCTGCCGCTGACCGATGCGATGCGCGCGCTCAGCGAGCCGTCGATCTGCAGCCACGCGCCCATGCGGCGCGACGCCGGCATCGGGTGCGTGCCCTCCTTCGATGTCACCACCGGTGTCATGAGGCCCCCACGCTCCCGCCGGTCGCTGCCCCCCGAGGGGGCGCCCGGTTCGGCTCGGATGGTGATCCTCGCTTCCCGGGAGCTTGGGAAGACCCGGGAGCCGCCACGCCTCGAACAGCCATGCGGGGAACGGTCATGTGCAAGTCAGAGCGCCAGCGCGCGACCGATCAGGATCTTCTGGACTTCGGACGTGCCTTCGTAGATCTGGCACACGCGCACGTCGCGGTAGATGCGTTCGACCGGGAAATCGTTGAGGTAGCCGTAGCCGCCGAAGACCTGGATCGCCGCGGAGCAGACGCGCTCGGCCATCTCGCTGGCGAACAGCTTGGCCATCGCGGCCTCCTTGAGGCACGGCTGGCCGGCGTCCTTCAGGCTCGCGGCGTGGTGGATCAGCTGGCGCGCGGCCTCGATCTGCGTGGCCATGTCGGCGAGCTTGAACTGGATCGCCTGGTGCTCGAAGATCGGCTTGGCGAACGCGACGCGATCCTTCGAGTAGGCGAGCGCCGCCTCGAACGCCGCGCGCGCCATGCCGACCGATTGCGACGCGATGCCGATGCGCCCGCCCTCGAGGCCCGACAGCGCGATCTTCAGCCCCTGCCCTTCCTCGCCGATCAGGTTGGCGGCCGGGACGCGGCAGTCCTCGAACACGATCTGCGCGGTGTCGCTCGCGTGCTGGCCCATCTTCTCCTCGATGCGCGCCACGACGTAGCCGGGCGTGTCGGTCGGCACGATGAACGCGCTGATGCCCTTCTTGCCGGCGGCCTTGTCGGTGACGGCCATCACGATCGCGACGTCGCCGTTCTTGCCGCTGGTGATGAACTGCTTCACGCCGTTCAGCACGTAGTGGTCGCCGTCGCGGACCGCGGTCGTGCGCAGCCCGCCGGCCTCGGAGCCGACGTGCGGCTCGGTCAGGCAGAACGCGCCGAGCAGCTCGCCGCGCGCGAGCGGCTTGAGGAAGCGTTCCTTCTGGTCGGCGTTCGCGAACGCCATCAGGATCGTGTTGACCGGGCAGTTGGTGACGCTGATGACGGTGGACGTCGCGCCGTCGCCGGCGGCGATCTCCTCGAGGATCAGCGAGACGGCGAGGTAGTCGAGCCCGGCGCCGTCGTATTCGGTCGGCACGGCGATGCCGTAGCAGCCGAGCTCGGCGAGGCCGCGCAGCTCGTCCTTCGGGAAATGGGCGGTGCGATCCCAGGCGGCGGCCTGCGGGGCGATGCGGTCCTGGACGTAGGCGCGGACGGCGTCCTGCACGGCACGGTGGTCTTCGGAAAGATGCATGGTGGATGTCTCGTGCGACGCGTGGTCGCGGTCGCTGTTGTCGTGGAAGCGGCGCGCGCTCGCGCGGCCCAGGCCGCCATTGTCGGCCTACCAGGCGAGCGGCGCGCCGTCGTGGTTGAGGAAGCTGCCGTTGCCGGCGGCGTCGAGCCCGGCGAGCGTCCTGCGCATGCCGGCGATGGATTCCACCGGATCGAGGTCGGCGCCGGCGCCGCCCATGTCGGTGCGCACCCACCCGGGATGCAGCGCGACGCACAGCGCGCGGCCTTCGAGCGCGATGGACGCGTCCTTCAGCACGGAGTTGACCGCGGCCTTCGACGAGCGATAGAGCCACATCCCGGCGGCGCTGCGCAGGCCGATCGAGCCCATGCGCGACGAGATCACCGCGATGCGCGGCAGCGGCGCGCCGTCGCGCGCGGGCGCCAGCGCCTCGGCGACGATCGGCAGCACGCGCATCGCGCCCAGGACGTTGGCGTGCATGACGGTGTCGAAGTCGCCGACGCTCGGCGGCTCCAGCCCCGTGCTGCGCGGCCCGGCCACGCCGGCGACGAAGACGACGGTGTCGAACGCCTCGCCGTCGATCTGCCACGCGAGGCCCGCGGCGCTCGCGGCATCGGCGACGTCGACCTTCAGCGCCTTCGCGCCGAGCGCCGTGATGCGCGCGAGGCCCTCGTCGTCGCGCGCGGTGCCGGTGACCTTGGCGCCGTCCGCGCGGTACTGGCGGACGAACTCCAGGCCGAGGCCGCGCGAGGCGCCGACGATCAGGACATTGCGGGCGGTGGGATCGGACATGGCGGAATCCTTCGGTGGAGACGGGCTTTCAGCGCAGCGGCGCGCGACGCCGGCGCCACAGGTGGCGCGCGCCGACGGCGAGCAGCATCGCCAGCATGATCGCGTACGCCGCGAATTTCAGCTGCGTGAGGCCGCTGGCCCATGGGACGAGGTCGGGCGACAACGCGGCGCGCGTGCGCAGCATCGCGTATTGGGCGACGTTCTCGGCGGTGTCCGCGAGCGCCGCGAGCCACGGCCACATCGTGGCGCGGGCGGCATCGAGGCGCAGCATCACGCCGGCGACGAGCGCACACAGCAGCCACGGGAAGAAGACGTCGAGGAGGCGATAGGCCTCGTAGTCGGCCAGGCCGCGCTCGCCGAGATGGTCGAACGCGAACCGGGCGTCCGCCAGGGTATAGCCGGCGGGGCGCTCGTCGAACGGCGGGGCGCCGACGAGGTCGTGGAAATGGACGCTCGCGGCCGGGCTCCACGGCGCCTGGAACAAGGCGATCGCCACGAACACCGCGGCGGCGATCGCGCCGAGGACGCCGTCGCGCAGCAACCAGCGGTTCAGGCTCATGGCGCGCACGAGGCCATCACGTCCCCATCAACAGGCGCGACGCACCAGCACCGTGCCGCGCGCGATCACTGCCGGTGCGCCGGCCACCGTGGCCTTGCCTTCGAGTTGCGCGATGACGCCGCTCAGGCTGACGCTCCATTCGGTGTCGGTGACGACCCATTCCATGGTCACGTCGTTCTCCGCGAAGATCGGCTCGCGGTAGGCGAAGTTGAAATGCAGGCACAGCATGGCGCGCGCGATGCCGTCGTCGCTGCGCGAGAAATACGTCGCCGCGAGCCCGCTCATCAGTGCGGAAGTGTGTTGTCCGCTCGCGATCACGTCCGGCATGCCCGCGCAACGCGCCGCTTCGCGGTCGTGATGCACCGGGTTGCTGTCGAGCGTGAGCATCGCGAAACGCGAGATGTCCTCGCGCGAATAGCGCGTCGTGAACTCGAGGCGCTCGCCGATCCGCACCAGGACGTCGGTGGCGATGTCGTCTTGGGCGGGCGGCAGGGGCAGGACAGCGTCGGTCATGGTCATCTCTCAGGCAGCTTCGATCGAGGGCACTAGGGCACGCAGTGTGCCGGATGAGCATCGATCCGGAGCGTAACGCCGCGCGGCGTTACGCTCCGTTTCACCACCTGCGTTTTTCGCAGCAGCTCGGAGCGCTTCCTCAGAGCAGTTCGACGGCCATCGCCGTCGCTTCGCCGCCGCCGATGCACAGCGCCGCGACGCCGCGCTTCTTCCCCTGCTTGCGCAGCGCGCCCAGCAGCGTGACGACGATGCGCGCGCCCGACGCGCCGATCGGGTGGCCCAGCGCGCAGGCACCGCCGTGGACGTTGACGATGTCGTGCGACAGGTCGAACTCGGTCATCGCGGCCATCGTGACGGCGGCGAAGGCCTCGTTGACTTCCCACAGGTCGACGGAGTCCTTCGTCCAGCCCGTCTTGGCCAGCACCTTGGTGATGGCGCCGGCCGGGGCCGTGGCGAACCACTCGGGCGCCTGCGCGTGCACGGCGTGGCCGGCGATGCGGGCGATCGGCTTCGCGCCGAACTTCGCGGCGTCCGACTCGCGCATCAGCACCAGCGCCGCGGCGCCGTCCGAGATGCTCGAGGCGTTGGCGGCGGTGATCGTGCCGTCCTTCTTGAACGCGGGCTTGAGCGACGGGATCTTGTCGAGCTTGGCCTTGAACGGCTGCTCGTCGAA
This sequence comes from Burkholderiaceae bacterium, assembly GCA_030151165.1. The sequence continues at coordinate 6,186 of JASLEM010000312.1, forward strand.
CTTGACGACGGTGTCGCCGGCCTTGCCCTGCATCGTGACGGG
>JASLEM010000332.1 GCA_030151165.1 Burkholderiaceae bacterium
CTCGGGCATCGCGACCAGCCGGCCGACGGCGGCGCGGTCGGTCGTCTCGACGAGCTGGACCGCCGTCTCGGGCAGGCCGGCGTCGGTGAGTACGCGCTGCACGCAGCGCCACAGCGCGACGTTCGAGCGGATCGCCTCCGAACCGCCGCGCAGGATGCACGCGTTGCCGCTCTTGATCGCGAGCGATGCGGCCTCGATCGTCACGTTCGGGCGGCTCTCGTAGATCATGCCGAACACGCCCAGCGGCACGCGCATGCGGCCGACGCGGATGCCCGTCGGGCGCTGGGTGACGCCGGTGATCTCGCCGATCGGGTCGGGCATCTCGGCGAGCTGCAGGCAGCCGGCGATGACGGTCTCGAGCGCGTGGGCGTCGAGACGCAACCGGTCGCGCAACGGGCCGGTGACGCCCGCCTCCGTGGCGGCGGCGAGATCCTGCGCGTTGGCGAGCTCCAGCTCCGAGCCGGCCTGGCGCAGGCGCGACGCGAGCGCGCGCAACGCGGCGTCGCGCTTCGCGCGCGGCGAGGCGGCCATGCGGGCCGAGGCCTCGCGCGCGGCGGCGCCGAGGCGATTCATGGTCGAGGCGACGTCGTTCGAGCTCATCCCCGGATTGTCGTCCAGCCGACGCCCACCCCGCGCCGGTGCCAATTCGTCCTCGATCGAGTGTGGGCATCGCGCGACGGACGCCCCGGAACGCGCCCGCCGCCTCGATACCATGCGCCACCCGCGCGGGCCGGCGCGTCTCGTCGACGTCGTCCGGGCCGTGGCGTGGGCGCGCCGGGAGGGACTGGCGCCAGAACAACATCCACTCATCGAAAAGACCCATGAACCTCGTTTCCGCCTGCGCCGCCCTGGCGCTCGCCACGCTCGCCCCCGCCCTGGCCCACGCGGCCGTCGACGACTCCGGCGTCGGCAGCTTCCATCCGATCCTCGGCGCCGCGATCACCGCCGGCGGCGACAACCTCGCCACCGTCCGCTACACCAACGGCGACACGCGCGACCTCGACGCCGGCGGCCTCGTCGCCATCTACGGCGGCGTCGAATGGCGCGAGAACGGCTCGCCCTTCGCCGTGCAGGGCACGGTCGGCTACCACGTCAACAGCGTCGGCGGGCGCAACGGGTCGGTGCGCTTCGAGCGCTTCCCGATCGAGCTGCTGGCGCTCTGGAGCGTCACGCCCCACGTCCGCCTCGGCGCCGGCGCGCGCTACGCGACCGGCGCGCGCCTCACCGGCTCCGGCGCCGCGGAGATCGACACCGTCGACTTCCAGGCCGACGTCGCGCCGGTGGTGATGGCCGAGTGGCTGATCACGCCGCGCGACGGCGTGCAGCTGCGCTACGTGCACGAGACCTACAAGGCCGACGGGCTGTCGTTCGACGGCAGCCACGTCGGCGTGGGCTACAACCACTACTTCTGACCGCTCGCGGCGTTCAGCCTCGGGTCAAGCGCGGATGCGAGGGCCGGCGCCGCGCCGGTAAGATCGCGCTTCGCCGCCGGCCCGACGCCCCGCCGACCGCCCGCCTCCGCGCGCCGCCCCGCCTGCCGGGGCACCCGGACGCCGCGCTCGACCCCGTCCCCGCCTTTCCGGCTCACCGGCGCACCGCGCCCCGGCAACGCCCTGCCCTGCGCGGCGCGGCGCGACGCGACGCGACGCCGAGCCTGAAAGGATCCTGCCTCCGATGACCACCCGACGCCTTTCGACGCCGCGCCAGCGACGCGCCCCGACCACGCCGAGCCTCGCGCTGCTGGCGGCGCTCGCGATCGCCCCTGTCGCCGCGCTGGCCGACGCCGCCCCCGCCGACACCGCCAGCCCGGCCGCCAGCAACGATTTCGGGCCGATCCACCCGGTCGTCGGCGCCCTGGTGACCGGCACGCTCGGCCAGGCCGACGAGACGGTCGTCAACCCCGACGGCAGCCTCGCGACGGGCAAGCTGGGCGGCCGCGTGCAGGTGTTCGCCGGCGCGGAGTTCGGCGTCGCCGCCAACGGCCTCAAGCTGCGCACGACCATCGGCGTGCAGGCGGCGAACTTCTCGAGCAGCGAAGGCTCCGAGCGCTTCACGCGCATCCCGCTCGAGGCCACGCTGCTCTATCCGCTCGACGACAGGCTGCGCATCGGCGGCGGCGTCCGCTACGCCGCGCGCCTGCGCTTCAGCGGCCCCGGCAAGAACACGTCCGACAACATCAACGCCTCGCCGGCGCTGCTGGCCGTCGTCGACTACCGCCTGTTCCCGCACCTGCTGCTGGACGGCCGCTACGTCTACGAGCGCTACGAGTCCAGCATCAACGGCGACCAGGAAGGCAGCCACTGGGGCATCGGCCTGACAGCCATGTACTGACCCTTCGAAAAGCGAAGCGCCCGCGAACGACGGATCGTTGCGGGCGTCTCGTGGTCGGCGGGCGGCGCGCGCGTCACGCGCGCGCGAGGATCACTCCTCCGTCGCCGCCTTCTTCTTCGCGGCCGTCTTCTTGGCCGCCGGCGCCTTCGCCGCGCGCGGCTCGAACTCGAAGCTCACCTTGCCTTCCTTCTTGTCGTAGGCGAGGAAGGCCTTGAACTTGCGGCGCGTCTTGTTGGAGACGAAGTTCTCCATCAGGTCGGTCTTGCCTGTCTCGAGCAGCTTGGTCATGTTCTCGCGCGAGACCGGCTGCTGCAGGATGATCTTGCCGCTCTTGAAGTCGCACGTGACGTGCGCGCCGACCGCGTGCTCGCAGACGTACGAGTTGCCGTATTCGAACACCCGGCCCTGGTCCTTCGGGCAATGGCCCAGCGATTCCTGGCCGTCGAAGCTGACGGGTTCGCCGTCGCCCTCGCCCTTGGCGTCCTCGCCGAAGTCGAACTCGAGCTTCCAGTTCTTGATCTCGTCGTCGTAGGCGAGCTTCAGTTCGGCGGTGAACGGCCAGCCGGCCTTCGAGCGGAAGCCTTCGAGCGGGCCGATCTTCTTGTCGCGCAGGAAGGCCTCGACCTCGGCGACCTCGAACGCGCGGCCGGCCGGGATCTTGGTGATCGAGAACTCGCACGAGTCCTGGCCCGTGCCGCTCTTGCCCTGGCAGGTGAAGCGGCGATAGTTCTCCTTGACGATGCCGCCGCAGTTCGGGCACGGCGTCTTCAGCGTGACATAGTCGCCCGGGATCGTGTCGCGGTCGTACTCCTTGGCCTTCTTGACGATGCGCTCGGCCATCTTGGCGATGTCGTCCATGAACGCGTCGCGCGACAGGCGGCCGTGCTCCATCTCGACCAGCTTGTACTCCCAGTTGCCGGTCAGATCGGGACGCGTCAGATCCTCCACGCCGAGGCCGCGCAGCAGCGTCATCAGCTGGAACGCCTTGGCGGTCGGGATCAGGTCGCGGCCCTCGCGCAGCATGTACTTCTCGAGGATCAGGCCTTCGATCACCTGCGCGCGCGTCGCCGGGGTGCCGAGGCCTTTTTCGGACATCGCGTCGCGCAGTTCCTCGTCGTCGATCAGCTTGCCCGCGCCTTCCATCGCCGACAGCAGCGTGCCTTCGTTGTAGCGCGCCGGCGGGCGCGTCTTCTGGCCGACAGCGTCGACCGTCTCGTTCTTCACGACCTCGTTCGGCTGCACCGCCACGAGCATCGAGTCGTCGTCCTGCGCCTCCTTGCCGTACACGGCCAGCCAGCCCGGGTTCACCAGCACCTTGCCGTTGGTCTGGAAGCGATGCTCGCCGACCTGCGTCAGGCGCGTCGTGACCTGGTACTCGGCGCTCGGATAGAAGACGGCGATGAAGCGCTTGACGACGAGGTCGTACAGCTTGGCCTCGATGTCGGACAGCGACTTGGGCGCCTGCAGCGTGGGGATGATCGCGAAGTGATCCGAGATCTTGCTGTTGTCGAACACGCGCTTCGTCGGCTTGACGTAGCCTTCCTTCAGCGACTTCGCGGCATGCGGCGCGAGCTCGCGCAGCGGGCCCGGCAGGTCTTCCGTCGCGAGCATCTTCAGCGTGTCCTTGACCACCGGCAGGTAGTCCTCGGGCAGCGCGCGCGAGTCCGTCCGCGGGTACGTGAGCACCTTGTGCTTCTCGTACAGCGCCTGCGCGAGCGACAGCGTCGTCTTGGCCGAGAAGCCGAAGCGGCCGTTGGCCTCGCGCTGCAGGCTGGTCAGGTCGTACAGCAGCGGGCTGGCCGACGTGCTGGGCTTGGCTTCCTCGGTCACCTTGCCCGGCTGGCCGCGCACGGCATCGGCGATGGCCTTGGCGTCGGCCTCGTTCCAGACGCGGTCGGCGCGGCGGTCGGCGTCGTCGTCCTTCTTGAAGGCGGGGTCGATCCACTTGCCGTCGTACAGCCCGGCCTGCGCCTCGAAGCTCGCCTTGATTTCCCAGTACTCGCGGGCGACGTGCTTGCGGATCTTCTCCTCGCGCTCGACGACGATCGACAGCGTCGGCGTCTGCACGCGGCCGACGGTGGTCAGGAAGAAGCCGCCGTCGCGCGAGTTGAACGCGGTCATCGCGCGCGTGCCGTTGATGCCGACCAGCCAGTCGGCCTCCGAGCGGCTGCGGGCGGCCGCGGCGAGGCCCTTCATCTGGTCGTCGGTG
>JASLEM010000383.1 GCA_030151165.1 Burkholderiaceae bacterium
GGAAAGCGGCCCTTCGGGGCCGTTTTTCATTGGGTGCCGCGATCGTCCGCGGGTTTGACGCCGCCCGGGCCCGCATGTTCCACTGCGAAGACCAACACGACAGCACGAACTACCGGGGGCGCGCGCGACGCCGGCAATCGATGCCGCCGGCGCCATGCCCCCGGTAGTTCGTGCTGTCGTGTTGGTCTTCGCAGTGGAACATGCGGGCCCGGGCGGCGTCAAACCCGCGGACGATCGCGGCACCCAATGAAAAACGGCCCCGAAGGGCCGCTTTCCAGGATCGACGCCGGCACGTGAACGGCGAACTTCCTGCTTAGTTGCGGTCGGCGCGCGGAGCCGGCATCGGTTCCGGAGCGGGTTCCGGCGCCGGGGCGGCTTCCGGAGCCGGCGCGGGGGCGACTTCGGCGACCGGCGTCGTCGTGGTCGTCGTCGTGCGTTCGGTCGTCACCGACAGCACCGTCGGATCGGCCGGGATCGGCGGCGTGGCGTGGTCGCCGATGCTCGGGCGGGTGATGCCGTCCACCATGCCGGTCGTCATCAGCGTGTTGGCCATGCCCTGCACGTTGTTCGGCTGCTTGTCGGTCGGCTCGACCGTGTTCTTCGGCTTCGCGAGTTCGACGACGCCGGTGTCCGGCGCGGGCAGCGTCTGCAGCTGCGTGTCGGTCTCGGTGGTCGTCGTGGTCTGCGGCGCCATCGGGTCGGTCGAGGCGGCCGGCATCACGGTGGTCTGCGTGGTCGTCGTCGTGGCATCGCTCGCGTCGGTGGACTGCGCCGTGGCGTAGCCCACGGTGGCGAGCATGGCGGCGGCGGCAAGGGCGGTGAGGGACTTCTTCATCGGGGACATGGTGGTACTCCTTGTGTGTCGGTGGAAGGCGTCGAGCGCCGTTTGTCTGAGGTGCCGGCGAGTCGTTCCGGTGAGGGTCTAGATTCGTCGGCTGGCAGGGAAATAGAGGCAACGTGTGTGCCCGGAAGGCGTCGTCCTACGCCCTCTTCCTGCCGTCCTACGCCAGGGCGCCGAGCTCCTGCTGGCGCGCGTTCAGGCGCTGGCCCAGCGTCGCCAGGTCCATCTGCGCCTGCGCCTCCCGCACGCGCGGGAAGAGTTCGGCCTGCTCGAGGTGCGCGTGGCGCTCGACACAGTCCGTCAGCGCGACGACCAGCGCCTCGTAGCGCGCCCCGCGCGGGTCGGTCATCTGCATCTGGCGGATGATCTGGCGCGCGGTGGCGTGTTCGAGTTCGGCCAGCGCGATCACCTGCGCGCCGCCGAGCGCCGCACGCGCCGCGGGGTACAGCAGCCCTTCCTCCAGCGCCGCCATGCGATGGATCGCGCGGCACAGCGCCTCGGCGGTCCGCTGCATCCCGTCGTCGCAGGCGACGGTGCGCGCGAAGCGGCGGCACTCGCCGGCCAGCGCGCGCGTCTGCTCGAGGCCCTGGGCGAAGGCGTCGAGCGCGTCGAGCGCTTCGGAGCACGGGATGTCGCAAGGGGAAGAGGCGGTGGCGCTGGCGGTGGCGTGGGTCATGATGGTTCGAGCCGGTTGAGGGACGGGTGGACGCCTCGGAAGGCGGGACGCGAAGACGGCCGCGACCGGCGCGTTCTCACCCGCCCCGAGCAAGGCATATGCCGGGGCCGGCCGCGCCGCGCCGGTGCGCGACGGTTGCGGCAAGCTTTACGCCGCCGGGCACCGGTGTCGCGCCTCCTGCCGAGCGCCCGTCGCCCGAGGCGGGAATACCCCGGGACTGCGGATTGCTCCAGGCGCGTTCAGCGGTCCGCTCCGGGCCTCGAGGACACACACTGATGACGGGATCCGATCGCTCACTCCGCACCCTGTTGGCGCAGGCCAGGGACTGGGCCTACGAACACCAGCTGATCGCCGGTGCGGGCAGCGAGCATCACGAGGAGGAAGAGCCGCTGCGCGCGGCCCTCTTCAGCAGCGACCAGATGGTCGCCCACGGCAAGCAGCTGGCGGGCCGGCATCGCGTCTCGTCGACGCATCGGCCGGACCGGCTGCTGACGCGGCTGGCGTCCAACGAGCGCATGCTGGAGAGCGTCGCGCGCGACCTGCGCCAGGCCGTCGCGAAGGGCCGCGCGGTGACGCCGGCCGCCGAATGGCTGCTGGACAACATGTACCTGATCGACGAGGAGATCCGCACCGCGCGGCGCCACCTGCCGCACGGCTACAGCCGCGAGCTGCCGCGCCTGGCCGAGGCCTCCGAGACGACCGACGGCACGACGCCGCGCGTCTACGACCTCGCGCTGCAGGCCATCGCGCACGCCGACGGCCGACTGAGCCGCGGCACGCTGAGCCGCTTCGTCGCCGCGTACCAGAGCGTGCAGCCGCTCAAGCTCGGCGAGCTGTGGGCGTTCCCGATCATGCTGCGCCTCGCGCTGATCGAGAACCTGCGCCGCGTCGCGGTGCGCGTGGCCGCGGCGCTGAACCAGCGCAACCTCGCCGAGACCTGGGCCGCGCGCATGCTGCAGGCCGCCGAGGAGCGCCCGAGCGACCTGATCCTCGTCATCGCCGACATGGCACGCGCCAACCCCGACCTGGGCAGCAGCGCCTTCGTCGCCGAGTTCGCGCGCCGCCTGCAGGGCCAGGGCGCGGCGCTCGCGCTGCCGCTCACGTGGATGGAGCAGCGCCTGGCGGACGCCAGCGAGACGATCGAGCACCTCGTGCACGTCGAGAGCCAGATCCAGGCGTCGAGCCAGGTCTCGGTCGCCAACAGCATCGGCAGCCTGCGCCTGCTCGGCGCGACGCACTGGCCCGAGTTCGTCGAGACGTTGAGCAGCGTCGAGCAGGCGCTGCGCGACGACCCGATCGGCGTCTACGGCCGCATGGACTTCGGCACGCGCGACACCTATCGCCACGCGGTCGAGAGCATCGCCCGCCTGAGCGGCGGCGACGAGCCCGCTGTGGCGCGCGCCGCGATCGAGCTCGCGTCGGCCGCGGCCGTGCGCATGGAGACGCCGTCGGACGTTGGCGCCGTTCGCGTCGACGATGCGGCGCGCGAGGAAGGCGACGACCGCGAGGCCCACGTCGGCTGGTACCTGCTCGGCGGCGGGCGCGCCGAGCTCGAGGCCGCGGTCGGCGCGAAGCGCGAGCGCTTCTCGTCGGCGCCGGGCCGCGCGCCGCTGTTCGCCTACATCGGCGGCATCGTGCTGTTCGCGCTGCTGATGTCGATCGGCCCGGTGCGCCAGGCCGCCGACCAGCTCGACCTGCACCTGTGGTCGCCCAAGTGCGTCGTGCTGATCCTGCTGCTGCTGCTCGCGACCAGCCAGCTCGCGCTCGCGCTCGTCAACTGGATCGTCACGCTCACCGTGACGCCCGAGGCCTTGCCGCGCATGGACTATTCGCTGGGCATCGACCCGCGATCGCGCACGCTCGTCGCGGTGCCGACGCTGCTCGGCAAGCATGCGGACGTCGACACGCTCGTCGACGCGCTCGAGGTGCGCTTCCTCGCCAACCGCGATCCGCACCTGCAGTTCGCGCTGCTGACCGACCTGCGCGACGCGCCTGCGGAAACGATGCCGGAGGACGCCGACCTCGTCGACTACGCCGCGCAACGCATCATGGCGCTGAACAAGCGCTACGAGGTCGCGACCGACGAGCGCCAGCGCACCGACCCGTTCCTGCTGCTGCACCGCCCGCGCCGCTGGAACGCGCGCGAGAACGTGTGGATGGGCCACGAGCGCAAGCGCGGCAAGCTGGCCGACCTGAACGACCTGCTGCGCGGCCACCCCGGCGCCGAGGAGCGCTTCGCGCGCATGGTGGGCGACACGCTCGCGCTGCAGGGCGTGCGCTACGTCATCACGCTCGACTCCGACACCCAGCTCCCGCGCGACACCGCCTCCGAGATGATCTCGGCGATGGCGCACCCGCTCAACCGGCCGCGCTTCGGCACCGGCGTGAAGAAGGACGTGGTCGTCGACGGCTACGGCATCCTGCAGCCGCGCGTCGGCCTCAACCTGCCGAGCGTCGGGCGCTCGCACTATGCGCGCATGTTCGGCGGCGAGCCCGGGATCGATCCGTACACGCGCGCGATCTCGGACGTCTACCAGGACCTGTTCCACGAAGGCTCGTTCGTCGGCAAGGGCATCTACGACGTCGACGCGTTCGAGCGCGCGACGAGCGACGCGATGCCCGAGAACCGCATCCTCAGCCACGACCTGATCGAGGGCTGCTACGCGCGCTCCGGACTGATCAGCGACGTCCAGCTGATCGAGGACACGCCGTCCCGCTACGGCGCCGACATGGCCCGCCGCCACCGCTGGGTGCGCGGCGACTGGCAGCTGATCGGCTGGCTGCGCCGCCGCCTGCACTCGCTGCCGGGCGCGCCGCGCAACCCGCTGTCGACGCTGTCGAAGTGGAAGCTGCTGGACAACCTGCGCCGCAGCCTCGTGCCCGCGGCGCTGATCGCGCTCGCGGTGCTGGGCTGGGCGCGCCTGCCCGAGCCGTTCATGTGGACGCTGCGCGTTATCGTGATCGTGGGCATCGTGCCGTTCGCGGCGCACGTGATGGGGCTGCTGCGCACGCCGGTCAACTTCATGACGGCGTCGCACTCGCCCGCGCGGCTCGTGCCGATGGCGCGCCAGCTGATGCAGCTGATCCACACGCTCGCCTGCCTGCCGACCGAGGCCATCGCGACGCTGGACGCCATCGCGCGCACGATGTGGCGCCTGGTGCGCGGCCGCCGCCTGCTCGAATGGACGGCGTCGGCCGACATCGCGCGCGGCTCCGAGCCCGGCACCGTCGAGGCACTGCGCGACAACATCCGCGCGATGTGGGCGGGGCCGGTGGTGTCGATCGCCATCGCCGCCCTGCTCGCCCACGAACGCCCGTGGGCCCTGCCCGCGGCCGCCCCGCTGCTGCTGCTGTGGCTGTGGTCGCCGGTGGTCGTGTGGTGGGCCGACCGCGCGCCGGCCGAGCCGCGCAGCGAGCTGAGCGCATCGCAGCGCAAGTTCCTGCGCCGCGTCGCGCGCCGCACCTGGGCGTTCTTCGAGACCTTCGTCGGCGTCGACGACAACCACCTGCCGCCCGACAACGTGCAGCTGCACCCGGTCGCGCGCGTCGCGCACCGCACCTCGCCGACCAACATCGGCTTCTCGCTGCTGGCCAACCTCACCGCGCAC
>JASLEM010000472.1 GCA_030151165.1 Burkholderiaceae bacterium
GGACGCCCGCCTGCCGCCCGCGCTCGCGCAGAACCCGGCCGGCACCGTGCCCCCGCGGCTCGCCGAGCGCGCCGCGGAAGGCCGGGTCGCGATGCTCGAGCCGCGCGGTGCCGTCAGCGCACAGGGCGGGCGTGCCGCCACGGGCCTTCCCGCGAACGGCGGCGCGCCCGATGCCCGTGCCACGCCGGTCGAACACTACGGCGCGCCGCCGGCGAATGCATCGGCCACCGCCGCCAATTCGACGCCTGCCCCGCTGCCCGCCGCCAAGGCCGCGGTGCCGGGCATCAACGACCTGCCGCCCGCCACGCGGGCCGAGCTGCCGCGGCTGGCGGTCGGCGGGGCGATCTATTCGGCCTCGCCGGCCGACCGCATGGTGATCCTCAACGGGCAGGTCTTCCACGAGGGCGACAAGCCGGCGGCGGACACCGTGCTCGAACAGATCCGCCTCAAGAGCGCCGTGCTGAACTACCGCGGCCAGCGCTACGAGATCACGTACTGACTCCAACCGGGAATCCTGACGATGACTTCCATCCTCCGCCCATGGCGTGTCGCCCCGTTCGTCGTGACCGCCGCCGCCCTCGGCGCGGCCGCCCTGCTGGGCGCGTGCGCGACGAGCCGGCCCGCGCCGCCCGCCGTCGCCATTCCCGCCAGCCTCGCCGCGCCGGCCGACGAGACGCTGCAGCGCACGCTCGACGCCAGCGGCGTGCAGATCTACGAATGCCGCGCGAAGGCCGGCGACGCGAGCGCCACCGAGTGGGCCTTCGTCGCGCCCGAGGCGCAGCTGTTCGACGCCAACGGCCTGCCCGTCGGCAAGCACTACGCGGGGCCGACGTGGGAGTCGGCGGACGGCAGCAAGGTCGTCGGCGCCGTCAAGGCGAAGGCCGATGCGCCCGAGGCCGGCGCCATCCCCTGGCTGCTGCTGGCCACGCACAGCACCGGCGGCGCGGGCGCGTTCGCCAACGTGACGAGCGTGCAGCGCGTGGCGACGTCCGGCGGCGTCGCCCCCGCGGCCGGCTGCAGCGCGTCGACGCTCGGCCAGCAGGTGCGCGTGCCGTACAAGGCGCAGTACACGCAGTACGCGAAGAAGGGCTGACGCGCGATGACGGCACCGGTGACGCTGCGCACCGTCGCGCCGGATGACGCCGCCGCGATCGACTGGATCGCGCACGGCATGCGGCGCACGCTCGTCGAGGTCGAAGGCGAGGAAGCCGGCACCGCGATGTACACGCTGGACTGGCTGCGCGAGCGCGTGCGTTTCCATTTCGACGCGCCGCGCTGCATCGGGCAGGTGGTGGTGGCGGAGGCCGACGTGGACGGCGCGCCGCGCATCGTCGGCCACACGATCCTGCGCATCGAGGCCGACGCCGCGGGCCGCCGCTTCGGCCTCGTGACGACGACCTTCGTCGACCCGCCGTCGCGCCGCCTCGGCATCGCCGACCGCCTGCTGCGCCACGGCGAGGCCTGGTTCCGCGCGCGGGCGCTGCCCGAGGCGGCGACGTGGACGTCCAGCACCAACACGCGCCTGATCCGGCTGTACGCGAAGCACGGCTTCGCCGAGGCCGAGCGCGGGCCGAACGAGCTGACCGGAACGATCATGGTGCGGCTCGCGAAGCCGCTCGCGGCCGACGCGGACGCCGTGTCGCGATGACGAGCGGCCTCGCCGGCAAGCTGCTGATCTTCGATTGCGACGGCACGCTGGTCGACAGCGAGCTGCTCTGCGACGTCGCGCTGGAGACCTGCCTGCGCGCGGCGGGCGTGGTCGAGCCGGCGGCCTCGTTGCTGTTGCGGTATCGCGGCGCGAAGCTGGCGGGCATCGTGTCCGACATCGAGGCGCGCCATGGCGTGTCCTTGCCGCCCGGCTTCGTCGACGGCTACCGCGCCGAGACCGAGCGCGTCTTCGCGCGCGAGCTGCGCGCGACCGAGGGCATGGCCGACGCGCTGGAGCGGCTCGCGTCGGCCGGCGCGCGGATGTGCGTGGCCTCGAGCGGGCCGGTCGCCAAGATCACGCAATCGCTCGCGCTGACGGATCTCGCGCGGTTCTTCGGCGACCGCGTCTACAGCGCGTACGTCGTCGGCCGCTGGAAGCCCGACCCGGGGCTGTTCCTGCACGCCGCGAGCCGCCAGGGCGTCGGGCCGGGCGACTGCATCGTCATCGAGGACAGCCTGCCGGGCATCGAGGCCGCGCGGCACGCCGGCATGCCCTTCCTGCTGTACCACCCGCAGCCGTCGCCGGACGAGGCGCCGCCGAAGGGCGGCACGCCGCAGGGTTGCGATGCGCCACCCGAGGGCGGCTCGCCGCAGGGCGGCGATGCGCCGCTCGTCGGCGGCGCGCGCTTCACCGCGATGGCCGCGTTGCCGGCGTTGCTGGGGGCGTGATCAGAGCGCCTGCGGCACGACGGCCGTGACCTCGATCTCGACCTTCGCGCGCGCCTCCATCAGCGCGCGCACCTCGATCGCGCTCATCGCGACGTCGTAGTTGCCGGGCCCCATCACCTCGCGGTAGACGGCGCCGATGTCGCGGCCGCGCGCGAGGTAGTCGGCCCGGTCGACGACGTACCAGGTCATGCGCACCATGTGCTCGGGCCGCGCGCCGGCCTCGGCCAGCACGCTGCGGATGTTGGCGAGCGCCTGCCGCACCTGGTCGACGAGGTCGTCGCTCTCGAAGACGCCGTCGGGCGTCCAGCCGATCATGCCGGCGACGAACACCTGCCGGCCTTGCGCGCTGACGCCGTTGGCGTAGCCGCGCGGGCGGGGCCAGTCGGGCGGTTGCAGGACGGTCTTCATGCGGGGTTCCCGGAAATGGGGCCGGCGTCGGTCGGGGACGATACGGCCTGAGGTATCGAGGTCGTCGGCGCGTCGGGCTTGAGGCGGAAGCGCTGCAGCTTGCCGGTCGCGGTGCGCGGCAGCTCGCTGCGGAACTCGATCGCGCGCGGGTACTTGTACGGCGCGACCGCCGCCTTCACGAAATCCTGCAGCGTGCGCACCATCGCGGCGTCGCCCGCGTGCCCGGCGCGCAGCACGACGAAGGCCTTCACGATCTGGCCGCGCTCGTCGTCCGCCACGCCGACCACCGCGCACTCGGCGACGGCCGGATGCTCCAGCAACGCGGTCTCGACCTCCGGCGCCGCGATGTTGTAGCCCGCCGAGATGATCATGTCGTCGGTGCGCGCCTGGTAGCGGAAATACCCGTCCTCGTCCTGCAGGTAGGCGTCGCCGGTGAGGTTCCAGCCGCGGTGGACGTACTGGCGCTGGCGGGGATCGTCCAGGTAGCGGCAACCGGTCGGGCCGCGCACCGCGAGCCGGCCGACGGTGCCGCGCGGCACGGGCTGGCCGTCGGCGTCGAGGAGGCAGGCCTGGTAGCCGGGCACGGGCAAGCCCGTCGCGCCGCCGCGCGCGTGCGCCTCGTCGGCGGAGATGAAGATGTGCAGCATCTCGGTCGAGCCGATGCCGTCGATGATCTCGATGCCGGTGGCGTCGCGCCACAGCGTGCGCGTGGCCGCGGGCAGCGCCTCGCCGGCCGCGACGCACTTGCGCAGCGTGCCGCCGAGCGCGATCGACAGGCGCCGCTCGCGCGCCTGCTCCGCGATCGCGCGGTAAGTCGTCGGCGCCGTGAACAGGACGGTGGCCCGGTAGTCGGCGATCGCGGCGAGCAGGATCGGCGGCGTCGCCTTCTCGAGCAGCACCGTGCTCGCGCCGATCGACAGCGGGAACAGCAGCAGGCCGCCGAGCCCGAACGTGAAGCCGAGCGGCGGGCTGCCGATGAAGACATCGTCGGCCGCGGCGCGCAGCACGTGCGGTGGCCAGCAGGCGCAGATCGCCATCACGTCCTGGTGGAAGTGCATCGTCGCCTTCGGCTGGCCCGTCGTGCCGGAGGTGAACGCGAGCAGGCAGGTGTCGTCGGCGGCGGTGTCGACCGCGGCGAACGGCGCGGCGTGGCGGGTCATCGCGGCCTCGAGGCCGTCGGGCGACGCATCGTTGAAATAGCGAACCTGCGAGAGCGTCGGACAATCCGGCCGCGCCAGCTCGAGTTCTTCGGCGAGGCCGCGGTCGCACAGCGCGTGCGTGGCCTGCGCCTTCGCGACGACCTGCTTCAGCTCCTTCGCGCGCAGCAGCGGCATCGTCGCGACCGCGACCGCGCCGGCCTTCATCACGCCGAACCAGCAGGCCGCGAGCATCGGGTTGTTCGGCGCGCGCAGCAGCACGCGCTCGCCCGTGCGCACACCCATCTCGGCGACGAGCACGTGCGCGATGGCGTCGGCCTTCGCCTGCAGGTCGGCGTACGTCCAGCGCAGGCCGGGCGCGACGATGCACGGGCGCTCGCCCCAGCCGCGCTCGATCGCGCGATCGAGCAGCGCCGCGCCGCAATTGAGCTGCGGCGGGAACTGCAGCTCGGGCAGCTCGAAGACGTAGTCGGGCTGCTCGGCGACCGGCGGCAAGCGGTCGCGGCAGAACGTGTCGACATGCGCGGTGCGGCCGCGCGACGGCGTGGTGCTCATGTCGTCTTCAGCAATTCGCGGGCGATGATCAGCTGCTGCACCTCGCTCGCCCCTTCGTAGATGCGCAGCGCGCGGATGTCGCGGTACAGCCGCTCGACGACCTGGCCGCTCTGCACGCCCGCGCCGCCCCACAGCTGCAGCGCGGCGTCGATCACGCGCTGCGCGCCCTCGGTCGCGGCGAGCTTGGCCATCGCGGCCTCGCGCGTCACGGCGTGGCCCTGGTCGCGGCGCCACGCGGCGCGGTAGGTGAGCAGCGCGGCGGCGTCGACGGTCAGCGCCATGTCGGCCAGCTTCGATTGCGTCAGCTGCAGCTCGGACAGCCGCTGGCCGAACATCGACCGCGTCGTCGCGCGCGCGAGGCCTTCGGCCAGCGCGCGCCGCGCGAAGCCGAGCGCCGCGGCCGCGACCGACGTGCGGAAGACGTCGAGCGTGCGCATCGCGAGCTTGAAGCCGGCGCCGGCCTCGGCGAGGCACTGCGATGCGGGGACGCGGCAGCCCTCGAACGCGAGGCGCGCGAGCGGGTGCGGCGCCATCGTGTCGAGGCGTTCGGCGATGCGCAGGCCGGCCGTGTCGGCGTCGACGATGAAGGCGGCGATCGAACGCGTGCCGCGCGTCTCGGGCTCGGCGCCGAGCTCGACCTGGCGCGCGAAGACGACGTAGAAATCGGCGATGCCGCCGTTCGAGATCCAGGTCTTCTCGCCGTCGAGGATCCAGTGATCGCCGTCGCGCCGCGCGGTCGTCTTCATCGCGGCGACGTCGGATCCGGCGTCGGGCTCCGACAAGGCGAACGCCGCGATCGCGTCGCCCCGCGCCACGCGGGCGAGGTAGTGCTCCTTCTGCGCGAACGTGCCGTCGAGCGTGATCGCGCCGCTGCCCAGGCCTTGCATCGCGAACGCGAAGTCGGCGAGGCCGTCGTGCGCGGCGAGCGTCTCGCGCAGCAGGCACAGCGTGCGGGTGTCGAGCGCGTCGCTGGCGCCGCCGTACGCCGTGCCGCCGACCGCGAGCGCCAGCCAGCCGTTCGCGCCGAGCGCGCGCACCCACGCACGGCAATGCGCGTCGACCTCGTCGCGCGTGGCCTGTGGCGGGAGCTCGTGCGGGAAGCCGCCGGCGCCGCCGGCCAGCGACGCGGCCAGCCGCGCGTGCAGCGCGCGGTGCGGCGCGTCGAAGAACGGCCACCCCAGGGCCTCGGCGAGGGCGTCCATCTCAGCGGCCCTCGAACTGCGGCTTCGACTTCGCCGCGAACGCACGGTAGGCGGCCCCGAAGTCTTCGGTGAGCATGCACAGCGCCTGGGCCTGCGCCTCGGCCTCGATGGCGGTGTCGATGTCCATGCTCCATTCCTGGTGCAGCATGGACTTGGTGAGCGAGTGCGCGAAGGCCGGGCCGTCGGCCAGCTGCCGCGCGAACGCGGTGGCCTCGGCGATGAGCGCCCCGGGCTCGACGAGGTGGTTGAAGAAGCCCCAGCGCGCGGCCTCGGTGCCGTCCAGCGAGCGGCCGGAGTAGATCCACTCGGCGGCGCGGCCCTGGCCCACGATGCGCGGCAGCATCGCGCAGGCGCCCATGTCGCAGCCGGCCAGGCCGACGCGGGCGAACAGGAAGGCCGTCTTCGAGCGCGCTGTGCCGTAGCGCAGGTCGCTGGCCATCGCCAGGATCGCGCCGGCGCCGGCGCACACGCCGTCGATCGCCGCCACGATGGGTTGCGGGCAGTGGCGCATCGCCTTGACGAGGTCGCCGGTCATGCGCGTGAACATCAGCAGCTCCGGCGCGGGCAGACGCACCAGCGGGCCGATGATCTCGTGCACGTCGCCGCCCGAGCAGAAGTCGTCGCCCGCGCCGGTGAGGACGATAGCGCGCACGTCGCTGGCATGGTGCAGGCGGATGAACAGGTCGCGCAACTCGGCGTAGCTCTCGAAGCTGAGCGGGTTCTTGCGCTCGGGCCGGTTCAGCGTGATGCGCGCGACGCGGTCGCTGCACTCCCACAGGAAGTGCGTCGCGCGGTATCACCCTGCCGTGCCCGCTCACGACCTGCCATTCCTGGTTTTCGGCGAGACAAGCGGGACAGACCTGTGTCGGCGGAAACCGGTGGTCGCCGCATTGCGGGCAGCGTTGTATCGCGAGCTTCTG
>JASLEM010000500.1 GCA_030151165.1 Burkholderiaceae bacterium
GATCATGAACATCTTGGCGCTGCCGGCGCTGAAGCCGGGCTGGCCCTGGCCAATGTCGTCGTAGACCGCGGAGCCGCCGACCCACAGGCCCGGCACGCCGCGCCAGTTCAGCGCCGCGACGGTGCCGAGCGTGCGCGCGGAGGCGAACTGGCCCTCGCCGTGGATGGCCTGCAGCGGGCCGCGGTCGCGGCCTTCGGTGCTGGAGGCGTCCCACTTCGACAGGTTCGGCGCGGTCGTGACGGCGACGTTCCAGTTCAGGCCGCCGCCCAGGTCGCCCTCGGCGCCGAGGCCGACCTCGCGCCACGTGCTGGGGATGATCTTGGTGTCGACGTCCGGCCGGTAGACGCCGTAGTAGGCGGTCGGCTCGTGGTTCTGGTTCAGCAGGCCGACGGGCATCAGGAACAGGCCGGCGCGGCCCTTGACGCCGTTGTCGAACTCGCGCTCGACCCACAGCTGCTCGACCTCCGACTCGCCGGAGTCGTCCGACGACGTGATGGCGTGTTCCCATTCCCATTCGGCGACCATCTTGGTCCTGTCGTCGAAGCGGTGCTGCATGCCGATGACGGCGCGCTGCACGTCGGTGTTCGTCGCCGAGACCTGCTTTGTCGGGCGGCTGTAGCCGATCTCGCCGTAGCTGGAGACGGTGGTGTTGGCGGCCCAGCCCGCGCGCTGCGTGGAGGCGGCGTTGGCCGCGACGGCCTGCTGCGTGGCCTGGACGGCCTGCGCGTCCTGCTTCACCGCGGCCTGGTCCTGCTGCACGACGGCGGCCTGCGCCTGGAGTTGCGCGCCTTGCTGCTGCACCTGCGCGGCCTGGGCGTTGACCTGCGTGGCCTGGGCCGCTTGCGCGGCCTCGAGCTTGGCCACCTTGTCGGCGAGCGCCTTGTTCTGCGCCATCAGCGCGTCGATCTTCTTCGCGAGCTCGACGAGCGTCGGGTCGGCTTCGGCGTCCTTCTTCTTCGTGGCGGCGGCGGCGTGGCCGCTCACCGCCAGCATGCAGGCGAGGCCGGCCGAGGCGAGCGCGGTCGCGAGCGGGTTCAGGCGAGGTTGGTTCATGGGAGTTCGTTGTGCGTGTGGATCGGGAGGCGGAGCGCGCACGGGCGCCCCGGCGGATGCGTGCGGGGGCGTCGGCGGTTCAGGGCGCCGTGTAGCGCACGACGCCGAACAGGCCGTCGGCCTCGTCGTTGGGCGCGGACGCGAAGTACAGCGCGTTGGCGTCGCCGAGCGTGTCGCCGTTGCCGAAGGTCATGCCCCAGATGCCGGGGATCAGCAGCGGCGAGCCGTCGGGGTTGCGCAGGACGTTGACCGCGCGGCGCGTCGCCGGGTCGAACGTGGTGATCGAGCCCTGGTTGCTGTCGCCGTCGTAGTCGCCGAAGTTGCCGACCAGCAGCGTGTTCGACTCCGCGCCGAAGTCCGCCGGCGCCAGGGCGATACCCCACGGGGCATCGAGGTGGCCGCCGTCGTCCCACGTGGCGATCAGCTGGCCGTCGAGGTCGAACTCGGCGATGCGGCCGGCGCCCGGCGCGTGCACCTCATTGGCCGGCCACGGCGTGCCGACCGGCCTCGCCGGATCCTGCTGCACTTGTGCGTACATCACGAACAGGCTGCTGCCCACGAGCTGCACGTTCCACGGCACGAAGTCGCCCGCGCGGATGTTGGCGGGGTCGGCCGCGAACGGATTGGCGAAGGCGTGGCCGCCGTTCAGCGTCGCGGTGATCTCCCGCAGCCGGCCGTCGGCGCCGATCGTCTTGTCGAACACGCGCACGCGGAAGCTCTGCGCGACGCTCGCGATCGCCGCGGGGTTGTTGCAGGCGGCGCTGGTGTCGCGGCCGAAGTCGGCGGCGTACAGGCGGTCCGAGCCGGGGCTGATCGCCAAGCCGTAGAACTGGCCGCAGTCGGCCGGGTCGTCGCGGGTGTCGAAGACCTTCACGGCGGTGTCGGCGCGGTCGTAGCCGCTACCGTCGGCGTGCTTGCGCTCCGTCCATGCGTAGATCGCGCCGAAGTTGGTCGCGAACAGGAACTTGGCGCCGGCGGTGATCGACGACGTGTTCGTGCTGGGCGCGACGGGGGTCTGCGTGATGACGAAGCTGGTGGCGTTGCCGTTGAAGACGACGCCGGTCGCGTGGTCGTCGGCGATGTCCGGGTGGCCGAGCGCGTCGGTCGGCCAGTCGGGGAACGTGACGGTGTTCGAGGGCAGGGGCGCGAGGTCCGCGCACAGCTGGCCGGCGGTGGCGCAGGGCGCGACCGTCTTGCCGGCGACGTCGCCCACGTACTCGTAGGTCTTGTCGCCGGCGAGCACCCAGAAGTGGCCCGCGACGCCGGCGGGGCGGATCGCGATGCCCCAGGCGTCCTGGAACGCCGGCACGGTGCCGAGCGTCGGCGAGTAGGCCGCCGCGTCGTTCGCGACGAACGGGGTCACCGTGTACGCATTGGCGCGCGTGTGTGCGGAATCCTCCGGGCTGCCGCCACCGCCGCAGCCGGCGAGCGCCAGGACCGCTCCGATGGCCAGGGCGACCGGCGCGCGGCGCGCCACGTTGCTGAAGGTGTCGATCATGTTTGTCTTATGTTTCTAAGGAATGCAAATGATAGTAGTTCGCATTAACGTTGGCAATGCTTTGGCGGCCGCAACGCAACAAGGTGTCACCGCCCACTGGCGATCGCGGCCTATCCAAGCCTGCCGGGCGCCTCAGGATGCGGTGGACAAGGCCTCGTCGAGGCAGCGCTCGAAGCCGAGCGCGCAGGCCTTGTCGAGCCGCACGCAGCGCAGGCCGGTGCGTGCGCAATGCGTCTCGACCGCGCGGCACGCGCCCTGGCAGACGTAGCCCGCCTGCAGGATCACGACGTCGGCGTCGCCGAGGCGGCGTGCGAGGTCGCCGAGGCATTCGGCGCTCGTGCCTTCGACGTGCGTGAAGCGGCCGCCACGGCGCTCGACCAGCTCGCGGTAGACCGGCACCTGGCGCGCGCGTCCGCCGATGCACAGCACCCGGCCGGCATTCGAGGTCGGCGGCGCCTCGAGGGGCTGCTCGACCCGCGGCGCGTCGTCCGCGGCAGGCCGCCGGGCCTCGCTCGAGACGCGCAGACCGTCGATCGCGCGCTGCGCCTCGGCCAGCTCGAACTCCAGCGAGCGGTTGCGGGCGCGCAGGTCGCCGAGGCGCCGCACCAGCGCCTCGTTCGTGAGCCACACCGCGGCGCGTTTCTGCAAGGCGTCCAGCGCGTCGCGCAGCGACGCCATCTGCGTCTCCTTGACGATGTTGTCGGCGCGGGCCCGCATCAGCGTCGCCTCGAGGCGCTCGTTCTGCACGATGCAGTCGTCGCGCCATTGCGTGCACCGCTGCTGCACTCGGCCGAGCTCGCGCGCGAGCATCGCGTTCTCCAGCGTCAGCGATCGCAGCGCGCGGTCGGTGTCGCGCTGGGGTTGCGGCGAGGCCGCGACGACGACGACGGGGCGCAGGCCGGGCAGCGCGACGTCGCCGGCATGGTCGCAGCGGCGCGTCGGGGGGCGCGAGCGCCGCAGGCGGCGCGGCGTGGTCGACAGGCGGCGGGTCATGCGGGCTCCGGGCATCGTGCCGGCGGGGTCGGGCGGGCAGCGCGGCTCATGCGTCGGCGAAGGTCGAGTGACGCGCGCCGGACGGCAGCGCCGGGGAGGGGCGTCGGTGGGCGTCGAGGTCGAGGACGTTGTCGGCGGGTGCCGAGGGCGCACGCGTGGCATCGCCCGCGAACAGGCGCCGTGCGAGACGCGGCCGCACCACGCGCAGCGCCGCGGCGCAGCCGACGCCCAGCACCAGCCCGTACATCACCATGAAGCCGCCGTAGCCGAGCACGCCCGCGAGCGGGCGCGCGACGCCGAGGAAGGCGGCGAACAGCCAGGTCGCGGCGCTCATGCCGCCGAGCAGCACGATGGCGCGCAGTTCGGCGCGATCGGCGATGCGGCGGCCGGTGAGGCGCGGGAACGCGAAGCGGTGCAGCGCGACGCCGTTGAGCGTCAGCAGCGTGACGACGCTCAGCTTCGCGAGCAGCTTGGGCCGCGACGCCAGGGCCGCGGGCGCGAAGCCGGTGTCGATCCAGGTCAGCGCGAGGCCCGTGGCCCACAGCGCGGCGAGCGACCACGCGACGACGCGGGCGGCCCGGGCGAGCAAGGCCGCGTCGATGCGACGGCGGGCGAACAGCGCGAAGTCGCCGAACGCGATCGCGGCCGCCGCGGACGCGAAGGCCAGCAGGTGGGCGAAGACCAAGCCGAGCCGGGCGGCGACGAGGGTGTCGAGGTGTGGGAGGGCGTCCGTCGAGGTCATGCTCTCAGTGTAATGCGAATCATTCGCATTCAATAAAGGCATAGACTGTCGAGGGGCGCTGTGCGTCCCGCACCGGATCGATCGCCCGGCGGCGCCCGTGGCGGCTTATTCGGCGTCCGGGCCCTCGCAGCGGATCGCCTCGAAGCGGTCGCGATATTCGCTGCGCAGCACGCGCCGCAGCTCGGCGGACGCGTGGCGCCGGCGCTCGTCGGCGGTGGCCGGCACGAGCGGCGTCACGGCGACCGGCTTGCGGTCGTCGTCGAGCGCCACCATCGTGAAGAAGCAGCTGTTGGCGTGGCGCACCTTCTGCGTGCGGATCTCCTCGGCGACCACCTTGATGCCGATCTCCATCGAGCTCTTGCCCGTGTGGTTGACCGAGGCGAGGAAGGTGACGAGCTCGCCGACGTGGATCGGCTCGCGGAACATCACCTGGTCGACGGACAGCGTCACCACGTAGCGCCCGGCGTAGCGCGCCGCGCAGGCGTAGGCGACCTGGTCGAGCAGCTTCAGGATCGTGCCGCCGTGGACGTTGCCGGTGAAGTTGGCCATGTCCGGCGTCATCAGCACGGTCATCGACAGTTGGTGTTGCGGGGTGTCCATGGGTCGCTTTCTGGAGGCAATCGAAGGAATGCGGGGATCAGGCGTCGGCGCCGGTGGCGGGCGCGACGGAGGCGCCCACGATGCCGTGGCGGCGCAGCGCCTCGGCCACGAAGCCGTCGGCCTTCATCGCCTCGACGAAGGCGCGCAGCGCGGCGGCCGCGGGCTCGCCGCGGCTCTTGGGCAGGCCCATCGCCTGGCGGATCACCATGAAGCGGCCGGGCAGCACGCGCAGCGCCGGATCGGCCGCCGCGACCTGCGCGAGCGCCTGCCGGATGCCGCCGGCGACCTCGGCGCCGCCGGCGCGCAGGGTCTCGACGACCTCGACCGCCGTCGGCACGCGCACGAACGTCGCGGCCTGGAGCGCGCGCGTCAGGAACAGGTCGTACGCGCTGCCCTGGCCGACCACCACGCGCGTGCCGGACCGGTCGACCTCGTCGTTGGACTGCAGCGCCGATTCGGCGCGCACGAGGTACGCGCCCTCGATCAGCACGTAGGCGTCGGTGAAACCGATGGCCGCGCCGCGCAGCGGATCGATCGCGAAGAAGCCGATGTCCGCGGCCTCCGACGCGACCGCGTCGACCGACTTCGTCGCCGCCGTGAACTCGACCAGCTCCAGCGGCACGCCCAGCCGTTCGGCGAGCGCCTGCGCGAGGTCGACCGACACCCCGCGCGCGCGGCCGGTGCCGGGGTCGGTGCCGGCGAGGATCGGGTTGCCGAGGTTGATCGACGCGCGCAGGCGCCCGGTCGGGGCGAAGGCCTGGACGAGCGCGGGAGTGGACAGCGGGGTGGTGCTCATGGGTGGATTCTGATCGAAGGATGAGCGAATGCACGCAAATCGGTGTGGCGTCGCCGCCGCGCATTACAGGTGAAACGCAAGGCCACCGCGCGCGCCAGAACCAACTAAGCTTCGGCCGGTCATATACCGGACAGGCCGGCGAAAGAGGCCTGCCGGGCCGCTGTAAGGATGCGGCGGCCTCGAACGACTGACCTTCATCCCATCACCGAAACACGAAAGCCCGACATGCCCATCGCTCGACGCACCGCACTCCTGTCCGGCGCCCAGCTGCTGCTCGGCGGCGGCGTCGCCGCTGCCCTCGCGGCCACCTGGTCGCGCGCCGGCGCGGCGTCCATCGCCGGCCACTTCGAGGTCGAGATGACCGACGCGCAGTGGAAGGCCAAGCTCTCGCCGCAAGCCTACGCCGTGCTGCGCCACGAAGGCACCGAGACGCCGTTCACCAGCCCGCTCAACGACGAGCACCGCAAGGGCACGTTCACGTGCGCCGGTTGCGCGCTGGCGCTGTTCTCGTCCGACACCAAGTTCGACAGCCACACCGGCTGGCCGAGCTTCTGGCAGCCGCTGCCCAACGCCGTCAACAAGCAGACCGACACCTCGATCGGCATGATCCGCGACGAGGTGCACTGCCGGCGCTGCGGCGGCCACCTCGGCCACGTGTTCGACGACGGCCCGCGCCCGACCGGCCTGCGCTACTGCATGAATGGCGTCGCGATGGGCTTCACGCCCGCCTGAGCTCGCCGCGCGTTCCAGACCTCCGATTCGACAAAGGTTCCATCATGACTTCCGCCATCACCCGATCCGCTCCGACCCGCGCCCGCAAGGCGCTCAACGCCGTCGCCGCCGTGTGCCTGGTCGCCGCCGGCGTGCACTACGGCTTCGGCTCGGTGTTCGCCGCCGAGCCGTCGGTCGTCCTCCCGGCGCCGGCCGTCGACGAGCCGGCCGCCGGTCGCCACACCGAGACGGCCGTCTTCGCCGGCGGCTGCTTCTGGGGCGTGCAGGGCGTGTTCCAGCACGTCAAGGGCGTGACCAACGCCGTCTCCGGCTACTCGGGCGGCGAGAAGGGCACCGCGCAGTACGAGACCGTCAGCACCGGCAGCACCGGCCACGCCGAGTCCGTGCAGGTCACGTTCGACCCGACGCAGGTGAGCTACGGCAAGCTGCTGCAGGTCTACTTCTCCGTCGCCCACAACCCGACCGAGCTGAACTACCAGGGGCCCGACCACGGCACGCAATACCGCTCGGCGGTCTTCCCGCTGGACGACGGCCAGAAGAAGGTCGCGACGGCCTACATCGCCCAGCTCGGCGCCGCCAAGGCGTTCGACAAGCCCATCGTCACGCGCGTCGAGCCGTTCAAGGGCTTCTATGCGGCCGAGGGCTACCACCAGAACTTCCTGACGCTGAATCCGGACTACCCGTACATCGTCTACAACGACCTGCCGAAGGTGGCCGACCTGAAGCGCGTGTTCCCGGCGCAGTACGCGGACAAGCCGGCGCTGGTGCCGAACGTGGTCGCGTCGAAATAAGCGACGATCCCGGCGACGCGGGCCGGTGGCCCACGCAACGACGACGGCGGCCCTCGAGCCGCCGTTTTCCTTCTGGGTGCGACGCCGAAGCGCCGCGCGTTCACTTCGTGAGGAACGCCAGCATCGTGCTCGCGAACTTGCCGTACGGCGGGAACATGAACTTCATCGTGCTGAAGCGCGCCTGGTAGAACACCGGGCGCAGCTTCGAGAACGTGTCGAAGCCCTCCTTGCCGTGGTAGTGGCCCATGCCCGACTCGCCGACGCCGCCGAAGGGCAGGTCGTGCTGGGCGACGTGGAACAGCGCCTCGTTGACCGACACGCCGCCGGACATCACGCGATCCAGCAGCATCTGCACCTGCCGGCCGTCGTAGCTGAACGGATAGACGGCGAGCGGCCGCGCGCCGGCGTTGATGCTGCGGATCACGTCCTCGAGGCGCTCGTACGACCGCAGCGGCAGGATCGGCCCGAAGATCTCGCGCTGCAGCAGCACGCTGTCGGCCGGCGCGTCCAGCACGATGACCGGGTTGATCTTGCGCGTGGCGCGGTCGAAGGCCTCGCCGGGCAGCAGCGGGATGATCTTCGCGCCGCGGGCGCGGGCGTCCTCGAGCGTCGCGAGCAGGCGCTCGAACGCGCGCTCGTCGATGACCGAGGTGTAGTCGGTCGACGCGATCGTGCCGAAGCGCTGCGCGACGATCTCCTTCGAGGCTGCGACGAACTCGTCGACCTTGGCGCGCGGCAGCCACGCGTGGTCGACCGTCGTGCAGATCTGGCCGGCGTTGAGCAGCTTGGCGAACAGGATGCGCTCGGCCGCGAGCCTGAGCGGGAAGTCGTCGCAGACGATCGCCGGCGCCTTGCCGCCCAGCTCCAGAGTGACCGGCACGAGGTTCGCGGCGGCCGCGGCCATCACCGAGCGGCCGGTCGCGCCGGAGCCGGTGAACAGCAGGTGGTCGAAGTGCAGCTTCGAGAACTCGATGCCGACGCCGCCGGTCTCGTCGAAGAACTGCAGCTTCTCGGGCGGGAAGTACGCGGGCATCTTCTCGATGAGGAAGGCCGCGAGGTGGCGCGAGTTCTCGCTCATCTTGATCATCGCCCGGTTGCCGGCGGCGAAGACGTAGGTCAGCGGGATCAGGCTCAGGTGCAGCGGGAAGTTCCACGGCACGATGATGCCGACCACGCCCAGCGGCTGCGGGATCACGCGGTTGCTCGCGCCGAGGAAGTTGCGCAGGTCGACCGAGCGGCGCTGCGGGCGCATCCACTTGCGCAGCGAGCCGATGACGTGCGAGATGCCGTCCATCGCCGGGAAGACCTCGGCGAGCAGCGTCTCGTGCGTCGAGCGGTGGCCGTAGTCGGCGCTGATCGCGGCGCACAGCGCGTCCTTGTGCTCGCGGATGAAGCGCTGCAGCGT
>JASLEM010000041.1 GCA_030151165.1 Burkholderiaceae bacterium
CGGCCGTGCCGGCGGGCGCCGCCGCGACGGACGACACCGGCGCGAGCGCGCTGCTGCCGCGCGGCGCGGGCGGCACGGCGGCTTCGTCGGCGGGCTGCTCGGGCACGTCGGTCCACTTCTGCGGCAAGGTCAGCGTGAAGGTGCTGCCCTGCCCCGCCGCGCTCTCGACCGCGATCGTGCCGCCCAGCAGGCGCGCGAGCTCGCGCGAGATCGACAGGCCCAGCCCCGTGCCGCCATAGCGCCGGTTGATCGTGCCGTCGGCCTGGCGGAAGGCCTCGAAGATGACCTCCTGCTGGCCTTCGGGGATGCCGATGCCCGAGTCCTTGACCGCGAACGCGATGCGGTCGTCGGGCCGGCCCATGACCGTGATCGAGACCGTGCCGGCCTCGGTGAACTTGATCGCGTTGGACAGCAGGTTCTTCAGGATCTGCTCGATGCGCTGGTTGTCGCTGACCATCGACGACGGCGCGTCGGCCGCGATGTCGACCGAGAACTGCAGCTTCTTCTCGTTGGCGAGCGGCGTGAACAGGCGCTGCAGGCCGTCGACGAGGCGGTGCACCGACACGAACTGCGGCTGCAGCTCGAGCCGCCCGGCCTCCACCTTCGAGAGGTCGAGGATGTCGTTGATCAGGTTCAGCAGGTCGTTGCCGGCGCCGTAGATGGTCTGCGCGAACTTCAGCTGTTCGGCGGTGAGGTTGCCGTCGCGGTTCTCGCTCAGCAGCTTCGCGAGGATCAGCGAGCTGTTCAGCGGCGTGCGCAGCTCGTGCGACATGTTCGCGAGGAACTCGGACTTGTAGCGGCTCGCGCGCTGCAGCTCGTCGGCGCGCTCCTGCAGCGTCTGCTGCGCGTCGTTGAGCGCCTCGTTCTTGCGATCGAGCACCTGCGCCTGCTCGGACAGCTGCGTGTTCGTGGCCTCGAGCTCGGCCTGCTGGTGTTCCAGGTGCGTCTGCGATTCGGTAAGCACGCGCGACTGCTCGCCCAGCTCCTCGTTGGCGGTGCGCAGCTCCTCCTGCTGCACCTGCAGTTCCTCGTTCAGCTGCTGCGTCTCCTCGACCGCGTCCTGCAGGCGCTTGCGGTACAGCGCGGCGTCGATGGACGCGCCGATGCTGCCGGCGATCAGCTTCAGCAGCTCCAGGTCGCGCTCGGTGACGGGGCGCATGAAGCCCAGCTCGATCACGCCGTTGACGACGCCATCGTTGCTGGTCGGCGCGAGCACGATCTCGGCCGGCGCGGTGTCGCCGAGGCCGGAGACGACGCGGAAGTAACCGCCGCTCAGGTTCTTCACGTGGTTGATGCGGCCGTCGCGCGCGGCCTGGCCGACGAGGCCGGACTCGGCGTCGACGATGTCCTGGTCGCGCTCGGCGCCCGGGTCGAAGCCGTGCGTGGAGACGCGCTGCAGCTTGCCGCCCTCGTCGCGCACGTAGATCGCCGCGACGGTCGGATCGAAGTAGCGGCCCGCGAACGCGAGCACGCTGCGGCCGACGGTGGTGAGCGTCTGCTGGCCGATCAACGTCTCGGCGAGTTGCGTCTGGCCGGTGCGCACCCAGGCCTGCTCCGCGAGGTGCTCGGCGGCGGCGGTCTGGGCCTTGAGTGCGCCGCCGAAGTCGGTCGACAGCTGCTTGATGTCGCGCCGGCCGCCGTACGCGACGAAGCCGAACAGCACGAGGATGAACAGCACGTAGGCGGTGATGCCGATGTCGGTCACGAGCTGGGTGGTGTCGAGCCGATCCTTCAGCAGCTGGTTCTCGGTGTTCTTCGCGGCCTGGATCTGCGCGCGCACCGCCTCGTTGAGCTGCTTGCCGCCCTGCGACTTGATCGTCTCCTGCGCGTCCGCGACGTTGTGGCGGCGCTGGTCGACGAGCCGCTCGGTGTACTGCTCCCACTGCGCCTGCATCTCGCGCGCGCGCTTGAGGCGCTCGGTCTGCGCGGGGTTGTCGCTGGTGAGCTGGATCAGGTCATTGAACTGGCCGTCCATCTGTGGCTTCGACACCTGGTACGGCGCCATGAACGCATCGTCGCCGGTGAGCAGGAAGCCGCGCGCGGCCGACGACATGTCCGACTGCAGCGTCGTCAGCTCGTTGAGCTTGCCGATCACCTGGTGCGTGTGATCGACCCAGCCCGTCACCGACTGGAAGAACAGGAAGAACGCGACGAACGTGCCGGCACTCACCACGCCGGCCACCAGCGGCAGCGTGACGTTGCGGCGGGCGATGCGGTTGAACTGCGCGGTGTCGATGGAATTGGGCATGGCGTTCTTTTCGGAGTCCGCCGTGGCGGGGGCGGACGCGATCATAGGGGGCTTTGCGGTCGCGGCCTCGCGCGCGCGCGCCGGGCCCGCGGGCGTGACGCGCGCGCGGGTGTCGCAGCTCGACCGTTGAGGATCATGGCAAATGTCGCGCCCGCCCTTTCGCGGGCCTGACGGCGGCCTGCGGGGCGCCCGCGGCGCGTCTTGCCAACGCATTTCCCGACCGCGGCGCGAGTTGCCGATCGCACCGCGGCGACAGCGTCAGCGGCGCGCGCTCAGAGAAACAGCTCGGTCAGGTCGTTGAGGAAGTCGAACCCGCGCACCGTGGGCCGCACCCACTCGGCGCCGGGCATGCCGCCGCGCTCGACGAGCCCGCGGCCCTCGGCCTTCAGCAGCGCCGGCTCGATGGCCGACAGCGGGAGCCCGCAGCGCTCGGTGAACAGCGACAGCGGGAAGCCCTCGCGCAGGCGCAGCGCGTTGAGCATGAACTCGAACGGCAGCTGCGCGCGGGCGACGTCGCCCTCGTTCGACACGCCCTGGCCGCCGAGCGTGCGATCCATGTACATCGCCGGCTCTCGCCAGCGCACCTGGCGCACGACGCGGTGCGCGAAGCTCAGCTTGCCGTGCGCGCCGGCGCCGAGCCCGAGGTAGTCGCCGAACTGCCAGTAGTTCAGGTTGTGGCGGCAGCGATGGCCGTTCTTCGCGTAGGCCGAGACCTCGTAGCGGTCGAAGCCCAGCGCCGCGGTGCGCTCGGTGACGCGATCGAGCATGTCGGCGGAGGTGTCGTCGTCGGGCAGGTTCGCCGGCGGCGTGCGGCCGAACACGGTGTTCGGCTCCATCGTCAGGTGGTACAGCGACAGGTGCGGCGCCTGCAGCGCGAAGGCCTGGTCGAGGTCGGCGTCGAGGCCCGCGAGCGTCTGGCCCGGCAGCGCGTACATCAGGTCGAGGTTGAAGGTCTCGAAGCTGCGCTGCGCCTCCTCGGCCGCGGCGATCGCCTGCGCGCGGTCGTGCACGCGGCCGAGCGCGCGCAGGTGCGCGTCGTCGAAGCTCTGCACGCCGATCGACAGTCGGTTGACGCCGGCCTGCGCGAACGCGCGGAAGCGATCCTTCTCGAAGGTGCCCGGGTTGGCTTCCATCGTGATCTCGCAATCGGCCGCCAGCGGCAGCAGCATGCGCAGGTCGGACAGCAGCCGCGCGATGCCGTCGGGCGAGAACAGCGACGGCGTGCCGCCGCCGATGAAGATGCTCTGCACCGTACGGCCCCAGACGACGGGCAGCGAGCGCTCCAGGTCGGCGCGGATCGCGTCGAGGTAGCGCGTCTCGGGCAGGTCCCTGGGCGTACGCCCCGCCGTACGGAACTCGTGCGAGTTGAAATCGCAGTACGGGCACTTCTTCAGGCACCACGGCAGGTGCACGTACACCGACAGCGCCGGCGGCGCGCCGAGCTGCAGCGTGCCGGGGCGGTGGTACCACTGCGGGTCGCGCAGCGGCGCCCCGGCGGGGTTGGCGAGGTCCGCGAGGCCCGCGGCCCGCGCGCCCTCCCCTTCGCCGGACTCGCCGCCGGCGGCGTTGACGGGATGGATGCGGACGAGGCTCATCGCGACCGGCCCGGTGCCGACGGCGTCACTTCGCGTCCGGCGACGGCCGCGCCGGCGCGAGGCAGGCCTCGCGGACGGCCGGCTGCTGCAGCGCGCGCACGAAGGCCTGCGCGCTGTCGCGCGTCGTCATGCCGCCGAGGATGTCGGCGCCGCCGTCCGGCATGCGCGCGGCGGCGCAGCGGCAGATGCCGTGGATCTTCGGCAGCGTGAGGCTCTCCCACGCCGGGTCGGCGACGAGCTGGGCGAGCGCCTCGTCCTCCTTCAGCGCCGGCTTGCCCGCGGCCGCCGCGCGCTCGATCCCCTGCTCGACGAATTGCGCGACCAGCACGCTGGTGCAGACGGCGTCGGCGTCCTGCGGCGTGCGCACCGGCGTGGTCATCGGCCCGTGCAGCGGCGCGAGCAGGTCGGCCTGCGCGTGCGCGACGCCGGTGAAGCCGGCCAGGCCCAGCGACAGCAGCAGCGCCACGCTGCGGAAGATCTGCTTCGATTCCATCGGCATCCTCATGCGTTGGCGGGCCGCGCGAGGCGCCACGACGCCAGCATCAGCTGGCGCATCTGCGCCGCCGCGATCGCCCGGTGGCTCTGCGCGTTCTTGACCTCCTTCGCGAGCTCCGCGACCGTCGCGCCCAGCGCCGGGATGAACATCAGCGGGTCGTAGCCGAAGCCGCCCGTGCCTTCCATCGCGCGCAGGATCTCGCCGTCCCAGCGGCCGACGGCGACCAGCGGTTGCGGGTCGTCGGCCGAGCGGATCGCCACCAGCGTGCAGACGAACGCGGCACGGCGATCGTCGGCGTCGCGCAGGCGCTCGAGCAGCAGCGCGTTGTTGGCCGCGTCCTGCGACTCGCGCACCACCTCGCGAGGCAAGTCTTCGCCGGCGCGAGCGGCGACCGTCGCGTAGTTCGCCGAGATCACGCCGGGCATGCCGCCCAGGGTATCGACGCACAGGCCCGAGTCGTCGGCGATCGCCGGCAGGCCGGTCGCGGCCGACGCGTGGCGCGCCTTCGCGAGCGCGTTCTCGATGAACGTGATGTGCGGCTCCTCGGCCTCGCTCACGCCGAGGTCGCCCTGGCGCACGAGCGTCACGCCGACGCCGTCGAACAGCGCCTGCAGTTCGGCCAGCTTCTTGGCGTTGTTGGAGGCGAGGACGAGCTTCATGACGGCGACCTCGTCCGCGTCAGACCGGCAGGCCCAGCGCGGTCTTCTGCGCGACGAGCAGCTGGCGGATGCCGGCATCGGCGAGGTCGAGCAGGTTGTTCATCTCGACGCGCGAGAAGGCCTCGCCTTCGGCGGTGCCCTGGATCTCGATGAATTGGCCGGCGCCGGTCATGACGACGTTCATGTCGGTGTCGCAGGCCGAGTCCTCGACGTACTCGAGGTCCAGCAGCGGCGTTCCCTGCACGATGCCGACCGAGACCGCGGCGACGAAGCCGCGCAGCGGCGTGCGGTCGAGCTTGCCGGCGGCCAGCAGCTTGGAGATGGCGTCGTGCGCCGCGACGCACGCGCCGGTGATGGCCGCGGTGCGCGTGCCGCCGTCGGCCTGCAGCACGTCGCAGTCGAGCGTGATCGTGCGTTCGCCGAGCGCCTTCAGGTCGAACACGGCGCGCAGCGAGCGGCCGATCAGGCGCTGGATCTCCTGCGTGCGCCCGCTCTGCTTGCCGCGCGCGGCCTCGCGGTCGCTGCGCGTGTGCGTGGCGCGCGGCAGCATGCCGTATTCGGCCGTGACCCAGCCTTCGCCCTTGCCCTTGAGGAAGGGCGGCACGCGATCCTCGACCGATGCCGTGCACAGCACGCGCGTGCCGCCGAACTCCACCAGCACCGAGCCTTCGGCGTGGGCGGTGAAGTCGCGCGTCAGCTTGACGGGGCGAAGCTCGTTGGCGGCGCGGCCCTGGGTGCGTTGGAAGGTCATCGGGGGTCTCTCGGTTGTCTTGAACGGCAACGCCGGGCGCGAGGGCCCGGCGTTCGTGATTGTCGGCGACGCGCGGATTCGCGTCGCGCGGGTCAGGTCTTTCGGGGGCCCGAGCGCTGGATGGCCTCGTTGATCTCGCGGATCGAGCGCTCGATCTCGTCGTCGTCGATGTCGGGCAGGAACGAGTCACCGGTCATGCTGGCCTGGATCGTCGACGCGAAGACATCCTCGCCGAGCGAGCGTGTCGAGACGCCGCCGCTGCCGTCGTCGTCCTCCGCGGCTTCCCATTCGACCGCGAGCGCGGTGACGTTGTCGCTCTTCTCGCCGGCGTTGCGCAGCGCCTGCTCGACCAGCTCCGGCACCGAGTCGTGGATCGGGTAGCTAGACATCAGCGAGACGATATCGGCATCCTCGACGCTGCTCCAGAGGCCGTCCGAGCACAGCAGGATACGGTCACCGGTACGCAGCACCATCGGGCCGGCGCTGTCGATGACCGGCTTGCCCGGGCTGCCGAGGCAGGTGAACAGCACGTTGCGGTTGACTTTCTCCTCGATCGGCACGACGTGCGACAGCGCCTCGCGCAGTTCCGAGTACGAGTGGTCGCGCGTGCGGGCGATCAGGCGGTCGCCGCGCAGCAGGTACAGGCGCGAGTCGCCGCAGTGCGCCCAGTAGATCGAGCCGCCCTGCAGCACGCAGGCGACGACCGTCGTGCGCGGGGTGTCGGTCAGGCCGCGGTCGGTGGCGTAGCGCAGCAGCTGGTGGTGGCCGGCGAGGATCGCATCCTGCAGGAAGCGCTGCGGATCCTTCAGGTCGGTCTTGGCTTCCTTCTGGAAGTACGCCGCCAGCGTCTGCAGCGCGAGCTGCGAGGCGACCTCGCCCTCCGGATGGCCGCCCATGCCGTCCGCGAGCGCGAACAGGCCCGAGTCCCGCGTGTAGCAGTAGCCCATGCGGTCTTCGTTCTTCTCGCGGCCGCCCTTGCGGCTCACCTGGTATGTTCCAAACCGCATCAAATTGCTCCGAGCGCGTGGCGCTTTCGCTGCGCCATCACGGGTGTGTTCCGGACTTCAGGTTCTCGATCTGCAGCTTCAGCCGCTCCGAGAAACTGAGCGTGGTGTAGCGCCGTTCGATCTCGCGCGACAACTCCTTCTGCAGCGCGAACACGCTCTGCGGGCGCGACAGCGGATCGAGCGCCATGCACCATTCGATCACTTCGATCAGGTTGTCCGAGTAGACGTTGCGCAGCCGCGAGAGCGACAGCGGCAGCCGATCCTTGTCGATGCGCTGCGGCGCGTCGTTCGGCGGGTAGCCCTGCATGCAGGCGTAGAGGCAGGCGCCGATCGCGTAGATGTCCGTCCACGGGCCCAGCGAGCCGTCGCGGCGGTACATCTCGGGCGCGGCGAATCCGGGCGTGTACATCGGGCGGATGAACTGCCCTTCCTTGCTCAGCACTTCGCGCGCGGCGCCGAAGTCCAGCAGCACGGCCTTGTTGTCGTTCGTGATGAAGATGTTGGCGGGCTTGATGTCCAGGTGCAGCATCTTGTGCTGGTGCACGATGCGCAGCCCGCGCAGGATCTCGTCGAACAGCGAGCGGATGGTGGATTCGCGCAGCACCTTCTCGCGCTTGAGGTCGCGCGCGGTGACGATGAAGTCCTGCATGGTGTCGCCCTGCAGGTAGTTCATCACCATGTAGACCGTCTCGTTCTCCCGGAAGAAATTGAGAACGGAGACGACGCTCGCGTGCGAGATCTGCGCCAGCGACCGCCCTTCCTCGAAGAAGCTCTTGAGGCCGAGGCGATACAGCGGTTGCTTCTCGGGCTTGACCCGCGGAATCAGTTCGCCCGGGGAGCGATCGGCCAGCGACGCCGGCAGGTATTCCTTGAGCGCGACGAGATGGCGTGTCTCGTCTTCGGCCAGGTAAACGATGCCGAAACCGCCTGCGGCGATCTTCTTGACGATCTGATAGCCGCCGACCACAGTCCCCGAAGGTAGCGGGGCGGGTTTTGGCTTTGACATAATCCGATTTTGCAACCTGGCACCAGTACCATGGCAGTTTACAGCATGACCGGCTTCGGCAACGCCTCGGCAACTGCGCATTCCGCCGCAGTTTCCGAGGGGGCGGCGCCCACCGATTCCGCGGCCGTCACCGTCGAACTGCGATCGGTCAACAGCCGATTCCTCGACATCGCGTTCCGGATGCCCGACGAACTCCGGCAGCACGAGGGCGCCCTGCGCGAGCTCGTGACCTCGGTCTGCCGGCGCGGCAAGGTCGACATCCGCGTCAGTTCGGCCAAGGGCTCGAACGACGACTGGCCGCAGCCGACGTCCGACCAGCTCCACCGCCTCTCGCGCCTCGAGGGCACCGTCACCGGCTGGCTGCCGAAGGCGCAGCCGCTGAGCGTGCACGAGGCGCTGCAGTGGTGCCGTTCGGCGCCGGCGGCGACCGGGCGCGTCGACGAGGCGCTGATGGAGGCCGCCCGCCGCGCCGTCGCCGCGCTCAAGGAAGCGCGCGCCCGCGAAGGCGAGAAGCTCGTCGCGATCCTGATGGAGCGCATCGTGCGCCTGCGCGAGCTCGCCGCCCAGGCCGAGCCGCTGGTGCCGGCCGTCGTCGAACGCCAGCAGCAGCGCTTCCTCGAGCGCTGGGCCGAGGCGCTCAAGGCGACCGGCGGGATGGACGCCACCAGCTCCGCCGGCAGCATCCCGACCGAGGCCCTGCGCGAACGCGCGATGAACGAGGCGGCCACCTTCGCGCTGCGCATCGACGTCGCCGAAGAACTCTCGCGCCTGCGCGCCCACCTCGAGGAGATCGCGCGCCTGCTCAAGGGCGGCGGCGAGCTGGGCAAGCGGCTCGACTTCCTGATCCAGGAGCTGCACCGCGAGGCGAACACGCTGGGCTCGAAGTCGGCGGCGCTGGAACTCACCGGCGTCTCGGTCGAGATGAAGGTGCTGATCGAGCAGATGCGCGAGCAGGTGCAGAACATCGAGTGACCACGGCCCGCGGCCGTGGTCTGCCGGCCGTCGACAGGCATCGCCAGCTCGCGTCCGTCTGGCAGGACCCGCGAGTGGGTCGACGGCTCGCACGGCCCCGGTATCGCCTGCGGATACCCGCGAGCGCGCCGTCCGGCACCCCGCGGGAATCGTTTGGCAGCGGCGTCCGGCCGCGGAATGCTGCCCGGCTTCTCCACTTCCCGGATCCGCCGCATGGTCTCGCATCGATCTTCCAGGCCGCGCCGCGCGGCGCTCCTCGCGACGGCCGCCGCCGCGATCGCCGCCGTCGCGCCCGGCCCGGCCCACGCCGCGAACGACCCGCCCGCGCCGGCCAC
>JASLEM010000054.1 GCA_030151165.1 Burkholderiaceae bacterium
GCGCAACGCGGCGCGCGGCGCGAAGTCGGCGACGGTGATGTCGCGCTTGCCGCCGATGCCCGCGGCGTGGCGCCACGCGAAGCCGGCCTGCTGCAGGCCGTCGCGCACCGGGCGCGCGGCGCTCCACGTCGCGGCCGTCGCGCCGGGCGCGGCCAGGCGCGACAAGGCCTTGAAGACGTTGGCGCTCCACATGTCCGGGTTGAGGCGCGGCGCGAAGCCGTCGAGGAAGAACGCGTCGACCGACGCGACGATCTCGCGCAGCCGGTCGGTGGCGTCGCCGAACGCGAGCAGCAGCTCGACGCGGTCGTCGTCGAACGTCATCCCGTGCAGGTCGGGCGTCAGCGGCGGCCACGCGTCGCAGAGTTGCGCGGCGAGCGCCGGCTCGCTCGAGCCCGCGAGCGCGCGGCGCAGGTCGGCGGCGCGCAGCGGGTGCTTCTCGATGCTGACGAAGCACAGCCGCCGCGGCCGATGGGGATCGGCGCGCCACGCGGCCCAGGTCGCCAGGAAGTTGTTGCCGAGGCCGAAGCCGGTCTCGAGGATCGTGAACGCGTCACGCCCCTGCCAGCGCGCCGGCAGCCCGTTGCCGGCCAGGAACACGTGCGCCGCCTGCTCGAACGCGCCGTACGGGGCGTGGTAACGATCGTCGAAGCGCGGCGCGCGCGGCGAGGTCGGGTCGCTGAAGTCGACGTCGGCGGGAACGATGGGCGGATGCTTCATGGCGCGCGCGATTGTCGACCAGCCAAAGAAAAAGCGCCTGCGGCATCTGCCAGCAGGCGCTGTTCGCGATCGTTTTGTCCCTCGTCACCGGCACTGCCGCTCGCACGTCCCGAACGTCGTTCAAGGGAGCGCGGGAGCTGGCTTTGCCAGTCCCGTCGCGGAGCGCCCCCTCGGGGGGCAGCGAGCGCCAGCGAGCGTGGGGGCTCTTAGACTCGCTTGCGGTACTCGTGCGTCCGCGTGTCGATTTCGATCTTGTCGCCGGATTCGACGAACATCGGCACCGAGATCTCGAAGCCCGTGGCGATGCGGCCCGGCTTCATGACCTTGCCCGAGGTGTCGCCCTTGACGGCCGGCTCGGTGGTGATTTCGCGCACGATGCTGGTGGGCATTTCGACCGAGATCGCCTTGCCGTCGTAGAACACGACTTCGACGGACATGTTGTCCTCGAGGTAGTTGATCGCGTCGCCCATGTTCTCGGCTTCCACCTCGAACTGGTTGTACTCGGAGTCCATGAACACGTACATCGGGTCGGCGAAGTACGTGTACGTGCATTCCTTCTTGTCGAGGATGATCTGGTCCATCTTGTCGTCGGACTTGAACACCACTTCGGCGCCGGAGCCGCTGAGCAGGCTCTTCATCTTCATGCGGACGGTGGCGGCGTTGCGGCCACCGCGGCTGTATTCGGTCTTCAGCACGACCATCGGGTTCTTGTCATGCATGATGACGTTGCCGGCGCGGATTTCCTGAGCGATTTTCATGGTGCGGTTTCCGAAAAACTGGGCTGTGCCAGAGGTGCTGCGTTACTTGTTGGTCGATGCGGCCGGTCGACGAAATGCAGCTCCGTGCACCTCGGACAGTCGCTCGCGCAGCCGGACATCCCGCCGCTGACATAACGCAAAGCCCTGAATTTTAACGCTTTTCCCGGATGAAGGCCAGCAGGCGATCCGCGAGGTCGGGCGAAGACCGCAATTGGTCACGCCACGCCAGGGCGGCCGCGCCGGTGGCGGCCAGCGCGTCGGGCGACCATCCGGGCAGCGCGGCCGCGCCGCCGTCGAGGCCGTTCCAGGCGGCCGTCCAGCGGCGCAGCGTGTCGGCCGCCTCGGGCGCGGCGTCGCGCAACTGCAGCGTGAGGAAGGCGTCGATCTTGGCGGCGTGGGCGCCGTCGTCCTGTGGATAGGCCTGCCAGACGAACGGCCGGCCGGCCCACTGCGCGCGCACCCAGGAATCCTCGCCGCGCACGAAGTTCAGGTCGGCGGCCCACAGCAGGCGGTCGAAGTCGTGCTGGGCGAGCCAGGGCAGCGGATGCTGGCGGACGGTCGTGCCCGCCGGGGCCGTCGCGAGCGCCGCGCGCAGCGCCCCGGTCGCGGCGCCGGGCGCGGTCGCGACGAGCGTGGGCGTGCCGTCGGCGGCGAGCGCAGCGACGAGGCGGTCGATCGGCGCGCCGGGGTAGCAGAACAGGCTGACGAGGCGCTCGCCGTCGCGCAGGGCGATGTCGTGCGCGGCGAGCCATGCGGCGCGGTCGAACGCGGCCTGCTCGGCGGCGAGCGACGGCTCGCGCAGCAGGCCGCCGGTGGCCGCGGTGAAGCCGGGGTAGAAGAACCACGTCGTCAGGCCGCGCGCGGGGCCGCTCATCTGCGGCGACGCGAGGCGGTGGCTGCGTTCGACGTAGGGCTCGGCGCTGAGGTACTCGAGGTTGATCCACAGCGGCGGCTTGCCGGCCTCGGCCTGCGCGGCCATCGCCGCGAGCACCGCGGGCGGCGGCGCGCAGCCGAAGGCCTCGACCACGACGTCGCCCGGCGGCGGGAACGTGCTCGACGCCTGCCACGGGCCGACCTCGACGCCGTCGTGCCCCTCGGGCGCCATCCAGCGCAACGCGGTCGCGTCGTCCGCCCACAGCCGCACGCGCTGCCCGCGTTCCGCGATGTTGCACGCGAGCCGCCAGCAGACGCCGATGTCGCCGAAGTTGTCGACGACGCGGCAGAAGACGTCCCACAGCAACGGCGGGGCGGCGGGCTCGGGGGCGGTCGGGGCGGTCGGGGCAGCGGACATCGCGGCGATTATGCGCAAGGCCATCGGGCCGCGCGCCGCGGCGGGCGACGCGCGCGCGGCACAATGAGCGGCTCATGTCCCGCAAGAAATCCCCCGGCACCGACGACGTGCCGCACATCAAGCCCTCGCCTTCCGAGACCCCGGCCCAGGCGCAGGCCGCGGTCGACGCGTGGGTCGCGAACCAGGCCGCCGAGGATCACGCCGCCGCGGCGGCGGAGGCGGCCGACCGCCAGGCCGTCGACGCCGCGCAGGCCGCGCGCGAGCGCGTGCTGCTCGAGGTCGCCGCGCTGCCCGCGATGCCGGGCGTCTACCGCTACTTCGACATCGCCGGCACGGTGCTGTACGTCGGCAAGGCGCGCAACCTGAAGAAGCGCGTCTCGAGCTACTTCCAGAAGGATCACGGCGGCACGCGCATCGGCCACATGATCGGGCGCATCGCGCGGCTCGAGACGACGGTCGTGCGCACCGAGGCCGAGGCGCTGCTGCTCGAGAACAACCTGATCAAGACGTTGAACCCGAAGTTCAACATCCTGTTCCGCGACGACAAGAGCTACCCGTACCTGCGCCTCGTCACGCACGCGTTCCCGCGCGTCGCGTACTACCGCGGCGGCGTCGACCGCAAGCACAAGTACTTCGGGCCGTATCCGGGCGCGTGGGCCGTCAAGGAGACGATCCAGCTGATCCAGAAGGTGTTCAAGCTGCGCACCTGCGAGGACACCGTCTTCGCGAACCGCTCGCGCCCGTGCCTGCTGTACCAGATCCAGCGCTGCTCGGGGCCGTGCGTCGGGCTCGTCTCCGCGCCGGACTACGAGCGCGACGTGCGCGACGCCGAGCGCTTCCTGCTCGGCGACCACGAGACGGTGATGACCGAGCTGCAGGACGGCATGATGCGGCACGCCGAGGTGCTCGAGTTCGAGCGCGCCGCCGAATACCGCAACCGCATCTCGGCGCTGTCGCGCGTGCTGCACCAGCAGGCGATGGACGAGAGCAGCCTGTCGGCGCGCGACAAGGACGTCGACATCCTCGCCGTGAAGCTGCAGGGCGGCCGCGCCTGCGTGAACCTCGCGATGGTGCGCGGCGGCCGCCATCTCGGCGACCGCGCGTACTTCCCGACCCACGTCGACGACGCCACCGCCATCGGC
>JASLEM010000070.1 GCA_030151165.1 Burkholderiaceae bacterium
CTCGAGCGTTCGAACGAGCAGCTCGGCCTGCGGCTCGCGCGCGCCGCGGAGCGCGCGCTGGTCGGCCGCGCGGAACGCCACCAGGCGCTCGGTGCGCGCTTCGTGCGCGCGGCCGAGCGCACGCTCGCGTCGCACGCCGACACGCTGCGCCGCCACGAGCAGGCGCTGGCGAACCTGAACCCGCAGCGCGTGCTCGAGCGCGGCTACACGCTGCTCGAGTCCACCGATGGGCACGCGCTCGTCTCGGCCGCGGCGCTGGTACCGGGCCTCGCCGTGACCGCGGTGCTGCACGACGGGCGCGCCGCGCTGCGCGTGGAGCCGGCCGCCGGCGGTGGCGACGTCGCCGTCGGCAAGGCCGGGCGCCGCGGTGGAGCGCGCGTCGCGTCGCAGCGCGCGTTGCCGCTCGAGGCCGGCGGTGGCGACGTCGACGACGCCGCGGTCGACCAGGCCGCGTCCGGCGGCCGGGCGCCCGGATAGCCCTGGTACTTCGCTTGCCCCGCCTGCGGTGCCTACAATCCTTCGAAGGGTCGGGCCGCCAGGACGGTTCCGCCCCTCACGGATTCAAACGACAAAGCCAGAAAGGACATTCGCATGGAACACACGCTGCCTCCGCTGCCGTACTCGCATGACGCGCTCGCCCCGCACATGAGCCGCGAAACGCTGGAGTATCACCACGACAAGCACCACAACGCCTACGTGACGGCGCTGAACAACCTGCAGAAGGGCACCGAGTTCGAATCGCTGCCGCTGGAAGAGATCATCAAGAAGGCCACGCCCGGCCCGATCTACAACAACGCGGCGCAGATCTGGAACCACACGTTCTTCTGGAACTGCATGAAGCCTGCCGGCGGCGGCGAGCCCAAGGGTGCGCTGGCCGACGCGATCAACGCGAAGTGGGGCTCGTTCGCGGCCTTCAAGGAAGCGTTCCAGAAGTCGGCCGTCGGCAACTTCGGCTCCGGCTGGACGTGGCTCGTCAAGAAGGCCGACGGTTCGGTCGACATCGTCAACGTGGGCCCCGCCGGCACGCCGCTGACGACCGCCGACAAGGCGCTGTTCACGGTCGACGTGTGGGAACACGCGTACTACATCGACCACCGCAACCTGCGCCCGAAGTTCGTCGAGACGTTCCTGGCATCGCTCGCGAACTGGGACTACGCGGAAGCGAACTTCGCCTGATCCGCTGCCCGGATCCCGGCACCTCGAAGGGCGACGCGAGTCGCCCTTTTTCGTTGCGCGGCCGCCCGCGCTAGCGCGTGAACGGCTCGCCCGTGACGAACGCGCCCGCCACGATGCCGCGCCGCGCGAACCACGACTGGTTCATCTCGAGCACGTAGCGCACGGGCCGCGTCGAGCAGTGCGAGGCGTCGGTGCGCGGCGCCATGTCGACGATGCCCTCGATGCGGCCGTCGTCGGCGATGAACGCGGCCGATAGCGGGATCAGCGTGTCGTGCATCCAGAAGCACTGCACCTGCGGGTCGCCGAAGACGAACAGCATGCCGTCGCTCGCGCCGAGGTGTTCGCGCAGCATCAGGCCGTGCGTGCGCTCGGGCGTCGTGCGGGCGACTTCGGCGCGGATCTCGTCGCCGCCCGCGCGCAGCGTGACGGCGGGCAGGGCGCGCGCGTCGGCGCCCGCTGTCGCGGCGGGCGACGGCGTCGCGCACAGTATCGGCAGCAGCGTGGCGATCGCCGCGCAATATCGCGGCGGTAGTTTGGGGCGATTCATCGGATGCGTATTCGACAGGCCCGCGTGGGCTCGCGAGATAAGGGTAAACGTGCACCGAATTGATTCGGCCGCACGCCTGATTCCGGGCGGCGTGCACGGGTTTGGACTGTCAACGTCGGTGCGTTTAACGCGTTGTCCGGAAAGGGCCGCGATGGCGTTTGCAGATTCACCGTTCGAGGCTCGGACTACCGTTGTTCATTCGGCGAAATGTGGGTGATCCCGATAGGGCGCGTGCTCCTTTTTGGAGTATCTTTGCCGCCGTTGAGGTCATCCATCCGTCACACTCAACTTTCCCCCAACCGGAGGTTTGTACATGCAAGTGAAACTGAACGTGATCGTCGCCGCAGCCATGGTGCTGTCGGCAGGCGCGGTCTTCGCCCAGGACGTGGTCCGCATCGGCCAGGTCGGTCCCGTTTCTGGCCCTCAAGCGCACTACGGCAAGGACGAGCAGAACGGCGCTCGCATGGCCGTCGAGGATCTGAACAAGAAGGGCGTCACGATTGGCGGGAAGAAGGTCAAGTTCGAGCTCGTCGCCGAAGACGACGCGGCCGATCCGAAGCAAGGCACCGCCGCGGCCACCAAGCTGTGCGACCAGAAGGTCAACGGCGTCGTCGGCCACCTGAACTCCGGCACCACCATCCCGGCCTCGAAGATCTACAACGCCTGCGGCCTGCCGCAGATCAGCCCGTCGGCCACGAACCCGGCCTACACGCAGCAAGGCTTCAAGACCGCGTTCCGCCTGCTGGCCAACGACAACGCGCTGGGCTCGGGCCTGGCGCTGTACGCCGCCGACGCGCTGAAGCTCAAGCGCATCGCCGTCGTCGACGACCGCACCGCGTACGGCCAGGGCGTCGCCGAGGTGTTCAAGAAGGCTGCCGCCGCCCGCGGCATCGAGATCGTCAGCGAGCAGTACACGAACGACAAGGCCACCGACTTCATGTCGATCCTGACGGCCATCAAGTCGAAGAACCCGGACGGCATCTTCTACGGCGGCATGGACCCGCAGGCCGGCCCGATGCTGCGC
>JASLEM010000085.1 GCA_030151165.1 Burkholderiaceae bacterium
GCCGCGCGCGCCGGTCAGCAGCACGTTGTTGGCCGAGCGGCCGGCGACGAACTGCGCGGTGTTGGCGCGCAGGCGCTCCTTCTGCGCGTCGACCTCCTTCAGGTTCTCGAACGCGATCGGCGCGACGTGGCGCACCGGCTCCAGCACGCCGCCGACGGCACTCGCGCCGAACGCGCCGTGCGCGCGCTTGCGGTAGCGGAACGCGATCGACGCGGCCCAGTCGGGCTCGGCGGGCGGCGCGGGCAGCAGGGTCTCGAGGCGCATCAGCAGGGCGTCGGCGCGGCGCAGGAGGGTGTCCAGCGTCGGCGGCAAGCCGGTCGGCGCAGCGGAGGGAGTCGGCGTGGTCATGCCCGCCAGTTTAGTGAGCGCGGCGGCACGCGCGCCGGGGCACCCTTCGCGTACGATGAACCCGTTGTTGCCACGCGCCTGCCGCGCGCCCCACCGATGCCCGCTCCCTCCACCGCCGCGCCCCAGGCCGTCTTCATCGCCACGCCCTGCCTCGACGGCCAGGTCAGCGCGCACTACACCGGCGCGCTGGTGCAGACCATGGGCCTGCTGGCCGCGCGCGGATTGCGCGCCGAGATCCAGTTCGAGATCGGCAACAGCCTGATCGCCGACGCGCGCAACAAGCTCGTCTCGAAGTTCCTCGCCAGCGGCGCGAGCGACCTGGTGTTCATCGACTCGGACCTGTCCTGGAAGCCAGAGGATCTCGTGCGGTTGCTGTCGTATCCGCAACCCTTCGTCGCCGGGGTCTACCAGCGCAAGAGCCGCGCCAAGATCGACTTCACGGTGAAGTTCGGCGCGTCGATCTCGATGGACGAGCACCGCCTGATGGAGGTCGAGCGCGTCGGCACCGGCTTCATGCGGCTGCGGCGCGACTGCCTGGAGAAGATGATCGCCGCCTACCCGCAGCTGCGCCTGAAGCACCCCGGCGCGCCGGAGGACACGAACTTCCACGGCCTGTTCGACACGTCCATCGTCGATGGCCAGTTCATCGGCGAGGACTTCACCTTCTGCGACCGCTGGCGCGCCATCGGCGGCAAGGTGACGATCGACCCGTCGATCCACCTCGCGCACCACGGCGCGGCCACGTACGACGAGCCGTTGCTGAAGTACCTGACGAGGAACTGAGGCGCGCTCAGCTCAGCGTGACGCGCGCGAAGCTGCGCTTGCCGACCTGCAGCACGTAGGTGCCGGCGCCGAGCTTGAGGCCCTTGTCGCTGACGACGGCGGAGTCGATGCGCACGCCGCCCTGCTCGATCTTGCGATTGCCTTCGCCGTTGGACGGCACCAGGCCCGCGGCGCACAGCAGCGCGGCGACGCCCATCGGCGCGCCGGAGATCGCGACGTCCTGGATATCGTCCGGGATGCCGCCGGCCGCGCGGTTCTGGAAGTCGGCCTCGGCGGCGTCGGCCGCCTGCGCCGAGTGGAAGCGCGCCGTGATCTCCTTGGCGAGCATCACCTTCGCGTCCTTCGGGTTGCGGCCGCCCTCGACCTCCGCCTTGAGCTTCGCGATCTCGGCCTCCGAGCGGAAGCTGAGCAGCGTGAACCACTTCCACATCTGCACGTCGCTGATCGACAGGATCTTGGCGTACATCGTGTTCGCGGGCTCCGCGATGCCGACGTAGTTGTTCTTGGACTTCGACATCTTCTCGATGCCGTCCAGCCCTTCGAGCAGCGGCATCGTCAGGATGCATTGCGGCTCCTGCCCGTATTCCTGCTGCAGGTGACGACCGACGAGGAGGTTGAACTTCTGGTCGGTGCCGCCGAGCTCGAGGTCGCTCTTCAGCGCGACGGAGTCGTAGCCCTGCATCAGCGGATAGAGGAACTCGTGCACGCTGATGGGCGTCTGCGCGGCGAAGCGCTTGGTGAAGTCGTCGCGCTCCATCATGCGGGCGACGGTGTACTTGGCCGCCAGCTGGATCATGCCGCGCGCGCCCAGCGGGTCGCTCCATTCGCTGTTGTAGCGGATCTCGGTCTTCGCGGGGTCGAGCACCAGGCTCGCCTGCTTGTAGTAGGTCTCGGCGTTGATCTTGATCTGCTCGTGCGTGAGCGGCGGGCGCGTGTTGTTGCGGCCGGACGGGTCGCCGATCAGCGAGGTGAAGTCGCCGATCAGGAAGATCACGGTGTGCCCGAGATCCTGCAGCTGGCGCATCTTGTTGAGGACGACGGTGTGGCCGACGTGGATGTCCGGCGCGGTCGGATCCAGCCCGAGCTTGATGCGCAGCGGCGTGCCGGTGGCCTCCGAGCGCGCCAGCTTCTTCAGCCAGTCGGCCTCGGGCAACAGTTCGTCGCAACCGCGCAGGCTGACGGCCATCGCCTCGCGGACGCGGTCGGTGATCGGATGGGCGGGCGCGGATGCGGCGGAAACGTTCGGAGTGGAGGTCATCGGCGAAGAATAACGTCGGGCGGCGCGCACGGCGCCCTGCCCGGTGACAGAAAGACGGATCGGGAGCCAGCGCGAAATACGCCTGTAAAGCTCCCTCTTTTGGGGGAACAACTTTACAAGCCGCTGCTATAGTCGCTCGCGCAGGGCGGCTCCCCACATACCATACGGCAGCCTGCTCAGCGAGCGAAATCAAGCTGGCTTTCAAGTTTTGTCGTCTTTTGTCGACAACATCCTCGAAATCACCACTTAATTCTAAGCGCGCACGTTCAGGTCTTGCCTGTCGAGGGTGCGGATTCTTCAAACCGAAGCCGGACGCAGCAATCGCCGCGCCCGGGCTTCCCCCGCAGAAAGCTGTCGTTGGATTCCCTGACCCCTGTTGAGCAAGCGGTCGAAACCGCCGTTGTCTCCACGCTTGGCCGCCTCGCGCGCTGGGCCCACAAGCACCCCCGCCGCCTCGCGGCCGGCACCGTCACCCTGCTGGGCGGCTTCGCCATCACCGCGTTCGGCATCGCCCCGATGGCGCCCGACGCCGCCGACCTGCCGCGCCGCGTCGTCACCGAGAGCTTCACGCCCGACGGCCTCGACGCCCAGCTCGACGCCCTCGCGGCGCAGCACCTGGCGCTGGCCCGCAGCGAGGTGACGCGCGCGAACGAGACCGCCACGACGCTGATGAAACGCCTGGGCGTGTCCGACGCCGAGCTGAACACCTTCCTGCAGACCGACGTGACCTCGCACAAGCTGTGGCAGGGCCGCACCGGCAAGATGGTGTCGGCGACGACGGACGCCGACGGCAAGCTCACGCAGCTCGTCGCGCGCTATCCGGCCGAACAGGACGACCAGTTCTCGACGCACTTCTCGCGCCTGACGATCGCCCGCGGCGAGCACGGTTTCACCAGCAAGGTCGAGACGCTGCCGCTCGGCACGTCCACGCGGATGCGCACCGGCGTCG
This sequence comes from Burkholderiaceae bacterium, assembly GCA_030151165.1. The sequence goes on from JASLEM010000085.1 coordinate 3,339, forward strand.
TCCGCACCTCGCTGTTCGCCGCCACCGACGACGCCAACGTGCCCGACCCGATCGCGACGCAGATGGCCGACATGTTCTCGACGGACATCGACTTCCACCGCGAACTGCGCAAGGGCGACACCTTCAGCGTCGTCTACGAGGCGATGACCGCCGACGGCGAGCCGATCACCTGGAACCAGGGCGCCGGCCGCGTGCTGGCCGCCGAGTTCACGAACAACGGCCACGCGTTCTCGTCCGTCTGGTTCACCGACGCCAGCGGCAAGGGCGCGTACTTCGACATGAACGGCCTCAGCAAGCACCGCGCGTTCCTCGCGAGCCCGCTGGCCTTCACGCGCATCACCTCCGGGTTCTCGATGCGCTTCCACCCGATCCTCAAGGAATGGAAGCGCCACGAGGGCGTCGACTACGGCGCGCCGACCGGCACGCCGGTGCACGTCGTCGGCGACGGCGTCGTCGCGTTCGCGGGCCAGCAGAACGGCTACGGCAACGTGATCCAGGTGCAGCACTCGGACAACCGCGTCACCGTCTACGCCCACCTGAGCAAGATCGACGTCACGCGTGGGCAGCACGTGTCGCAGGGCGACCTGATCGGCAACGTCGGCATGACCGGCTGGGCCACCGGGCCGCACCTGCACTTCGAGTTCCGCGTCGCGGGCGTCGTCAAGGATCCGCTGACGATCGCGAAGTCCGCCGAGACGCTCACGCTGAACGACGCCTCGCGCCCGCGCTTCACGGCGATGGCGAGCGCGCTGAAGTCGGAGCTGGGTGTCGCCGAGAGCCTCGGCAACCAGGTCAACACGCGCGACTGACCGGCGCGCCCCGGGGCGTACCATTCGCCCATCCCTCCTGACCACGCGTCGGCTCCGCTCGGGATCCGGCGCGTTTTCACATGACCCTCTACATCGGTTTGATGAGCGGCACGTCGATGGACGGCGTCGACGGCGTGCTGGTCGATTTCCTCGATCCCGGCGCATCGCAGCTGGCTGGCGCGCCGGCGCTGCGCGTCCTCGCCGACTCCCACGTCGCCATGCCCGGGACGCTCGGCGCCGAGCTGCTCGCGCTGAACACGAGCGGCGCCGACGAACTGCGGCGCGGCGCGCTGGCCGCCAACGCGCTCGCGCGGCTGCAGGCCGACGTCGTGGCGCGGCTGCTGGCCCGGTCGCACGTCGAGCGCGGCGACGTCCGCGCGGTCGGCTCGCACGGCCAGACCGTGCGCCACCGCCCCGGCGAGTTCGACGCCACCGGCTTCACGATCCAGCTGAACAACGGCGCGCTGCTCGCCGAGCTGTGCGGCATCGACGTCGTCGCCGACTTCCGCAGTCGCGACGTCGCCGCCGGCGGCCAGGGCGCGCCGCTGGTGCCCGCGTTCCACCAGGCCGTCTTCGGCGGCGCCGCGCACGCGCGCGCGATCCTGAACCTCGGCGGCATCGCCAACCTGACGCTGCTGCCGCCTTCCAGCTCGACAGCGAGCGCTGACATCGCGCCCGCGCGCGGCTTCGACTGCGGCCCCGGCAACGCACTGATGGATCACTGGTGCCGCACCCACACCGGCGCGGCCTTCGACGACGACGGCCGCTGGGCCGCGTCGGGCCGCGTCATCCCGGCCCTGCTGGCGACCTTGCTGGCGAACGCTTACTTCCTGAAATCGCCACCGAAGAGCACCGGCCGCGACCTGTTCAACGCGGACTGGCTCGCGGTGGCGCTCGGGCGCTCGGCCGCCACGTTGCAGCCGGTCGACATCCAGGCGACGCTGCTCGAGCTCACCGCCCGCAGCGCGATCGACGCGCTGCGCGCGCACGCGCCCGAGACCCGCGAGCTGCTGGTGTGCGGCGGTGGCGCGCTGAACGGGGCGCTGATGGCCCGTCTCGCCGCGCTGTGGCCGGGCCGGGACGTGAAGCCGACCGACGCCGCCGGCTTGCCGGCGATGCAGGTCGAGGCGACGGCCTTCGCCTGGCTGGCGCGCCAGTTCACCGAACGCCGCCCCGGCAGCCACCCGGCCGTGACCGGCGCCGCCGGGCCGCGGATCCTCGGCGCGCTGTACCCGGCCTGACGGCCGAGCAGGCCGGAAAGCAGAACGGCGCCCGAAGGCGCCGTTCAGTCGTCCGGGCCGTGCCCGGGCAGGATCAGGCCGAGAAGCTCGAGCCGCAGCCGCAGGTGCTGGTCGCGTTCGGGTTCTTGATCACGAACTGCGCGCCCTGGAGGTCTTCCTTGTAGTCGATCTCGGCGCCGGCCAGGTATTGCAGGCTCATGGCGTCGATCAGCAGCGTGACGCCGTTCTTGCTCATCTGCGTGTCGTCCTCGGCCACGGCCTCGTCGAACGTGAAGCCGTACTGGAAGCCG
>JASLEM010000129.1 GCA_030151165.1 Burkholderiaceae bacterium
TCAAGCTCGAGGAAGTCCGCGAGGCGCTCGGCGAGGTCGGCGTCTCCGGGCTGACCGTCACCGAGGTCAAGGGCTTCGGCCGCCAGAAGGGCCACACGGAGCTGTACCGCGGCGCCGAATACGTGGTCGACTTCCTGCCCAAGGTCAAGGTCGAGGTCGTGGTCAAGGAAAGCGACGTCGACCGCGCGATCGAGGCGATCGTCAAGGCCGCCAAGACCGGCAAGATCGGCGACGGCAAGATCTTCGTCACGGCCGTCGAGCAGGTCGTGCGCATCCGCACCGGCGAGACCGACGAAGCGGCGGTCTGATCCGCCGGCGGCCGTCGGCGTCGACGGCCTGCCCGCTCAGACCGGGTTGAAGTCCGCGCGCTGGGCGCCGTTCGTGGCCGCCTCGTCCACCAGGCGCTGGAGCAGCCGCTCCGGCTCCGCGGCGATGCGCAGCCGGCTCACCTGCTCGGCGCTCACGAAGCCCGCGTCGCGCGTGTGCGCGAGCAGCGCCTGCAGCGGCGCGTAGAAGCCGGCGACGTCGAGCAGCCCGATCGGGCGCGCGTGGTAGCCGAGCTGCTGCCACGTCCACACCTCGAACAGTTCCTCCAGCGTGCCCAGCCCGCCGGGCAGCGCGATGAAGGCGTCGGCCGCCTCGGCCATCTGGAGCTTGCGGTCGTGCATCGTGTCGACCACGCGCAGCTCCTGGATGCCGCGATGGCCCAGCTCGCGCGCGACGAGCCGCTTCGGGATGATCCCCAGCACCTGCCCGCCGGCGGCGAGCGTGGCGTCGGCGACCTCGCCCATCAGCCCGGCGCGACCGCCGCCGTAGACGAGCCGGAAGCCGCGCCGGCCGATGGCCGTGCCGAGCTGGCGCGCGGCTTCGGCATAACGCGGGTCGTCGCCGCTGCGGGAGCCGCAATAGACACAGATCGAGAACATCGGGCGATTGTCGCCCCTGGCGGGCGACGCGGGCGTGACAGGGCGTCAGCGACGTGACGCCTGCGCCGGCTCTACGGCGGCAGCGGCCTGGCCGGCCGGACATCCACCAGCGCCGTGCCGCACAGCGCGTCGTGCCAGAACTGCCGGCGCGGATGCAGCCGCGCACTCAGCGCGTAGACCGCGATCCAGCCGACGAGCAGGCTGAAGTCGAAGCTGGGGCTGCGGACGTCGAGCAGCCCGGCGAGCGCCAGCGGCGGCAGGAACCAGAGCCACGCGGCCAGGTAGCGCGCCATCGCGCGCCGCGGCGACAGCGGCGCACCGTCGGCGGTGACGACGCGCAGGTGCCACGTCTTCTGCGCGAGCGTCTGGCCGCTGCGCACCCACAGGTAGATGAAATAGAAGCCGAGCGCGACGAAGCAGCTGGCGAGCAGGCCGGGGCGCTTCTCGATGGCGCTGGTCTGGTGCGCGAGCACGAAGTAGATGCCCGTCACGGAGACCAGGATGCCGAAGCACAGCACGCCTTCGTAGAGGAAGGCCGCCATCCGGCGAAACAACGAGGGCGCGATGACGAGCGTGTCGCCGGCCCGGCCGCCGAAGGCCGGCGGCGACGACGGGACGGCCGCCGGGTTCGGCCCGCTCACGCTCATGGGTGCGCGGGCGGGACCTGCGAGGCCGCGGCGCTGGCGATCGACGGCGCCGGACGCTTCGGCAACAGCGTCGTGCGGTCGACCACGCTCGGGCCGTTCGCGGCCTTGGCCTGGCCGTCGCGCGCGCGGGTGGCGGCCGGCGGATGGCGGTTGATCACGGGCGTGGTGGCGCCGGGAGGATGGGTCTGCGCGACGAGGGGCGCGGAGCTGGCCGGCGCATGGCCCGCGGCCGCGCCTCCGGCGACGGCGACCTTCGGCTGGATCGCGGTCAACGGTGCCGGCGCGTGGCGACGCACGGCGACGGCGCCCGACGACGCGGCGCTCGACGGCGCGCGCGCGGCCGCGGCGCGCTTGGCGAGTTCGCGCTTCTGTTCTTCCGGCAGCGCCTGGTACGCCTTCCAGCGCGCCTCGCGCTCTTCCTTGGACACGTTGCGCGACTCCTGGAAGTTCTCGCGTGCCCGCATGCGCTGGGCGACGGTCATGTGCGACCACTCGACCATGCGCTGGTTCGCGCGCTGCTGCTCGTCCGGCGGCATCTTGGGGAAGCGGCCGGCGACGTCGAGCCAGCGCTCCTTGCCGCGGCTGTCGATGCCGTCGTTCCAGTCGTTGGCGAGCGGCGCCAGCACCTTGCGCTGCGACGCGCTGAGCTCGGCCCAGCGCGGGCCGCCGTGGTCGGCGAGCGCGGCCGCGGGCGCTGCGGCGGCCGGCGCGGACGCCGAGAACGGCGTCGTCGACGGGCCGGCGTATTCGGCCTGCGCGGCAGCGGCGACGGAAGTTCCAAAGCCGAGCGCCGCGAACAGGGTCGCGGCGATCAGGGCGGGGACGACACGGTGGACGTGGGAACGCGGCGGCAAGAGGTGCTCCGTCATTCCTTGCTGGTCTTGAGGTACTCCGCGAAACCAGGATCCGTGTAGGCCGCCGGCGGCAGGTCGTCGGACAGCAGGGCGGCGTCGACTTCGGCGACGGCCGCGATCTGAGCGCGGTCGTGCACGTGCTCGATGGCGACGAGGCCCAGCACCAGCATCGCGAGCGGCACCGCCGAGGCCAGCTTGAACCACCAGCCGAGGTGCTCGGCCAGCGTGGCGGAGCGGCCGCGGCCGACCACGACGGCGGCCGGCGCGGTGGCCAGTTGCACCTGGCGGCGCGACGCGGCGGCGCGGGCCAGCGCCTGTTCGCGGGCGAAGCGCAGGCGCTCGGTGATGTCGGGGGCCGTGGCATTCGCACGCTCGCCCAGCATCGCCGCGACGCGCACACCGAAGCGCGCTTCCAGGCCGTCGGCATCCGGCGTGTGCGAGTAGGGGCGGGTCGAGTGTCTGGTCATGGTGCGATTCCCTTGGCTTTCAACGCTTTGGCCAATGCGTGGACAGCGCGCGAACAATGCGTCTTGACGCTGCCTTCCGAGCAACCCATCACGGAAGCGGTCTCGGCAACGTCCAGTTCCTCCCAGTAACGCAGTAGGAAGGCTTCGCGTTGACGCGCCGGAAGCTCTCCGACCTGTTGTTCAATTATCAGAAGGATTTGATCCCGCGATACGGAATCCGATGCACTTTCGGTGCCAAGGTTCCCTTCGACGCTGTCCAGCATCTCCAGGATGTCGAACTCGCCGTCCTCGTCGCTGCCCTCGAAGTCGGAGAAGTTGTGGACGACCGCGTTGCGCACCTTCTGGCGCCGGAACCAGTCCATCGTCGCGTTGGACAGGATGCGCTGGAAGAGCAGCGGCAACTCGGCCGCCGGCCGGTCGATGTATTTCTCGGCCAGCCGGATCATCGAGTCCTGGACGATGTCCAGCGCCGAGTCGTCGTCTCGCACGGCGAAGGCCGTACGCTTGAACGCGCGTTTCTCGATACTCTTGAGGAAGTCTGAAAGTTCTTTGTCGGTGGCCAAGGTGGGGGCAGGGCGCGCGGGACGCGCCCTGTCAGATGACGCGGCGGATTATGTCATTGCGCCACGGTCGACCAGGGTGTGGACTCCCGCAGTGCGTGAGCGGCGGTTACAGGACGACCGTGCAAATGCGTCGTCGCGAGCCCACATTCAGTGCGAAGTCGAGTGGAAGTCGCGCCGGAATAGGGCCTTGGCAGTGCAAACGGAGTCCTTGCAGTGCAATAATGGTGCTTCGCACAAATGCGAGCTGGTCTGAATGCCGACCCGAAAGCGGGCACCGGCTGTTTTTGATCTCTAGGTTCTGAATCCGCCTCACGAGGGCGAGAAGAGGAGCACCAATGGTTTTTCGTCAGAGAAATTCACAGAGGTTCCCGATGGACATGTCCTCAGCGGACGTGAAGCGCCATGCTTCCGCCATTCCGCAATCCAACTCCCCCCCGAATTCCGCCCACGCGCCGGCCCAGGATCCGAACGGTTCGGAGATCCTCGTCCGCTGCCTGCAGGCCGAGAACGTCAAGTACATCTGGGGCTATCCCGGCGGTGCGGTTCTCTACATCTACGACGCCCTGTACAAGCAGGAGTCCATCCAGCACGTCCTCGTACGCCACGAGCAGGGCGCGGTCCACGCGGCCGACGGCTATGCGCGCGCGACCGGCGAGGTCGGCGTCGCGCTGGTGACCTCCGGCCCG
>JASLEM010000132.1 GCA_030151165.1 Burkholderiaceae bacterium
CATGCCCAAGATGAAGACCAAGAAGAGCGCGGCCAAGCGGTTCCGCGTCCGTCCGGGTGGTACCGTCAAGCGCGGTCAGGCGTTCAAGCGCCACATCCTCACGAAGAAGACCACGAAGAACAAGCGCCACCTGCGCGGCGCTGTGAACGTGCATGAGACCAACATGGGTCACATGGCTCAGATGCTGCCGTTCGCCGGCCTCTGAACTTCCAAGTTACGGACTGAAAGGAATAACTCATGCCTCGCGTCAAACGTGGTGTAACGGCTCGCGCCCGCCACAAGAAGATCCTCGCCCTGGCCAAGGGCTACCGCGGTCGCCGCAAGAACGTCTACCGCGTTGCCAAGCAAGCGGTGATGAAGGCGGGTCAGTACGCCTACCGTGACCGCCGCACCCGCAAGCGCGTCTTCCGCGCCCTGTGGATCGCCCGTATCAACGCCGGCGCCCGTTCGCACGGCGTCACGTACAGCCGCTTCATCGCCGGCCTGAAGAAGGCGTCGATCGAGCTGGACCGCAAGGTCCTGTCCGACATGGCCATCAACGACCCGGCCGCCTTTGGCGCGATCGTCGACAAGGTGAAGGCTTCGCTGGCTTGAACGTGATCGACCGCAGCCGGCCTTGCTGAGGCTGGCGGCGATCAACAGCCACGGGAGGGCGCTTCGGCGCCGTCCCGGCAAAAGGCCGACACCTTGGTGCCGGCCTTTTCTTTTTCCAGATTCGTTTTCGTTTTCCAAACGCTCCCGACGCCCGACATGACGACCGACCTCGATCTCCTGGTGCAGTCCGCCGACACCGATTTCTCCGCCGCCGCCACGCCGGCCGACCTGGAGAACGCGAAGGCGCGTTTCCTCGGCAAGACCGGTCGCGTGACCGAGCTGCTGAAGAGCCTGGCCGCCTTGCCGGTCGAGGAGAAAAAGGCGCGTGGCGCCGAGATCAACGTCGTCAAGCAGCGCATCGAGGCCGCGCTGACGGCGCGCCGCCAGGCGCTCGCCGATGCCGAACTCGAGCAGCAGCTGAAGGCCGAGGCGCTGGACGTCACGCTGCCCGGCCGCGCGCGCGGGCAGGGCGGCCTGCACCCGGTCACGCGCACGCTCGAGCGCATCGAGCAGATCTTCGGCTCGATGGGCTTCGACGTCGCCGACGGCCCCGAGATCGAAGAGGACTGGTACAACTTCACCGCGCTCAACACGCCGGAAGACCACCCGGCGCGCTCGATGCACGACACGTTCTACGTCGAAGGCGGCTACGTGCTGCGCACCCACACCAGCCCGATGCAGGTGCGTTACGCGATGCAGCACGTCGAGCGGTACAAGGACGCGAAGAGCATGCCCGAGATCCGCGTCATCGCGCCGGGCCGCACGTACCGCGTCGACAGCGACGCCACCCACTCGCCGATGTTCCACCAGTGCGAAGGCCTGTGGATCGGCGAGAACGTGAGCTTCAAGGACCTGCGCTCGGTCTTCACCGACTTCCTGCGCAAGTTCTTCGAGACCGACGACCTCGAGATCCGCTTCCGCCCGTCGTTCTTCCCGTTCACCGAGCCCTCGGCCGAGGTCGACATCGCGTTCGCGTCCGGCCCGCTGAAGGGCCGCTGGCTCGAGGTAGCCGGCTCCGGCCAGGTGCACCCGAACGTCGTGCGCAACTTCGGCCTCGACCCGGAGCGCTACATCGGCTTCGCGTTCGGCATGGGCCCGGATCGCCTGACCATGCTGCGCTACGGCGTCAACGACCTGCGCCAGTTCTTCGACGGCGACCTGCGCTTCCTGTCGCAGTTCCGCTGATCGCGCGCGCGTCCGCACGTCCCACTGCCATCCCGAGTCCGACGACTCCCCCGAATCCGAGCTCCTGATCATGCAATTCCCGGAATCCTGGCTGCGCGAGTTCTGCAACCCGCCCATCACCACCGCCGCGCTGGCCGACCTCCTGACGATGGCCGGCCTCGAGGTCGAGGAGATGCACTCGGTCGCGCCGCCGTTCAGCGGCATCGTCGTCGCCGAGATCGTCGAGGCCGTGCAGCACCCGAACGCCGACAAGCTGCGCGTCTGCAAGGTCGACGCGGGCGCGGCGTCGCCCGGCGGCCTGCTGCAGATCGTCTGCGGCGCGCCGAACGCGCGCGTGGGCATCCGCGTGCCGCTCGCGATGGTCGGGGCCGAGCTTCCTCGGGGCGAAGACGGCAAGCCGTTCAAGATCGGCGTCGGCAAGCTGCGCGGCGTCGAGAGCTTCGGCATGCTGTGCTCCGCGCGGGAGCTGAAGCTGTCGGAAGACCACGGCGGCCTGCTCGAGCTGCCGCTGGATACGCCCTTGGGTATCAACGTCCGCGATGCGCTGAAGCTCGACGACACGCTCTTCACGCTCAAGCTCACGCCCAACCTCGCGCACAACCTGTCGGTGCTGGGCGTCGCGCGCGAGGTCTCCGCGCTGACGGGCACGCCGCTGAACGTGCCGTCGTTCGCGCCGGTCAAGCCGACGCACGACGACAACGTCCCGGTCACGATCGAGGCGCCCGACCTGTGCGGCCGCTGGGCGGGCCGCGTCGTGCACGGCGTGAACCCGAAGGCGACGACGCCGGCGTGGATCGTCGAGCGCCTTGCGCGCTGCGGCCAGCGCGCGGTGTCGCCGCTGGTCGACATCTCGAACTACGTGATGTTCGAGCTCGGCCGCCCGTCGCACATCTTCGATCACGCGAAGATCCACGATGCGCTCGTGATCCGCTGGGCGAAGCCGGGCGAGACGCTCAAGCTGCTGAACGGCAACACGGTGACGCTGGACGAGAAGGTCGGCGTCGTGGCCGACACGGCCGGCCCCGAGTCGCTCGCCGGCATCATGGGCGGCGACGCGTCGGCGGTGTCGGGCGACACCACCAGCGTCTACGTCGAGGCCGCGTTCTGGTGGCCCGAGGCCGTCGCGGGCCGCTCGCGCCGCTTCAACTTCTCGACCGACGCCGGCCACCGCTTCGAGCGCGGCGTCGACGCCGAGACCATCGTGCCGCACCTCGAGCGCGTCACGCAGCTGATCCTCGACATCTGCGGCGGTTCGGCCGGCCCGGTCAACGACGTCGTCACGAAACTGCCCGAGCGCAAGCCCGTCACGCTGCGCGTCGCGCGCGCGGCCAAGGTCATCGGCATGCCGGTGACGCAGGAGGAGTGCGCCGGCGTGATGAAGCGCCTCGGCCTGCAGTACACCGAGGCCGACGGCACGATCACCGTCACGCCGCCGAGCTGGCGCTTCGACCTGCAGATCGAGGAAGACCTGATCGAGGAAGTCGTGCGCGTGCTCGGCTTCGGCCGCCTGCCCGACACCCCGCCGATCGCGCCGGTCACGCCGCGCGTGCGCCTCGAGGCCAGCCGCTCGATGCATGCGGTGCGCCGCGCCGTCGCCGCGCTCGACTACCAGGAGACGATCAACTTCTCGTTCGTCGAGGCGCGCTGGGAGCACGAGCTCGCCGGCAACGCCGACCCGATCAAGGTGCTGAACCCGATCGCCGCGCCGCTCGCCGTGATGCGCTCCAGCCTCGTCGGCAGCCTCGTGCAGATCCTCGGCAACAACCTCGCGCGCAAGGCGCCGCGCGTGCGCATCTTCGAGATCGGCCGCGTGTTCACGCGCGATGCGAGCGTCGCGTCCACGCTCACGACGGTGGCCGGCATCGCGCAGCCGATGCGCATCGCCGGCCTCGCGTGGGGCCCGGTCGATGCGCTGCAGTGGGGCGAGGCCGAACGCCAGGTCGACTTCTTCGACGCGAAGGGCGACGTCGAGCAGCTGCTCGCGCCGCGCACCGTCACGTTCGCGCCCGCCGGGCATCCCGCGATGCATCCGGGCCGTTGCGCCAAGGTGATCGTCGACGGCCAGGCCATCGGCCATGTCGGCGAGCTGCATCCGCGCTGGCGCCAGGGCTACGACCTGCCGTCCGCGCCGGTGCTGTTCGAGCTCGACCTCGCTGCCGTGCAGCAGCGCGACGTGCCGCAGGCGCAGCCGCTGCCGCGCCAGCAGGCCGCGCGCCGCGACCTCGCGCTCGTGGTGCAGGAGACCGTGACGCACGACGCGCTGATCGGCGCGCTGCGCGCCGACCCGTCGGGCCTCGTGCGTTCGGCGACGCTGTGGGACGTGTATCGCCCGACCAAGGCCGGTGCCGATTTCGCCGACGGCGAGCGCAGCCTGGCCGTGCGCCTGGAGGTGCTGTCCGACGACGCGACGCTCACCGACGAGCAGATCGCGGCGGCGGTCGGCGCGGCGGTCGCGCGCGCGACGGCGGCCTGCGGCGCGCGCCTGCGCGCCTGATGCTGCGATGATGTCGACCATGGACGACCCTTCCCGCGACGCCGCCGCCATCCCCCGTTCCGACGATCTCGAGTCCGCCTCCGCTGCCACCATGTCCGAGCCGACCCGCACCGACACCGTCATCCTGCCGTCGCTCGAGACGCCGACGCTCACCAAGGCCGAGCTCGCCGACCTGCTGTTCGAGCGCATCGGCCTGAACAAGCGCGAGTCCAAGGATCTCGTCGAGGCGTTCTTCGACCTGCTGCACGACGCGCTCGTGCACGGCCGCGAGGTCAAGCTGTCGGGCTTTGGCAACTTCACGATCCGCGGCAAGGCGTCGCGCCCGGGGCGCAATCCGCGCACCGGCGAATCGATCCCGATCAAGGCGCGCAACGTCGTCACCTTCCACTCGAGCCACAAGCTCAAGGCCATCGTCCAGGGCGACATACCGCCGGCCGAGGAGTTCGAGTAAAGTCTGAGCCCCACTCCCGAGACCGTTGATTTGAAAGACGGACGGAGACGGGAGTTCCACGGGAGCGGACACGATGAGATTTGCCAGTGAGCGGGGCCTGCGGGCCCGCGCGAAGCGGCGCGACGACGCGCGGCGTGCCTGCGCGCGCCGCCCGCGCGACATGCGCGAGGTGCGCCCTTGACCACCGAGAACAAGCCCCTGCCGGCGATCCCCGCCAAGCGCTACTTCACCATCGGCGAGGTGAGCGAGCTGTGCGGCGTCAAGGCCTATGTCCTGCGCTACTGGGAGCAGGAGTTCACGCAGCTCAAGCCGATGAAGCGGCGCGGCAACCGCCGCTACTACCAGCACCACGAGGTGCTGCTGATCCGCCGCATCCGCGACCTGCTGTACGAGCAGGGCTTCACGATCAGCGGCGCGCGCAACCAACTCGTCGACGCCGGCGTCCACGCCCACGTGCACGCGGCCGCCGACGCGCCTGACGCGCTCGACGAGGCGCCGCTCGACGCCGACGACGACACGGACGAGATCGACGCCGCCGCGCGCGCCCACGCGCGCCGCGACCCCGCGGCCCGCACGCGCGCGAGCGACCTGCCGAACCTCGCGCCGGCGCGCCCGCTGGCGGCTGAGCCGTCCCATGCCGACACCGATGCCGAGCGCGCGGACCCGTTCAATCGCGGCGGTGCCGGCGCACTCGACGACGACGCGCTCGCCGCGATGGCGCGCGACGACGTCGCGGTCATCGAGCGCATCGGCCGCGAACGCGGCGAGATCGACGCCGACACGAGCCGCGCCGCGGTCGCGGCCACCTCGCGCACGCCTGCCGCCAACGCGGGCAACGTGCGCTCGGCCGCATTGCAGGCGCGCAAGACGGCGGGCAGCGCGTCCGCACCGTCGCCGGCGAGCGGCGTCTACGACACCGAACAGATCCGCGCCGAGCTGCTCGCGATCCGTGCGTTGCTGGTGAGTTGAAATCTTCGCGATGCGCGTCCGGAGTGCTCGCGATTTCAGGCTATACTAGAGAGCTAGTCGGGGCGTAGCGCAGCCTGGTAGCGCACTTGCATGGGGTGCAAGGGGTCGCGAGTTCGAATCCCGCCGCCCCGACCAAAAATAGTAAGAAGAATCAACAGCTTAGCGGCCTCGGCCTCTAGGCTGTTTTTCTTTCCGCGGTCGATTCTCGTCGTCTTCGCGAAATTTCCCCCCACGTCTTCCACCACGGCGCTCGCCACTCGCGAAGGACGGTCCGTGCGTCTCGCGGGCGTGTGCGTATCGCCGCATTGCCCGACGCGCACGACCTCGCCCGTTGGACGTCGAGGGGCGAGGCCGAAGCAGCGCGTCCCGGCCGCAACGACGAATCGTGAACCTGCGGTCAGTGCAGGAACGCCAAGAACCTCCGCGACCAGCCGAGATCGGGCCGGATGCGTGCCTCGACGCGAACCTCGGTGCCGCCCGCTTGCGCACGGCCGATCTCCAACCGAGCGCCGATCGCGCGTGCACGCTCGCGCATGCCGACCAAGCCCCAATGCCTGTTCTTGACCGCGCCGAGGTCGAAGCCGACGCCGTCGTCGACGATCGTCACGACGAGACGATCCGGGGCGGCGAGCAAGGCGAGCGAAACGCGGCGCGCATGCGCATGCGTGAAAGCGTTGACCAGCGCCTCCCGCACGATCATCCGCAGCTGGTCGTCGGTTTCGGGCGCAAGACGCGGCAGCCCGCCGCGCTGCTCGAACTGGAACAGGACGCCATCACTGCGGGTCGCCAATGCTTCGCCGTAGCGGCGCAACGCCGCGGCGAGGTCCAACGGCTCGGCGTCTCGTGCGCGCAATTGAGTCACGCGATCCCGCGCTTCGCCGACAACGGCATCGGCCGTGTCCAGCAGGCCCTCGAGCCTCAGGCGCCGTGGATCCGTGGACGCCAGTTCGTTGACCGCCACTTGCAGGTTCAGCACCAGGCCGGTCGTTCCCTGCAGCAGCGTGTCATGCAGTTCGCGCGCGATCCGATCGCGCTCGTGCGCGCGCGTCTCGACCTCCCGTCGCACGCGTTGCTCCGCTCGACGAAGCCGCATGCGGTGGAGCGCCAGGAACAGAAGTACCACGGCCAGAACCGTCATCGCAGCGAACCAGCGGGTCTGCCAGTAGCGTGGCGCGATGTCGATGGCGAGCTCGCGGTCGATGCCACCCCAGAGGCCGTCTTCGTTGGCGGCCTGCACCGCGAATCGATAGCTGCCTGGCGGCACGTTCGTGTAGAAAGCACGCCTGCGATCGTCGGCGTCGCGCCAGTCGTGGTCGAAGCCCTCGAGCCGGTAGCGAAAGTGCAGGCGACGAGGCATGCGCAGGCCGGCCGCGGTGTAGGCGATCTCGAGATTGACCGTGCCGGGCGGCAGATGGACCGATGCGGACAGCACTTCGGGTCGACCATCGACGACCACGGATTGCACTGACGTCGTCGGCGCCACCCGGTTGCGTTCCAGGTGTGCCGCGTCGATCCGGAAGACGCCCTTCGTCGTCGCGATCCAGACCCAGCCGTCGCGGGAGAGAACGGCCGAGGGAAGAGGGCGCATGGTCGGCGCCTCTCCGTCCAGGCCGTCTTCGGCATCGAAACGCGTCATGTCGAGCCGATTGGCTTTTCCTGAAAGCAATCGAGCGACTTCGGATGCCGGCACGAGCAGGACGCCCGCGCTGGTGTGGAGCCAGAGATCGCCCGATGGCGTCCGCACGATGCCGGCGACTCCGCGAAGTTCGGCACCCTGCCGGTCGAGCACGGTGGCGACGTGCCCGTCGCGGACGACCTCCAGTCCGCCGACGCCCCCTACCCAGGTGAGGCCGGCGTCGGGCAGGATCGCCAGCGGGTCGGCGATGTGGTGGCCGTCGGAGGTGCCGAAGATCCGCGTGCCGTGCGGGCCGACGGCGGCCAATTGCTGGTTGTCGAAGCCGATCCAGACCGTGCCATCCGGTGCGAGGCTCAGGGCGTGCGTCAAGGCGTGCGCCGGCAACCCTGCGCGGTCGTGCATGTCTTCCCAGGACGTGCCAACGCGTCGAAAGACCAGGCCGCCCGACGCGAGGATCCACAGCGTGCCGTCCGGCAGCACACGCACCGCCTGAAGCTCGGCCGGCGAGGCGGGGCTGAACGCCGGTATGTCCGGCAGCGCGACGCCTTGCACGGCGTCGCCTTGCCAACGCCGCAACGTGCCCCGGCCGCCGACCCAGGCGTTGCCGAAAGGATCGACGGTCGCAGCGACCACCCCGCAACGAGGCCCCTGGCAATCGACTTCCGGGTCGGCGAGGCGCTGCACGGATCCGTTTCGCCAGCGCAAGGTGGACTCGTTGTCGCCGGGCAGCCAGACCGACCCATCCGGCGCCGACGCAAGGGCCGCCATGCCGATCGGCCGGCCTTCGATGGTGACGGGCTTCAGGCGGGTGCTGCGAAAGCCGTCGAGGCCCCCTGTCGTGCCCACCCACAGGTCGCCCTCTCGATCCACGAACATCGAACGCAGGTGGCCGGTCATCGATTCGGCGACGTGGGCTCCCATGTGCTCGAACTGCGGCACGGTCGGATCGTTGGCCGACGCTTGCCAGGCGATGGGGGCCTGGAGCCGGCCGACGCCCCCGTCCAGCATCGACCAGACGCCGCCGTCATGATCGAAGGCCATCAGCTCGGTGCCGCTGGCATTCGGATCGTGCATGCCCATGCGATCGAACGTCGTGGAAGGCACGCTGTCGGTGCCGTTCAACCGAACCGCGCCGCGCTGGTCGGTCAGCCATGCATCGCCCACCGTGTCGACGATCAGGTGATCGGGATAGACCACGGGGCCGATCGCGGTGAAACGGGATTCGCCGTGTCTGGCCGCGTACAGCATGCTCCTCGAGGCGGCCCAGACCGTGCCTCGACCGTCACCGACCATCGACATCATGTCGGGGAGTCTGCCGCCCACGGGCTCGAAAGGCACCTCGACCCAACGGCCGCTCTCGAGGCGCGAAACGCTCGTGGCGTCGGCGATCCAGAGGCGCCCGTCGGCGTCTTCGACCACGCCGCGGATCCGCGTCCTCGGCCGGTCAAGCGGGAACAACGGCGGTGCCGTGTCGCCGTGACGTATCCGGTAGACATGGCCGCTGGTCGTCCCGACCCAGAGTGCGCCTTCCTGATCGACGGCCAGCGTCGAGATGAAGACGTTCAGCGACGGTTCGCCGGCGCGCGCGGTCACCCGGATGAATTCGATGCCGTCGAAGCGAACCAGGCCCGCGGGCGTGCCGAGCCAGAGGAAGCCGTCCGGCGTCTGAGCGATCTCGCGGATGTCGCTGGGCGCGCCTTCGCGCGTCCCCCAGCGGGTGTGCAGCAGCTGGTCGATCGGCTGGGCAGGGTCGACCGCGTGCGCGAGATTCACGACCAACGTCAACGCCGCCGCCGCGACAAGCCGTTCGACGATCGACCAGAGCCGATGAATGGGCTCGGACAGGACGGCAGCTTGCTTGCGAGCGAATCTCTTCGAAGGCGTCATTCGGGCTCGCGCGGCTTGTCGCCCATCGCGGCGTGCACGCAACCCAAAAGCTCGTCCTGGCTGAACGGCTTCATGAGAAAGGCGATCGCGCCGGCCTTCGTGGCGCGTTCACGCGCGTCGCCATCGGCATGCGCGGAGATGAAGACGATGGGGATGTCGTGCCCGGCCTCCAGCAACTCACGTTGCACGTCCAGGCCGCTCATTCTCTTCATCCGCACGTCGAGGATGAGGCAGCGCAGCGCGCCGATGCCTTCGGACTGCAGGAACGCTTCGCCCGACGCGAAGCTCGAGGCCTCGAGTCCGATCGACCGCATCAGCGTGACGATGGACGAACGCACCGAGCGATCGTCATCCACCACGCAGAGGGAGGCATGCTTGTCCACGTCGATTTCCGTTAAGCCAGCCTTCAGCATTTGAGCACGCTACGTCCGCCATGAGGTTCGAACCATTGATCCTTGGTATAGGTCGCCGACAACGACGCGAAGCGAGCCCGGGCTCGTCTCGCAGGACGCCGTCGCATAGGCGTTCTTCCATCGCAGATTCTCGGGTCGAATCGACATGCCGATGCGGCGTCGTGCCTTATACGAAGGTGTCGGGTGCTTGGCCGAAAGATCAATGGTCGTGGTGCGATCATGGCGGCTACCCTTCGATGGAGGGGCGACGTGTCCTGCAGTTCATGATGAGGGAGTGCTTTCTTGAGACCAGCAAGAATCATCGTGGTCGAGGACGATCGGATCGTGGCGCGGGACATCGCCGGTCAGCTCGAGCGCATGGGGCACGTGGTTGTCGGAACGACGCCCCGTGGCGACGATGCGGTCGCGATGGCGGCTCGAAGCAGCCCGGACCTGGTGTTGATGGACATTCGCCTCGAACCCGGCATCGACGGCATCGAGGCGGCGAAAGCGATCGGCGAGAGCTGCCGTGCGCCGGTCATCTTTCTGACGGCCTACGCCGACGACGAGACCTTGCAGCGCGCGACCGCCACCGGCGCCTTCGGCTACCTGCTCAAGCCGTTCGATCAGGCGCAACTGCGCGCCTCGATCGAGATGGCTCTTCACCGCGACGGTGACGATCGGGCGCTGCGCGCGAGCGAGGCGCGCCTGCGCAACCTGGCGACCCTGTCGTCGGACTGGTACTGGGAGCAAGGCCCTGATTTCCGCTTCTCCCATTTGTCGAGCAACGGGCAAGGCGGCTTCGACGAGGTCGAAGGTGGCGTGATCGGCAAGGCGCTCTGGGAGATCGCGACGGTCGTGCCGCTGGCCGGATCCTGGTCGCATCACCGTGCCGCACTCGAGGCGCGCAGGCCGTTCCGCGAGTTCGAGTATCTCTATGTGGCAGTCGATGGCAAGGCCCGCCGCGTCAGCATGAGCGGGGCGCCGATGTTCGACGAGCGCGGCATGTTCTGCGGCTACCAGGGCGTCGGCCGCGGCCTCACGGACAGCCGCGCCGGAAGTGGCGCCGCGGACGCGCCTGGCGACCTGGCTCCGACGCCGGCGTCAGGGTGGGAGCGCGTCGAGATCCTGCGGCGCGACCGGGACGTGGTGCTCGCTCGCGGCGTGACGGCGGGCGAGCCTGAGGCGCTCCTGATGCTGTCCGCCGTCCAGGAGCCGGTGCCGCCCCGCGTGGTCGGACGACTCCGGCACGAGTTCTCGCTGCGTGACCGGCTGGATGAAGCCTGGGCCGCGACGCCGAGATCGCTGCTGCTGGAGCCGGGGCGGACGGCCCTGTTGATGCGGGATCCGGGCGGCGTCCTGCTCAGCGACATCCTGGATCAGCCGCGAGACATCGGCAGTTTCCTGCGCATCGCCTTGGCCATCGCAACCGCTGTCGCGCACGCTCACGAGCGAGGCCTCGTCCACAAGGACATCAAGCCGGAGCATCTGCTCGTCGACGAGGCGCTCGGGCAGGCCTGGCTCACGGGCTTCGGCATCGCATCGCCGCTCCTGCGCGAGCGCCAGCCACCGGATTCGTCGGATGCCATCGCAGGCACGTTCGCCTACATGGCACCGGAACAGACGGGGCGGATGAATCGCTCGATCGATTCGCGCAGCGACCTCTATTCGATGGGCGTCGTGCTCCATCGGCTGCTCGACGGCCAACTGCCCTTCGAGGCGACGGATGCGATGGAGTGGATCCATTGTCATATTGCCCGCGCGCCGGCGCCCCTGCGTCGCGGGTCGGATCGCCGTCTCGGTGCCTTGCCCGCGATCCTGGCGAAGTTGCTCGCCAAGACCGCGGAGGAGCGTTACCAGAGTGCCGCCGGCGTCGGCGTCGACCTGCGACGCTGCCTGGTCGAATGGGAATCCGACGGCCTCATTTCCGATTTCGTCCCGGCCGAACATGACGGCTCCGATCGGTTGCTGATTCCTGAGAAGCTCTACGGACGCGAGGCCGAGATCGATTCGCTGATCGAATCCTTCGATTCGGTCGTGGCGACGGGAATGCCAGCGGTCGTCTTCGTGTCCGGCTATTCGGGTATCGGCAAGTCGTCGGTGGTGAACGAACTGCACAAGTCGCTGGTGCCGCCGCGCGGGTTGTTCGCGGCGGGCAAGTTCGATCAGTACAAGCGCGACATCCCGTACGCGACGCTCGCGCAGGCATTCCAGGGCCTGGTCCGGCAGATCCTTGCCAAGAGCGATCTCGAGATGGCCACCTGGCGCACGCTGCTGCGCGAGGCGCTCGGCGTCAGCGGCCAATTGCTCGTGAACCTGATTCCCGAACTGGAGGCTGTCATCGGCAGGCAGCCGCCTGTCGCCGAGTTGCCGGCCGCCGAGGCGCTGGCGCGATTCCAGGCGACCTTTCGCGGCTTCCTGGGCGTGTTCGCGCGGCCCGAGCACCCGCTTGCATTGTTCCTCGATGACCTGCAATGGCTGGACGCCGCCACGATCACGCTGCTGGAGCACCTCGCGACGAGCCCGGACATCCGCCACGTCCTGATCATCGGCGCCTACCGTGACAACGAGGTCTCGCCCGCGCATCCGTTCGTCCGATCCTTGAATGCCATCCGGGCCTCGGGCGCACACCTCCGGGAGCTGGCGCTGAGCCCGCTGCAGTCGGGGGATGTCCGGCAGCTTGTCGCCGATGCGCTTCGCACGGGTGTCGATCGCGTCGGTCCGCTGGCAGATCTGGTGCACGAGAAGACCGCCGGCAACGCGTTCTTCGCGCTTCAGTTCTTCGGCGACCTGGCCGACCGGCGGCTTCTCCGATTCGACGTGGCGACGCACCGCTGGACGTGGGACGTCGAATCGATCCGTGCGCGCGCCAGCACCGACAACGTCGTCGATCTCGTCCTCGGCAAGCTGTCCCGATTTCCCGCCCGGACACGCCGCGCGCTGATCGAGCTCTCTTGTCTGGGCAACACGGCCCGCATCGAGACGCTGGCGTTGCTCCACGGGGGCGACGAGGCGACCGTGTCCGAGTCGTTGTGGGATGCGTTGCAGACCGGGCTGGTCCTGCGCGTTGCCGGGGGCTTCGCGTTCCTGCATGACCGCGTCCAGGAGGCTGCGTATGCCTTGCTGCCGGAATCGGCGCGCGACGAGGAACATCTGAGGATCGGGCGCGCGTTGCTGGCGGCAACCAGCCCCGACAGCCTGGCGGAGAAGGCGTTCGACATCGCGAACCAGTTCGATCGGGCGATCCCGCTCATCACGTCCCCCGTCGAGCGCGAGCAGGTCGCGCGGCTCAACGCGGTCGCAGGCCGGCGTGCCAGCGTGTCGACGGCGTACGCCTCGGCTCGCGCGTACTTCGCCGCGGGGTGCGCGTTGCTCGCCGACGATGGCTGGGATCTGTGCCCGGAGCTGCGATTCGAGCTGGAGCGCGCGCTCGCGGAGTGCGAGTTCCTGACCGGCGATCTCGTGGCCGCGGACGAGCGTCTCGCCGCCATCGCGCCGCGCGCGCGGACGCAGGTTCAGCGCGCGGCGGTGACGTGGCTGCGGGTCACGCTGTATACGGCGATGGACGAATGCCCGCGCGCGGTCGACACCGCGATCGAGTATCTCGCGGAGCTGGACATTCGCTGGTCGCAGCAACCGACGACCGAAGAGGTGCGTTCGGAATATGAGCTGCTCCTGAGCCGCGTCGGCACGCGTGCGATCGAGTCGCTGGTCGATTTGCCGATCATGGAGAACGAGGAACGGCGGGCGACCGTCGACGTGCTCATGGCGCTGTTGCCGCCGGCCGTGTACACCGACCGCAACCTGGTGCTGCTGGTGCTCTGTCGCACAGCCAACGTCAGCATCGAGTTCGGCAACACGGACGCTTCCGCGGTCGGCTATGCCTACCTCGGCATGTACCTCGGACCGACGTTCAACGATTACCAGTGGGCCTACAGTTTTTCCCGACTCGGCCTGGATCTGGTGGAGAAGCGCGGCCTGGACCGATTCAAGGCACGGGTGTACATGACGCTCGGCTATCACGTGGCGCCTTGGACGAAGCCCCTGGTGCCAGGCACTTTCGACCTGCTGCAACGCACCGTCGACGCGGCCAACGAAGCCGGCGACGTGAACTACGTCGGCTACTACTGGTACTGCCTCATCTCGAGCCATCTGCTGCGGGGGACGCCGCTCGAGGAGGTGCAGCGGATCGTGGAGAACGGCCTCGCGTTCGTCACGAAGACCAACTTCCGGTTGCTCATCACGATCTTCACGGCGCAGTTGATGCTGGTCAAGTCGCTGCGCGGCCTGACGCCTGCTCCGGGCCGCTTCGACGACGAGGTCTTCAGCGAAAGTCGCTACGAAGCCGAGTGCGCGCAGAGCAAAGGATTGTTCATCGCGGGGATGATGTACTGGATCCGCAAGCTCCAGGCACGCTTCCTCGCCGGGGACCATGCCGGCGCCTGTGCCGCCGCCGCCAATGCCGAGCCCGACATCAAGACCCTGTACGGGCACCTCGAGCTCGCGGAGTTCTATTTCTACGCGCCGCTCGCACGCGCCGCGCACTTCGATGCCGCGACGGCCGCCGAGCGGATCGCCTACGCGCAATCCGTGTCCGAGTGCCAGGCGCAGCTCGAGGTCTGGGCGCGCTGCTGTCCCGAGAACTGGGCGGCGCGTTCGTCGCTGGTGGCGGCAGAGAGCGCTCGCATCGGCGGCCGGGATCTCGAGGCGATGCGCATGTACGAGCAGTCAACGCAGTTGGCGCGCCTGCATGGTTTCGTCAACGACGAGGCCGTCGCGCACGAAGCAGCGGCGCGCTTCTATGCTGCGCGCGGATTCGGTTCGTTCGCCGAAGGGCATCTGCGGCGTGGCAGGGAAGCCTTCGCGCAATGGGGCGCCGACGCGAAGCTGGGCGACCTCGACCAGGCCTTTCCCGATGTCGCGTCGATCTCGATCGACGACCGCGGGTCGGCATCGTTCACTCGGCTGCACGAGCTCGACCTCGCCAATGTCGTGAAAAGCTCGCAAGCCGTCTCCGCCGAGACCGATCTCGCGACGCTCATGGACACGCTCATGACGACCGTGCTGCAGCAGGCCGGCGCGGAGCGGGGCGCGCTCATCGCGGTGCGGGGCGACGAGCTCTGGATCGAAGCGCAGGCGCGCACGACGCACGACGATGTCGCGGTCGACGTGTCCGACGTCATCGTCACGTCGCAGGCGTTGCCGGAGTCCATGCTCCGTTATGTCCTGCGTGCTCGTGAGAGCGTGCTGCTCAATGACGCATCGGCGCCGAATGCATATTCGTCGGATCCGTACATCGTCCGGAACCGCACGCGATCGATCCTCTGCCTTCCGTTGTTGAAGCAGGCGGTGCTGATCGGCGTCCTCTATCTCGAGAATTCGCTGGCGCCTGGCGTGTTCACTCCCACCCGCCTGTCAGTGCTCAAGCTCCTCGCATCCCAGGCCGCCATCTCGTTGCAGAACGCTCGGCTGTACGCCGAACTGCAGCGGGAGAATCGTGACCGTCGGCAGTCGGAGGCCGCGCTCAAACGTTCGGAAGAGCGCTACGCGCTGGCCGTTGAAGCGGCCGGCGACGGGCATACGGACTGGATCGTATCGACCGACGAGTTCTATGCTTCACCGCGTCTCCTCGAGATGTGCGGACTGGGCGGCGAGGAACGATTCCTCGGACGTTCGGACTGGCTGGCGCGCTTCCCATTTCATCCCGAGGATCGCGAGCGCGTGATCATGGCCATCAGCGAGCACTTCGCGAGCGATCGCGAGCGGCTCGAATTCGACATGCGCATCCTGCGCGGCGAAGAGACGCGGTGGATGCATGCCACGCTCCTGTGCTCGCGCGACGCCGCCGGCACACTGGTTCGTGCGAGCACCGCGGTCACGGACTTCACGGAGCGCGTGCGTGCGCAGGACGCACTGCAGAACGCGCGCTCGGAACTG
Source organism: Burkholderiaceae bacterium (assembly GCA_030151165.1). The sequence goes on from JASLEM010000132.1 coordinate 15,546, forward strand.
ACGCGCGTCGCGCGACTGACGACGGTCGGACATCTCGCCGTGTCGATCGCCCACGAGATCAACCAGCCGCTGGCCGCGATCGTCACCAATGCCGGTGCGGGCCTCAATTTCCTGAACCATGCCACGCCGTTCGTCGACGAGGCGCAGCAGATCTTCGACCAGATCCTCTATGACGGAAAGCGCGCGGCCGAGGTGATCCGCAGCCTCGTGTCCTTGTCACGCAAGACCGGACCGAAGCTGGGGACGGTCGACATCGACGATGCCGCGCGGGAAGTCATCGCGTTGCTCCAGACGGAGCTGGAGCGCAATCGCGTCAAGCTGCTCGTCGAATTCGCGACGGACAGTCACCTGGTCGAGGCCGACCGCATCCAGGTTCAACAGGTGCTGATCAACCTGGTCGTGAACGCGATGGAAGCGATGGTCGAGGCCGACGTCGACGAACGGGTCATCACGATCTCGACGGAACCGACAACACGGGGCACGATGGTGTCGGTGAGGGACACGGGGCCCGGCCTCGGCGCCGACGTCTTGCCGCGCATCTTCGAGCCTTTCTTCACGACGAAGAAGACCGGCACCGGCATGGGTTTGTCGATCTGTCGCTCGATCATCGAGGGACACGGCAGCAGCCTCGCGATCGCGTGCACCGGTGGCCGTGGCGCGCTGTTCCAGTTCGAATTGTTCGCGCCGGTCGGCGAAATCCGTCGTTGAGGAACGGCGCAACGGAACGTCGAGCCGACGATGTGCGGGTCGTTGCCTGCCAGAACGTACACCAAAGCATCGACGCGTATACCAATGCTCAATGGCGTCACGAGGCACGGGTCGATATTCTCCAGATGCACTCTCCGCCCGCCGACCGAGGTCGAACGAGAAAGAAGGTGCGAAGTCCATTCCTTCTGGAGACCCGACATGACAAATTCCATTGGAGTTCCGCAGCGTGTGCTGGTCATGCATTCAGATCCCATCGTGGCGATCGGTTTGCAGGCTTGCCTCGCCGACCTGCCCGACCACGACGTCTTCATCGGCAGCGCGGGTTCGACGCGTGCCGACGCCGACGTGATCGTCTGCGACGAGCTCTCCAGCCAGAAGCTGCAGGACGGCCCGCGCGACGCCGCGATCGTGGTGTTGGCGCGCCGGCCCCGGAGTTTCGAGATCCAGCGCGCCCTGAAGCGCGGCGTCCTGGGCTACGTCGTGGAGAGCTCGCCGCCGGAGGAAATCTCGGCCGCCGTTCTCGCTGGGGGTCGGAGACAGCATTTCCTCTGTCGACTCAGCGCGCAGGAAATGGCCAACGACTTCTCGAATGAGCATCTGACGATGCGAGAGCACGCGGTGCTCGCGCAGGTGGCGCGCGGCCGGTGCAACAAGGCGATCGCCAAGGATCTGGACATCGCGATCGGTACCGTCAAGGCTCACGTCCGATCCATCCTGGCGAAGCTGAATGCGACTTCCCGAACGGAGGCAGCAAGCATCGCGATGGTTCGCGGCTTCGTCCCGGAACCCGCGTTGGCTTGAAGAACCCCGCGGCCCGCATGCGGCCAGGGACTCAGGCGCGATCCTCGCCGCGCGGGCGCAGCTTCTCCGCCATTCTGACGAGTTCAGCCAGCGACTGCGCCTGCATCTTGTCCATCACATGTCGGCGGTGGACCTTGACGGTGATCTCGCTGGTGCCCAACTGCGATGCGACCTGTTTGTTGAGCTTGCCTTCGACGACGTGGCCCATGACTTCGCGTTCTCGCGGCGTCAGCGTGGCATAACGAGTCTGGAGGTCGCCCTGCTCCGCGCGAAGCTTCCAGGCCACCTCGTCGCGGGCGAGTGCCTTGCGCACGGCGTCCAGCAGGTCGTCCTCCCCGAACGGCTTCGTCAGGAATTCCACGGCGCCGGCCTTCATGGCGCGAACGGTCATCGGGATGGTGCCGTATCCGGTGACGAAGATGATCGGCATGTCACGGCCGCGCACCTTCAATTCCTGCTGGATGTCGAGGCCGCTGGAATGCGGCAGCCGGACGTCCAGGATGACGCACGTCGGCCGGCCTGGATCAGGTTGCTCCAGGAATTCGGCGGCCGTGGCGAAACCCGTGGCTTCGATGGCGACCGACCGAAGAAGCCTGACCACGGCATGACGCAGGGAATCGTCGTCGTCGACGACGTGGACGAGCGGTGTGACCGCATTCATGGACAACTCGAGCAGTGGTTGAACTTGGCAAGGATGCCTGGGCCCTGGCCGGCGATCATCTCTCGCTCGACGGGACTATTCGGCGGAGCCGTGCATGCATGAGTCGCGCGGCCGCCGCTTGCAGCGACGCCGAGAGAAAGTATAGGACTGCCACGCTGAGGCGGGCACGGCACTGTTACCTAGGTCGAAATGGGTAGTACGCGTTGGCAACCCTCAGCGCGGGCCGGCAGGTTCTGGCTTGCCCTTGGCGTCGAACTGCTCGACCTGGCCACCGCCGTCGGGCGTGACGATCGCGCTGAGCCGACGAACGCCGTTCATGTCGATCAGCACGAGGCCGGACGTGCCGCCGTTGTTGAGGAACACGTAGCTCGATGAGCGGCCCGGCCCGTCGAACTTCACGTGCGCGCCCTTGTCGTCGACTTCGAGCGCCGCGGTCGGCCCCGTCGCATCGGGATTGAGGAGCGTGATGGCGGGACGGCCCTCCGGCGTCAACGACATCGTCGCCGCGGGGGCGCCGTTCTCGCGCATCAGCAGGATGGCCGGGTTGCCCGACGCCGCCGACAACAGCATGCGAACGTGGCCTTGCGCATCGACGATGCGGATCTCCTGGGCCACGACGGGTGGGAGCGCGGGTGGGGTGTCCATGTCGTGAGTTCTCCGTGAGAAGTCATGGAAGGAATGTGCAGCGTGTTGCCGGGACGATCGCACGAGGTTCGGGGCAGCGTGAGCCGGCCTTCTTCTGCTGAAGGGCAACGCCGTTCTTGACGGCGACCAGCTCGGCGACGATCGATACCGCGATCTCCGCAGGCGTTTTGGAGCCGAGATACAGGCCGATCGGACCGTGCAGCCGATCGATCTCCGCCGGCGTCAGGTCGAACATCGCCAGGCGCTCGCGCCGCTTCTCCGTATTCGACCTCGATCCGAGCGCGCCGACGTAGAACGCCGGCGACTTGAGCGCTTCGAGCAATGCGAGGTCGTCGAGCTTGGGATCGTGCGTGATCGCGACCACGGCGCTGTGCGCATCCAGTTGCAGCTCGACCAACAGGTCGTCGGGCATGGCTCGGCTGAGCGTGGCGCTCGCCAGATCCCAGTGCGCCGTGGTCTCGTCGCGCGGGTCGCAGCAGATCACCTCGAAATCGAGCGCGGTGGCCATCCTGGCGACGAGCTTCGACAGTGGCCCTGCGCCGATGATCACCAGTCGCCAGCGCGGGCCGAAGAGCACGACGAGATGGCGGCCATCGAACGCGAACGTGTCGCCGCGTGACGCCGGCATGATCTCGATCCGGCCCGAGGACAGTTCCAATCGGCGCGCGACCAGCTCGTGACGGCCCGTGCGTGCGAGGACCTCGTCGATCCAGGCCGCTTCGATGAGCGGCTCGACGACCAACTTCAGATTCCCTCCGCACGGCAAGCCGAAGCGTGCCGCTTCGTCTTTCGTGACGCCATACGAGACAAGCGTGGGCGCCGTCGCCCGCTCGCCGTGGCGCAGCCTGTCGATCAGGTCGTCTTCCACGCAACCCCCCGAGACGGATCCTTCCACGACGCCGTCGTCTCGAAGGCAGAGGAGGGCTCCCGGTGACCGCGGCGCGGAGCCCCAGGTCTCCACGACCGTGACCAGCCAGGCGGCGTGGCCGTCGCGACGAAACGCGCGGGCGCGCTCGAGAACCTGGAGGTCGAGGCTGTCCACGGGCGGCCGGCCTCACGCCGCGTGCTCGCGTTCCCAGAACACGGCCGCGATGCCGGCGAGCAGCGGGAACGCGCAGCCCGCGAGCGCGACCGCGTGCCATCCGCCGTGGCTGTACAGGACGCTGGCGATGGCGGATCCGATCGAGCCCCCGATGAAGATGCTGGTCATGTACAGCGCGTTGAGCCGGCTGCGGTGATGCGCGGGCAGTTGGTAGATGCTGCGTTGCCCGATCACCATGTTGAGCTGGACGCAGAAGTCGAGCGCGACTGCACCGATCGCCAGCACCACGAGGTCCGTGCCGAATCCGATGGCCGTCAGCAGCAAGGCGATCGCGGCGATCCACAGCGCGGCCAGCGTGCCCACGCGGCTGTGTCCGGAGTCCGCCAAGCGGCCTCCGAGCGGGCCGGACACCACGCCCGACGCACCGATCAGCGCGAAGAGCGCGATCTTCGACTGAGACAGGTGATCGACCCGGGCGAGCTCGATGGGCACCGCCGTCCAGAACAGCGAGAAAGCCGCGAACATGCAGCCCTGGTAGAAAGCGCGGCGTCGCAGGATCGGGTTGTCGCGGAACAGGTGGACGAGGGACGCCAGCAGCTGTCCATAGCCCAGCGACGATTCAGGCTGGCGGCGAGGGATCATCGTCGCGACGATCGCGGCGACCACGAGCATCATGACGGCGGCAGCCGCGAAGATCGCGCGCCAGCCGAACATGTCGGCGACGACGCTCGAGACGGGGCGCGACAGCAGGATGCCGGTCAGCAGTCCGCCCATGACGTTGCCGACGATCCGTCCGCGTGTCGCCTCTGGCGCCATGTGCGCCGCCAGGGGGATGAGCATCTGTACGGAGACCGATGTCAGCCCGATGAGCACGGACGCCGCCAGGAAGACGGACGGTTGCCGGGCGGTCGCGGCGAACGCGAGGCTGCATGCGGTGACAAGGACGGTCGTCAGGATCAGCTTGCGGTTCTCCAGCAGGTCGCCGAGCGGCACGAGAAGAAAGAGGCCGCAGGCATAGCCGATCTGCGTCAGCGAGACGATGAAGCTCGCCGCCTGCGCCGACAGGCCGAGGCTCGGCGCGATCAACTCGATGATGGGTTGCGCGTAGTAGACGTTCGCGACGACGATGCCCACGCAGAAGGCGAAGGTTCGCACCATGGCGGGGGACATGGTGTCGGACGGGGCTGGACTCGCGAGGGTTTGAGTCATGGGTGGCTTTCTGGCTCGATGGCGGCGGTCGATCCGCGGTTGAAGACTGCGGTCGCGCGAAGGCGGTGTGCAGTTTTGTGGCGGAGCGTCGATTCGACTCCACGTCGCACTGGTGCGCATCGGTATCGGGTTCTATCCGTGACAGACCGGAAGGACTATGAACGCCCGGTTCGTACTCGGGTTGGTCGTGGCGGCTCGATGCGGAAAGATGGCAGCCCTGAGCCGCTCGGCGCATTCTTCATGAACCCCCTGAACACCCTTCGGCGCGTCGGCGTCCTTCGCATGGCAGGCATCGCCGTGTCCATCGTGCTGGCCGGCCTGCTGCTGGCGTGGCTTGCGACGCTTCGTCCCGCCCTCGAGCGGATCGCGCGCCCCGTGCCGTCGTCCTTTTCTTCCGAGGCCGTCGCACGAGGCTCGGTGCTGGCGTCGATCGGCAGCTGCGCCGTCTGCCACACGACCGACCGCGGCATCACCTTCGCCGGTGGTCGTGCGCTGGCCACGCCTTTCGGGACGATCTACACGACCAACATCACGCCCGACGTGGAGACCGGGATCGGCGGGTGGTCGCGCGAGGCCTTCCGCCGCGCGATGAAGGACGGCGTCTCGCGCGACGGTCACCATGTGTACCCGGCGCTTCCCTACGAACACTTCACGCACACCAGCGACGCCGATCTCGATGCGATCTATGCGTTCCTGATGACTCGCCGACCGGTGGTCGAGGCCACGCCGGCCAATCGCCTGGTGCCGCCGTTGGGATTCCGGCCCCTGCTCGAAGGTTGGAAGCTCCTGTTCCTGCACGAGGACCCTTTCGTCCGGGATCCATCGCGTGGTGAGCTGTGGAATCGCGGCGCCTATCTTGTCGACGGTCTCGGCCACTGCGGCGGTTGCCACACCCCCCGGAACTTGGCCGGCGGCGAGGAACGAGGCCATCTGTTCGCGGGCGGCGTAGCCGAAGGCTGGAACGCGCCGGCCCTCGATGCGACGAACCCGCGAGCGGCGAGCTGGTCGGTGGACGCTCTGTTCGGCTACCTGCGAGGCGGCCTCGAGCCAGGCCACAGCGTCGCGGCCGGTCCGATGGGGCCGGTCGCCCACGAGATGACGGATCTCCCTGAAAGCGATGTGAGGGCCATCGCGACCTACATCGCTTCGTCGATGAACCCGCGGGGCGCGCCGAGGGCGCTCGACGCGCCCGTCGACCGCGCGGCGCTGGCCCAGGCGTCCCAGCCAGAGGGCGCGACGATCTTCACCGGCGCGTGCGCGGGTTGCCACGATCCCGCGGCGCCCATGTCGCGGGAAGGGCGGCCGTCGTTGTCGACGACCAGCACGGTGCTCGCCGACGATCCGGCGAACGCGCTGCAGGCGGTGCTGTCCGGCGTGCGCTCCCCGGCCGACGACGAGACGCCGTACATGCCCGCGTTCCGCGACTCGTTGTCCGATGCGCAGGCGGCCGCGGTCGTCGCATACGTCCGCGCGCGATTCACCAACCGACCCGCGTGGGCGGGCCTCCCGTCATCTGCCGCGAAGCTGCGGGCCGAAGCGAGCCAGCCATGAGCATCACTCTTCACGTCAACGGCCAGGATCGAACGGTGAGCAGCGACCCCTCGACGCCACTGCTCTACGTCCTGCGCAACGATCTCGCGCTCAATGGCGCCAAGTACGGCTGCGGACTCGGCCAGTGCGGCGCGTGCACGGTGCAGATCGACGGGCACGCGGCATTTTCGTGCCTGACGCCGATCGCGTCGCTGCCGGGCAAGTCGGTCCGCACCATCGAGGGCCTGGCGACGTCCGCGGGCCCGAACGTCGTCCAGCAGGCGTTCGAGCACGAGCAGGCGGCGCAGTGCGGCTACTGCATCGCCGGCATGGTGATGCGCGCCCAGGCACTGCTCGACCGCGATCCCGCGCCGACCGACGCCGCGATCCGCGCGCACATGCAGACCAACCTGTGTCGCTGCGGCACGCACATGCGCATCCTGCGCGCGATCCGCCGGGCGTCCGACGCGCTCGTCGCGATGCGCTCGACCCATGGAGGCTCGCGCGATGACGGAGATCGTTGATCCCGGGCGCATGCGGCGCCGCACGTTTCTTGGCGTCGGCGCGTTGATCGTCGACTTCTCCTTGCACGGCATCGCGCGGGCACAGCTCGCCGGTGGTGGCGAAGGCGGAGCCGGACCCAAGGTGCTCGCGCCGAACCTCATCGGCGACCTCAAGAGCACGCCCTGGCTCGATGCCTGGATCCGCATCGATCGCGATGGCAAGGTCACTGTCTTCACCGGCAAGGCCGAACTGGGGCAGGGCATCCGGACGGCACTGATCCAGGTGGCCGCCGAGGAACTCGACGTGTCGCCGCAGGCCATCGAGCTCGTCACCGCGGACACGGCACGGACGCCTGATGAAGGCCTGACCGCGGGCAGTCACTCGATGCAGGACAGCGGACGCGCCATCCAGAACGCCGCCGCCAACGTGCTCGCCTTGCTGGTGCGCGAAGCGTCGAATCAGCTCGGCGTGCCGGCGACCCTGCTGTCCTCTGACGGAAAGGGCGCCGTGGTCGCCGTCGATGGACGCCGGCTTCCGTACGGCATGCTCGCGCAATCGCTGTCGCTGCGCGTCGAGGCATTGCCTGGCGTGCCGTTGCGGGATCCGCGGCTGTATCGCACGATGGGCCGATCCCTGCCGCGCATCGACATCCCGGCCAAGGTCACGGGCGGTGCGTCCTACGTGCAGGACCTGCGCCTGCCCCGGATGCTGCACGCGCGCGTCGTCCGCGGGCCGAGCTACCGGACGACGCTGGACCGCGTCGACATTGCGGCGGCCGCGCAGATGCCAGGCGTCGTGAAGATCGTGCAGTCCGGCGGCTTCACGGCGGTCGTCGCCGACCAGGAGTGGCCGGCCATCCTCGCGATGCGCCGGCTGCAGTCGTCCGCGTTCACGCGCCAGGGGCTGCCGATCCCGCTGCAGGACTCGCGCGCGATCCTCAAGGCCCTGCCGACCCGCGACATCGTGATCCTCGACACGACAGCTCCGGCCGCGTCCGCGGTCATGACGCTGCGTGCCAGCTACAGCCGACCGTGGCTGCACCACGGGTCGATCGGACCCTCGTGCGCGGTGGCGCATTACCGGGACGGCGAGATGACGGTCTGGAGCCATTCGCAAGGCATCTTCGATGTGCGCCGCGTCGTTTCCGAACTCTGCGGCCTGCCGATCGAGCGCGTGCGCGGCATCCACTCGCCCGGCTCGGGCTGCTACGGCCAGAACGGCGCGGACGACGTGGCGGCGGACGCCGCGCTGATCGCGCTCTCGATGCCCGGCCGGCCGATCCGCCTGCAGTGGATGCGCGAGCAGGAGCAGGGCTGGGAGCCGATGGGGCCCGGCATGGTGACCGATGTCGAGGCTTCGCTCGATGCCAACCATCGCATCGTCGCCTGGAACTACGAGGTGTGGAGCAACCCGCACAACAATCGGCCCGTCGGCGCAGGCGGTGTCGTCGCCGGTCAGGAGGTCGTGCCGCCGTTCGCGATTCCCGAGGGCAAGCCGATCCCGATGCCCGAAGGCGACGGCAGCCGGAACTCGAACCCGCTCTACGCACTGCCCAACATGCACGTGCTGTATCACTTTGCCAAGGACATGCCGCTGCGGGTCTCGGCGCTGCGCTCGCTGGGTGCGCATCTGAACGTCTTCTCGATCGAGTCGATGTTCGACGAGTTGGCCAGGAAGGCCGCCATCGACCCCTTGGCGCTTCGTCTGGCGCACATGGAAGATGTGCGCGCGCGCGATGTGATGCAGGCCGCCGCCGACCGTTTCGGCTGGATGCATCGTCGCGCGGGCGACGGCTATCGCGGATGCGGGATGGGTTTCGCGCGCTACAAGAACATCGGCGCCTATTGCGCGGTCGTGCTCGAGATCGAGGTCGACCACGACTCAGGTCGCATCTGGGTGCGCCGCGCGGTCGCGGCCGTCGACAGCGGCCAGACGGTCAGCCCCGACGGCGTGCGCAACCAGATCGAGGGTGCGCTGCTGCAATCGTTGAGCTGGACGACGCGCGAGGAAGCGCTTTTCGACGCGGATCATCGTCGCAGCTTCGACTGGAGCGCCTACCCGATCCATCGGTTCAAGGAAGTACCGGACAGCGTGGAGGTGCACATCGTCGAACGTCCCGGCTCGCCGTTCCTCGGGACGGCCGAGGCCGCCCAGGGGCCGACCGCGGCGGCGCTCGCGAATGCGCTCGCCGACGCCACGGGGTGTCGATTGCGGGACATGCCGCTGTCGCCCGAACGCGTGCGCCGGGCGCTGTCGGGCGCCGCCACGTAGGCTGCGTCAACGAGCAGGCGTATCCAGGGCGATTTGGCGGGACAGGGTGGCGAACGTCTGCGCGAAGTCGTCGACCACCGCGTCGAAGTGCGCGGCGCCGGCGTCGAAGGACCAGGTCCGAATCGACGAGGGCGCCGCCAGCGAACCTTGACGGAGACGATCCGACAGCGCGAGCGCCGAAAGCGCGCCGGTCAGCATCGCTCGAGCGGCATGCAAGGTCGACGATGGCGGCACACCGGCGTCCAGCAGGTTGGGCGCGAAGGCTGCGCTGCGTGAACGCAGCCGCTCGGCCTGGCCGACGGCGAACGCGCACGCGCGCGAGAGCGTCTCCTCGTCCAGCGTTTCGGGGCCGCCCAGCCCCAACACGAGGATCGCCTTGGCACGCACCTGGGCGGGTGGGCGGGTCACGAGCAACGAGTCCAAGCTGCGAGCCCGGAAGAGCCCCGAGCTGCGCGCCGAGGTGAGGGCGCCGCCGAGCGCCTGGTCGAGGCGGAGGAGGCCACCGCTCAGCCTCGCGCCCGGGAACTCGCGCTCGAACATGCACGCCACCGACAGATCGACGTCGGCGTCGTCCGGCGACTGCGACACCACGTCGAACAGCGTGTCCAGACACGAGCCCAGAGGTGCCCGCAATGGCGAGGTGGCGTTGCCGAAAGAGGTCGGTTGCGGCGGCGCATGCATGAGGGGGACTCCGTGGAAAGCCATCGCCGATGATGCGCCGATCGCCATGGCGCCGTCGTGTCGAAAGGCCGGCCGCGTTCGCATCCCCGGGGCGATCAGTCCACGGCGTCCACGGCGGCGAGGATCACGTCGGCGACCGCCTGATGATGCGAGATCAGCGACATGTGGCTGGACGCCAGCTCGGTCGTGTGCGCTTCCATCTTCCGTGCCAGCGCGCGTTGCAGGTCGACGTTGACGGCACGGTCGTCCGACGAGACGACGTACCAGGTGGGCCGAGTGCGCCAGGCCGTCTTGCTGACCTTGTCTCCGAAGGTGGTCAACGCCAGCGGCGGAGCGATCGCGGCGAGGACGCGCGCTTCTTCTTCCGGCAGATCCTGGGCGACGTTCCGGATCCACCCTTCCTCGGTCATGCGAAGTGCTCCGGTGCGATCGGGCTCGACCGTGCTCAGTCCGGGGGGCGCGTCGTGCAGGGCCACCTGGTCGCCCGTCGACTGACCGGCGTCCGGTGCGAAGGCGGCCACGTAGACGAGCGCCTTCACCTTCGGATCCTCCCCCGCTTCGGTGATGACGGTACCCCCCCAGCTATGGCCCACGAGCACGACGGTGCCATCGATGTTGGAGATCGCCTTGCGCGTCGCTTCGACATCGTCGGCGAGCGAGCTGGTCGGGTTCTGCACGGCGACCACCGGAACGTCCTGGGCCTGGAGATGCTGGATCACGTGGCGCCAGCTGGACCCATCCGCCCACGCACCGTGAACGAGGACGACGGTGGTCGCGGGAGACGTTTTGGAGGGGGAGTCGGTCATGGGGTGTGCCTCGATGCGGATGGGTGGAAATCGAAGTCGTGCACTGCGGCTCGACGACCGTCGATTCTGGGAAGCCGTGCGGGCCTGCGCTACCGCACGAGTCAGTACGCGCGGCTAGGCCGAACGGACTGTGGCAAGTCCATCGGGGCGTACGCGCTCTCGGCGTTCGTCGTCATGCGACCGTGTCGAGCATGGACCCGCCGACCGATGCGCTGGCGATCCGTTTCGAGAAGACTCGATGCATCCGACCCGGCGTGCTTCGGCGCGTGTTTCCAAGCGGCACGCGCCTCGGCGTGCATCACGAAAGCTTGCCCGATGTCTGCGACTCATCCGACTCATGCCTCGAATCCCGACTCGCCGCGCAGTGCGTCGGCCATCCTCGCAGGCGCATCTGCGAGCCTCGTGGCGATCGGACTCGCACGCTTCGCGTACACGCCGCTGATCCCGCCCATGATCCAGGCCCACTGGTTCGCGGCCTCCGAGGTGGCCTACCTCGGCGCGGCGAACTTGGCGGGCTACCTGATCGGCGCGCTGAGCGGCCGGGCGATGGGGCGCTACGCGCATCCCGTGTGGATGCTGCGGCTGATGATGCTCTTGGCGTCGATCTCGTTCATCGCGTGCGCGTTCCCGCTGTCCGACGTCTGGTTCTTCTGCTGGCGGCTGCTGTCCGGCGTTGCCGGCGGCGTCACCATGGTGCTGGTCTCGGGTGTCGTGTTGCCGACGGTGCCGGTCCACCGGCGCGGGCTCGCGAGCGGTGCGATCTTCCTCGGCATTGGCGTCGGGGTCGTCTTCTCGGGAACCGTGGTGCCGGTCACGCTGCAGACCAGCCTCCGCGCCACCTGGATCACGATCGGCATCGCGGCGTCGATCCTCACGGCCGCGACGTGGCGCGCCTGGCCGCCGGCTCGCCGGACGCCGGAGCCTTCCACGCTGCCTCGGCCGGGCCTGCGCCGCATGCCGCCGGAATCTCGCCGCTTGCTCGCTCAATATGGACTGCTCGCGGCGGGGCTGGTGCCCGGGATGATGTTCCTGGTCGACTACGTCGCTCGGGCCTTGGGAAAGGGAAGCAGCATCGGCGCGCTGGCCTGGGTGGCCTATGGCGTCGGCGCGATGGCCGGACCGGTGCTGTACGGCTTGCTGGCCGATCATTGCGGCGCCCGTTGGGCGATCCGTCTGGCCCTGGCCCTGCAAGTCGGTTGCGCCGCGGCCCTGACGTTGGTCTCCGACACGGCGGCACTCGTCGGGTTGTCGCTGTTGCTCGGCTCGTTCCCGGCGGGGATCGTGCCGGCCACCATCGCCCGGGTCCATGAACTGGTGCACGATCACCACGCGCGCGAGACGATGTGGACCCGGGCCACCGTGGCCTTCGCGGTGGTGCAGGCGATCAGCGGCTACGTCTATTCCGCCGTCTACGATCTTTCCGGAGGCCGACACGTCCTGTTGTTCGGCCTGGGAGGGCTGGCGTTCCTGCTTTCACTGGCGATCGATGCCCTGCCGTCGCGAGGACCGCGGGCGTCGTCCGAGCTTTGATATGGCGCGCGCCGTCCACTCGCCGACGCGGCGATAGCGTCGCTCCCAGGGGCCGGCCACTTGGACAGGCAGGATGACCGTGACTCGGGTGCCGGTGCCAGGCTGGCTGTCGATCTCCAGCGCGGCGCCGATCTCGCGGGCGCGTTCGCGCATGCCGAACAGCCCCCAATGGCCGCGCGCGCTCGCATCGAGGGAGGCCTTGTCGATCGCGAAGCCCATGCCGTCGTCCACGACGCTCAACGCGTATCCGCGGGACTCTTCGGCCATGCGCACCGTCACGCGGCTCGCGCCGGCGTGCTGGGCGGCGTTACCCACGGCCTCGCGCACGATCATGATCAGCTGATCCTGCACCTCCGACGCCAGCGGCCAGGCCGCACCGTCTCCTTCGAGCGCGAAGGCGATGGCACCTTGCCGTGCGAGCGATCGCCCCACGTCGTGTAACTGCCGCACGAAGTCGGGCGTGTCGGTCGCGTCCGCACGCAGCCCCGTCACGCGAGCGCGGGCCTCGTCGACGCTGCGATCGGCTTCGTCGAGCAAGCCCTGCATCGCCTGCCGTTCGGCGCTGCCGGAAGGCAAACGATTCAGCGCGACCTGGAAGTTCAGCACGAGGCCGGTCGTGCCTTGCAGCAGGGTGTCGTGCAGATCGCGCGCGATGCGCTCGCGTTCTGCGGCCCGTATCTCCAGTTGCTGGCGGACCCGCGTCTCGGCGGCAAGGGCCACGCGACGCGCGCGCCAGCGATGCAGCAGCCCGATCAAGACCGCGAGCAGCACGGCAACCGCGCCGCGAAACCAGGCCGTCTGGAACCAGGCGGGCGGCACGGTGAACGCCAACCGGCCGCCGTGCTCTTGCCAGTGACCGAAGTCGTCAGTCACTTGGGCGACGAAGGCATAGTCGCCCGGAGGCAAGTCGTTGTACTGCGCGCCGTGGTGCGCGCCAGCCTCGTGCCACTCCTGTTCGAGACCTTCCAGCCGATAGCGGAAGCGGCGCTTCTCGGCGGTCGACAGGTCGATGGCCGAGAACGTCAGCTCGGCGTGCTTGTTCAACTCGCCGACGACCGCAGACGATGTCACCGGGAAGGCTCGGCCATCCGCGATGAACGACGTGATGCGAACCGTGATCGGACGCGAGGCATGAACCAGTTGCGCGAGGTCGGCGCAGGCCACGCCGCGGTCGACGCTGAACCACAAGCGTCCGTCGTCGGCCTGGACGACGCTCGGCTCGGGCGTGTGGCGGTTGCGCTCGAGTCCATCGGCCGCGTCGAAGCGTTCGACATCCACCGACGCCTCCTTCGAGCCCGGCGCGACGGAGGTCAACTGGCTGGCTCGGATGACGAAGGCATCGCGCTCTTCGTGCACCCAGACATCGCCGTTGGCGAGTTCGAGGATGCCGTGGATCGTTTCGAAACCCTGTCCGTCGTTTGCCTTGAGCGTCACCGACTGTTGTCCGTCGGACAACGCCAGACCTGAAGCTCCGCCTAGCCAGACATGCTGGCCGTGGTGATAGATTGTTTCCACGATGCCGATCGCGGGATCGAGCTCCAACGCCCGTGAGTGGCCCTTGTCGAAGATCAACACGGTATCGCCGCTGGACTGCCAGACGCGACCGGCAGTATCGGTATCGAGGGACAGCACTCGGTGGGCTCTTGCTGTTTCCTGCGAAGGCACGACTTCGTTCCAGCGGCCATCCGCGAAGCGAAAGCTGTTGCTGGCGCCGAGCATGCCGATCCACAGGTCGCCGGCGCTGTCCGTCGTCAGGCTCTGGATCTGACCCTTGACCGCGCCGTTCCTGGGCAGTGGGAGCTTGCTGAAGCGAGTGCCGTCGTCGGTGCGCCAGACGTCGAAATTTTCTGCGCCGACCCACAATGATCCCGTCGCACCGGCATGCAGGCTCGTGATGTCCGGCCCGATGGCGGGATAGTCGGTGCGACCGCCACGGTCGATGCGCATCAGCTTGCTGTCGAACGATGCGGCCCAGATGGCCCCGCCGGCCGCCGGCGCGATGGCTGCGCCGGACGCTCGACCCCCCAACGGGATGGTCGTGATGGGCATCCGGCGAAAACGATCCAGGCCGCCATCGGTTCCCGACCAGACGTTGCCGTCGCGATCGCAAAAAAGGACGCGAACGATGTCGGACGTGAGCCCGTCGCTGGTCTTGAACGGCGGGTCTTGCGCGTTCGGTACGCGGACCTGCGCCATCGCCTCGAAGTCGGTGTAGCGAGACAGCCCTTGGCGGTGTTGCGCCCACACCGCGCCGTCTGGTGCGACGAGCAGGCTGCCCGTCGGCGCAATCGGCAACGGGATGCCTGGGGGCAGCGACTTCTGTGGGAGTGCGTCTGCCAGCCGAGGCCATCGCAAGAGCTCGGTGACGCGGTTGATCCACAGCGATCCGTCCGCAGTGAAGTAGGCATCGCCGTCGAGCACGGTGCCGACGACCACGAAGGCTGCCGCGCCGGTCGACATGCGCGACAGGGTCGTGATCTCGGACAGCGGGTCGCGGCGCGTCTCGACCCAGACCGCGCCCGACGCGTCGACCAGGCAGTTGAGGACGAAGTCCTGCGGCAGTCGCCAGCTGCCGTCGATGAGTCGAGCCTGCTGGTGATCGATGCGCCACAGCCGGTGATTGGCAACGACCCAGGCGATGCCTCGAGGATCGACGACGATCTTGTGGACGTCGATGATGCCGTCGTCGAGATGCAGCTCGTTCAGGACGCCGTTCCGGAGGTATTGCAGGCCGGCGCGCGTGTTGTGCCCGATCCAGAGGCCGCCGTCCTTGTCTGCGGCGAGTGCCGAGACGCTGGCGTGCGCTTGCGAATGGCCGACGATCTTGTCGATGGATTCGAAAGAGCTGCCGTCGAACGTGAACAAGCCACTCGGCGTTCCCAGCCACAGGAGTCCGTCGCTCGTCTGCGCCATCGCGAGGATCGCCTCGGGCGCGCCGTCCTTTTCGCTCCAGCCGCGGTGATTGAACTGGTGAATGCCCAGTTCAGCCTCCTGCGACAGGGTCGCTGCCTGCGTGTCGAGCAGGGGCGCGAGCAGGAAAACCATGCCAAGGGCATGCACCTGCATTCGGACACGTCGCATCGAGAGCCGATGCATCGCAATTCGCCCGCGCCAGCCCTGCGCAGGCTTCATGTCGTCGTCGGTTTTCACTCGTGCCGCGGCGAGCTCAGAGGCAAGCGGCCGAGGCCGCATGGCCGGGCACGTGCGGATGAGAGACACGGTGCGTCGACGGTCGCGCAGGACGAACCGCGCCGGCCATCGTCGATTCCGAGATCAAGCCACGGGCAACCGCGATGCTCGCCGCCTCGGTGCGCGAACTGGCTCCGAGCTTGGCCATGATCGCGCGGACATGCGCCTTGACGGTGCCGAGTGCGATGTCGAGGCCGTTGGCGATGGTCTTGTTGCAAGAGCCTTGCGCCAGCAGCAGAAGTACGTCGCGCTCGCGCATCGTGAGCGATTCGGTGGTCAGGCCGTTGGCGATCTCGCGCGCCGCGACCTGGCACAGGAAGCGTCGACCTTGCGCCGCCTCCCGCACCGCACTCTCCAGTTCACCGAGCGAGCAACTGGCGGCGACGTAGCCGAGCACGCCACGCGCCATCGCATCCTGGATCTCGAAGTCGCGCGGCCTGCGCGCGACGACGACCACGTGGATGTCCGTCATGCCGCGTGCCATGTGTTGGCTGGTGTCGTAGTCGCACACCATGATGCGAAAGCGGCCTTCATGGGCAAGCATGTCCTGGCTCGTTGGAACCAGGAAGCCGGGAATGCTGCGCAGACTCGCGGCCAGTCCTGCCGCGAAGATGGGCTCGGCGTGCTTGACGAGGATGGCGGGGTGGGCAACGTCGGCGGCGTTCATGGGGGAGTTTCCTGAGCGTGGAGAGATTCGGCGGGGTCGAGTCGATCGTACGCACGATGACGTCCCTGCGCTCTACACAAAAAGTGGTAGCGCTTCCAATTCAGAGCGCCCGCCCGCCAATCACGATTCGAGGTCGATGATGCCTCGCCGCAATGCCGTCATGATGGCCTGCACGCGATCGGACGCGTCGAGCTTGGCCAGGATGTTCTTCATGTGCACCTTGATCGTCGCTTCCGACAGACCCATCTGGTCCGCGACCAGCTTGTTGCGGCCGCTGTTGGCCACCAGCCGCAGCACCTCGACTTCCCGCGGCGTGAGCTGCTGCTCGTTCGAATGGCTCTCCATTGCGGCGACGAGCGCCGGCGGCAGGAAGTCTTCACCGGCATGCGCTGCACGGATGGCCTTGAGCATGTCGGCGCGGATCATCGTCTTCAGCAGGTACCCGCAGGCGCCGGCGCGCAGTGCGCGCAGTGCCTGCATGTCGCCGCTGTAGGTGGTGAGCACGACGATGCGCGCACCGGGATCGATGGTGCGGATGCGCGTGATGGCCGCGATCCCGTCGAGGCCCGCCATCTGCAGGTCCATCAGCGTGACGTCGGGCCTCAGCAATTCGAATGCGGTGACCGCGGCGGCACCGTCGGCGACCTGGGCCACGACCGCCATGTCGGGCTCTGCGTCGACGAGGCCGGCGATGCCGGTTCGCACGACGGGATGGTCGTCAGCGATGAGTAAGCGAATGGGTGTCGTCATGGGATCTTCGTCGCGCGGCTGGCCGCGAGATATCTTCGGTCGCCCCGTGGCGGCCGGCATCGTCACCCGTCAAGCGAGCCTTCGCGGGGCCGGTGGCGATGCAGCGGCCGGGGAGCGATCGAGCAGCGCGGGCCGCCGTTATACCTAGAGTCAATGGCCTTCGGTCGCCATCGCTCGTAGGCTCTCCGACATGATCGCCGCCGAGGCGACCCGGGAGAGGATTATGTTCTTCGCTGCTCATGCTTCGACGCCACCACGCATCGGTGTGGTGGTCATCCATCGGGATGCGCTCGTGCGAGCCGGCTTGCTCGCCGCGTTGTCGCAGAACGATGCTTTCCGCGTCGTGGAGGGCATCGCGGCGTCCGCGATTACCGACCCTGCTGCGGTGCCCGACGACGTCAACGGGGAGCCGGTGATCCTGGCGGACTATGAGGCGGCTCTGGACATCGTTGGAACCGCGCGGCAGGGTGCGATGTCGACGTCTCGCCGCGTGCCTCGCGTCATGGTCGTCACGCATCGAGACCGGGAATCGGAAATCCGCCATGCGCTCGAAAGAGGCATTCTGGGTTATCTCATGGTCGGCTGCGCGATCCCCGAATTGCTGGACGGCGTGCGAGCGCTTCATCGCGACGATCGATTCATCAGCGCGCCCGCGGCGCAGCGCCTCGCCGAGAGCCTGTCGCATCCGTCCCTGACGACGCGCGAGTCGGCAGTGTTGCAGCGTCTGTGCGCAGGACATTCGAACAAGTCGATCGCGCAGACGCTGGACATCGCAGTGGGCACCGTCAAGGCCCACGTTCGATCGATCCTCGACAAGCTCGACGCCAGTACGCGGACCGAGGCAGCGGCGATCGCACGGGCGCGCGGGCTTTGCCCCGATGCCGGAGATCGGGGAAACATGTCGGGGCGCGGCTCCGGAGGCTTGCGCGGAGACGTCTGACACGCGTGCCACCTCGCGGTCAGGCGCGGGCGGCACCGTTGTTCAGCGGACCGACTTGCAGCTCGAAGACGAACTCCGTGCCTCCCGCCGCACGAGCCGCATTCCAGAGCCTGCCCGAGTGAGCCTCGATGATCGAGCGGCAGATCGCCAGTCCCATGCCCATGCCTTCGCGCTTCGAGGTGTGGAAGGGCTCGAACACGCGTTCGCGGTCCGATTCGGCGATGCCGGAGCCTGTGTCGGCGACGCTCACGCGAAGGAGCTCGCCCAGGCAGATCGTGGATACCGTGAGCAGTCGCGGCCTCTGCCCGTTGGCGCTCATCGCGTCGATCGCGTTGGTGATGAGATTGAGCAGCACCTGCTGGATCTGAACGCGGTCGATGAACACCTGCGGGTTGTCGGCGCGGAAATCCGTGGACAGTCGAACCGCCTGGCGCCGCATGTCATCGCGCGTGATCGCGCAGACCTCGAGGATCATCGCGTGGATGTCGACCAACGCGAGTTCCGGCCGCGCCTTGCGCGCCAACGACTGCAGACTGCGGATCACGTCTGCAGCGCGGGTCGCATCGCCCAGGATGCGCTCGAGCACCCGTTCGGTCTCCGCCAGCTCCGGCGCACCGCGGCGCAGCCAGTTGAGGCCGGCGCTCGCGTTGGCGCCGATGGCTGCCAGCGGCTGGTTGATCTCGTGCGCGATGGACGCCGTCAACTCTCCGATCGCCGTCGCCTGCGACAGTCGCTCCAGCTCCTTCTGCGCATGGCGCAACGCCTTGTCGATCTCGCGCTGACGCGTCAGGTCGCGAAAGACCACCACGCTTCCGCTGACGATGGCTCGATCGTCGATGATGGGCGCGTCGGACGCGTCGATCGGCCGTTCTTGTCCTTCCAGGCTCACCAGGGTCATGTTGCCGGCGATGAGCTCCGCCGGCTGTCGAGTATCTTCGTTGATGGCGACGAAGACCTCACGCAGCGGGCGGCCCAGCGCCTGATCCGCGAGCCAGCCCGTCAACTGCTCGGCGATCGGATTGAGATAGGTGATCGCACGCTGCTCGTCGGTGGCGATGACCGCGTCGCCAATGCTCGCCAGCGTCGCGGCGAACCTTCTTTCGCTTTCGCGCAAGCGCCGATCCGACGCGTGCTTGTAGAGGGCCATCTCGACGACTGTCCTCAGCTGCGACTCCTCGAAGGGTTTCAGCAGATAGCCGAACGGCTCGGTCAGGCGCGCACGGCGGGTGGTCTCGTCGTCCGCGTAGGCCGTCAGGAAAACGATCGGGAGACAGGCGCTCTTGTTGATGCACTCGGCCGCGTCGATCCCGTCCATCGCTCCCTCGAGACGGATGTCCATCAGGACGAGGTCTGGCGTCAGTCGCACCGCCAGATCGCAGGCTTCCTCGCCGCTGGCCGTCTTGGCGACGACTCGATAGCCCATGCGCAGCAACTGCTGCTCCAGGTGGCGAGCGACGACGCGGTCGTCTTCCACGATCAGGATGCGGGCGCCGGTCATGTGGCGTCCTGCTGCGGATCGGCGTCGAAATACACGGTCCAGTGGGTGCCGGCGATGCGGCTCACTTCCAGGCGGGCGTGCAACTGCGCGGTGAGATCGCCGACCAGTTGGAGGCCCAGCGACTCGGCGCTCTGGACGTCGATGCCTTCGGGCAAGCCGACGCCGTCGTCGGCGACCGAGAGCTCGCAGCGGCCGCCGGTCAACGTGCGCAGCCGGACCTGGATGCTGCCGGCTCGGCCTCGGGTGAACGCATGTTTCAGGGCATTCGAGACCAGCTCGTTGACGATGAGGCCGCACGAGACAGCTCGGCTCAGGTCCAGGTGCAGGTCGTCCGCGTCCACGTGCAGCGTCACATGCTGCGTCTCCAAACCGTAGGCGCGTGCCAACTGCGCGCACAGGTTCTGGAGGTGCGTGGCCATGGGGACGCGCGCGAAGTTGCCTGCGCGGTACAGGTTCTCGTGCACCAGCGCCATCGAGCGCAGTCGGTTGCAGCTGTCGGAGAAGAGGGCGGCGACCGTGGGATCCTCGACGCGCATCGCCTGCAGCGACAGCAGGCTGCTGATCAACTGCAGGTTGTTCTTCACGCGATGGTGCACCTCCTGCAGCAGCGATTCCTTCTCCTCGAGCGACGCGTTGTCCATCGACATCGCCGCGATCGACGCGAGAAGCGTGAGCACTGCCACCCGCGCCGGCGTGAAGACATGGGAGGCGAGATTGTTCTCGAGGTAGAGGATGCCGATCAGCTCGGACTGCTTCACGAGCGGCAGGCACAGCAGCGAACGGCAGTCGCGACGTCGTGCGTAGGGGTCGTCGCCGAACGCGGACGACCCCCGCGCGTCGTCCACGAGCACCAACCGCCGGGTCCGGATCGCGGTGTGAAGCATGGCGACCGGAAGCTCGTCGGCCGTCAACGGCAGGGCGCGCAGGTCGATCTCGGTCTGGTCACCCAGGATCCGCGCGCGCGCCTCGATGCGCAACGCGTCGCCGCGCGGGCGGACGAGCACGCCGCGCTCGGCGCCCGAATGGGCGAGCGCGATGCGCATCAGCGTGCGCATCAGCTTCTCGAGCCCCGCTTCGCTGCTGATGGCCTGTGCCATGCGCACGACGGCCATGATGTCGAACGATTCGATGCCTGCTGCCGCCGCTTCGGTCGACGCGTCGCCGGCGCGGGCCGGCAGCGCATGCCGCATCTCCAGCTGTCGAGCCTTGGCCAGCGCGCCCCATTGCACGTAGCGGTCGCGGGCTTCCACGACCAGCGCACGCGCGGCGCGGCGCAGCCCCAGCGTGTCCTGCAGGCGCGAGAACAGTTCGAGCGCGAGCGCCTCGTCGTGCACGAAACGGGCTTCGTTTGCTTGCGCCACGGCCTCCTCGAAAAGCGCCATCGACAGCGGAACGTCGCCCGCCAGCCGGGCGCGTTCGGCCGCCAGCATGCTGGCGCGCGCGGCGAAGTTCGCGGGGCAATGCTCCGACCACGATGCGAGCTGGCGATGATGCGCATCCAGGGCGTGCCGGTGCGTCAGGCGCTGATCTCCGTCGGTGGCATCGGCACAGGCCGCATGCGACAGGCCGGCGTAGAAGTGGTACTCCGCGAACTCGAGATGGCCCGTCGACGTCCACAGCAGCGGCGAAGCCTGCTCGATGGCGGCCAGGGCGGCCGACGCGTCGCCGGCAAGGAAGCGAGCCTGCGCCTTGCGGATCCAGTACCAGCAGGCCGCGATGTCCAGGCTGCGGTTGGATCGCAGGTGGGCTTCGAAATCGAGCTCGATGAAATCAGCGTCGTCGAGGTTGCCCGGCGCCGACGTCTTTCCTTGCAGGGAGCGCGTCAACTGGCGTTGCGTCGTGATGATGTCGACGATCAGGCCGAAGCCTGCAGCTTTCACGAAGGCCAGTCCGCTCGATGCGTCCCGCTCCACATCGTCGAGGTGCTCGCCGGCGGCCAGCATGTTGGTCACCAGCTTGCAGGAGCTGAAGCCAGCGTAGGTGATGTCGCCGCCTTCGCGGCAGGCCGCCACGGCGCGGCGCATGAACGGCTGTCCCGTGCGCACCGGCCGTGCCCAGGGGATGACGTGGCATCCGAAGCACATCGTGACGCGACCGCGGTAGCGGGCCAGCGTGCTGTGCTCGACGAGATCGAGCCCCAGTTGTCCAAATTCGAAGGCGGCGTCGTACTCGCCGAAGTACGGCGGCAGCACCATGCCAAGGTAGGCGTAGGCCAGTGGCGAAGCGTGCGCGTTGCCGTGCGTCACGCTCACTTGCGCCATGCGGCAGAGGAGCATGCAGACGAGGTTTTCGTCGCTGAAGAAGGCCGGCGGCAGCAGCGCCGTGGCGACGTCGAGCGCAGCCTGCTTCCGCGGATCCGCGAGCAAAGGCAGGTCGGCGAGGGCGCGCACGGGACGGGAGCCCATGCTCGCCAGCAGATGCTCATATTCACGCGTGGCGTCGGCGCGACTCGGGTGGCGCGGCCAGTCCGTACCGTCTTCGCGCAGGTAGGCGAGGCCGGTGTCGATGGCCATTGCGCTTTCGTCGAGTGCCAGGTACACCGTCACGCGCAACGCGGCGACCCGGCCGCGATCCAGCGCGCCGGTGGCGAAGTCGCCCAACGCGGTCAAGGTGCGCTCCGCGGCGCGCGATTGGCCCGTCACGAATTCGCATTCGGCACGTCCGAAGGCCAGGTCGAAAGACAGCCGGTATTCCCGCGCGCGGATGGCGTCGGAAGATCTCGCCACGAGCGCCTCGCCTGCCCGCAGATAGTCCAGCGCCGCGGCGTGCGCGGAATCGGCCTGGGCGCGCCGTGCGGCCCGCAGATGGAGCGCCGCGATCCAGATCCTCTCGGCGTCGTCCGTGACCAGCTCGATGCCGCGCGCCAACTGGTTGACGACCTGGAAGAGCGTGGCGTCGAGACGCTCCGGCCGGGCTTGGGCGAGGCGGCGACCGATCTCGAGGTGCACGGCGGCGTGTTCGGATACCGGCGTCAGCGCGTAGGCCGCTTCCTGGATCCGGTCATGCAGGAAGCGATAGGTGCCCGCGCGTCGGTTGACGAGGCCGAGGCGCTCGATGAGCACGAACTGGGCGTCGATCGCAGGTGCGGGCAGTTGCGTGATCAGCGTGAGCGTGTCGAGCGATGCCGAGATGCCCAGGCAGGCCATCCGCTGCACCAGCTGGCGTGCCTCGTCCGGCAAGCGCTGAAGCCGCTCCAGCATCAGGTCGGCGACGTTGTCGCTGTAGCCGCGCGCCTCGATGCGAGCCAGGTCCCATTCCCAGCGCCGCCGGTCGCGATCGAACCGCAGCAGACGCTGGGCGCCGAGCTCCCTGATGAACTGCGTCACGAAGAATGGATTGCCGTTGGTCTTGCCATGTACCAGCGCCGCAAGCGAGTCGACGCGGGAGCCGGTCTCGCGCAGGGTGTCGGCGAGCAGGCGCTCGACGTGGGCGATGGCCAGCGGCGCGAGCTTCAGTTCGAGCACCGTGTTGCCGGAGGCGTTCACGCGGTCGCGCATGGCCAGAAGAGGGTGTGCTGCGCCGACCTCGTTGTCCCGGTAGGCGCCGACGACCAGCAGGGGGCTGTCGTCGCGCGCAGTCGCCAGGTGCTCCAACAATGCCAGCGTGGCCGCGTCGAGCCATTGCAGGTCGTCGATGAACAGGACCAGGGGGCTTCGCGCCGACGCGAAAACACGCAGGAAACGCTGCACGGTGACGTGGAACCGGCGCGTGGTCTCCGCCGGTGCGATCTCCTTGGACGGCGGTTGCTGCCCGATGACGAGCGCGAGATCGGGAACCAGGCCCACCACGAGCTGGCCGTTGTCGCCGAGTGCCTCCAGCAGGCGACGACGCCATGGCGCGATCTCTTCCTCGTTCAATCCGAGCAGGTTGACCACGAGCGGCTTGAGCGCCTGCGCGAGCGTCGCATAGGGGATGTCGCCTTTGTGCTGCTCGAACTTGCCCGAGACGAACAGGCCTCGTTGGCGCACGAGCGAGGCTTGCAAGGCCGAGACGACCGTCGACTTGCCAATGCCGGAGTAGCCTGAGACGAGCACCAGCCCGGGCACGCCGGTCTCGACGACGCGAGCATAGGCGCCGAGCAGTGCGGCCACCTCGGCCTCGCGGCCATAGAGCTGTCCCGCCACGAGCAACTGATCCGGGACGTCTTGATCGCCCAGCGGGAATTCGTCGATGGTGCCCGTCGCGAGCCACTGGGCTTGGCAGCGTCGCAGGTCGTGGGCAGCGCCGTCGGCGGTCTGGTAGCGGGACTCTGGCGTCTTGGCCAGCAGGCGCAGCACGATGCGCGAGATCTGGCGCGGGATCGTCGCATCGAGCTCGGAGGGGGCAGCAGGTGCCACGGCGATGTGCTGGTGCGCCCAGCCCATCGCGTCGTCGGCCGCGAACGGCAGCGTCCCGGTGAGCAGGTCGTAGAGCACCACGCCGGCGGAGTAGAGGTCGCTGCGGGCATCGACCGGTCGGCTCATTCGTCCGGTCTGTTCGGGCGACATGTAGGGCCACGACTCCCGCGAGATCGACGGTGCGTCGTGGCTCGCGTGCTCCAGGCCGACGCGCGCGCCGCCGCCGAAGCCGGTGACGCTCACGCGACTGTCCGCGGTGACGAGCAGGTTCAGAGGGCGCAGGTCGAGATGAACGACATCGCGCGCATGCATTCGGCTGAGCGCCTCGAGCAGGCCGGTCGCGAGCTCGAGAAATTCCCTCAAAGCAGCGGGAGAACCCGGCGCACGTTGCATCGCCACGCCGCCGGTGTCGTCGAGCAGGATCGAGACGGAACCGGAGACGCGGATCAACTGGCGCGGGACGGGTGCGAAGCTCGTGTCGAGCCACTCGCGCAGCGCGAACACCTGCTCGGCGCGGCGATTGAATTCAGGGGGCGGACGCTCGGCGGCGCTGACGGCGACCAGCACGGTCTGGCGCACGCCATCGCGGCGTCCGCGGTAGACCACGGAGAGGCTGTCGCGGCGGACGACGGAGATCGACGTCCGGTCTATCGCGAGGCCATCGTCAGCGAGGACATCCAGGGTCTGCCTCAGGTTGGATTCGGCCGGGTCGCCCGGCTCGCGACGAGTGCCGTCGGGCCACGTGTTCCCGACGAGCGCGACGTCGGAGACAGGCAGCTGGTCGGCGAGCTCGCCTGTCATCGCCGTCTCACGCGCGTGACGCCAGTGCCGCGCGCACGCAATCGAGCAACGCGCGCTCCTCGAACGGCTTGGACAGGAATCCGAGCGCGCCCGCCGCCGCGGCGCGAGCGCGGGCGTCGTCGTCGCCGTGCGCGGAGATGAACACCGTGGGTAGCTGGACGCCCGCCTGTCGAAGCGCCGCCTGCAATTCGAGGCCGGACATGCCTTTCATGCGCAGGTCGACGATCAGGCAATCGGACGAGGCCGCCAGGCCGGACAGCAGGAACTCGGCGCCGGAGGCGAAGTCGCGGCAATCGAAGCCGACGGACCGCAACAACGTGCTGACTGCATTCCTCACCGAAGCGTCGTCGTCCACGAGACAGATGACAGGCGAATGTCCCTTGCCGTTGCCCTCAGGGGCATGCGTATTTGTCATCTCGGCAGGATAGGCGTTCAGGGTGTTCAAGCCATTACACCTTCGTATAGCCGCCGTGTTGCGGGTCTCGTGACAGGCCGAGACGCTCGGAGATTCGCACCAGGTCGGCGACCGAGCGCACGCCCAGCTTCTCGAGCAACCGGCGCCGATGTACCTTGACCGTGATCTCGCTCAGTCCGACATCGGACGCGATCTGCTTGTTCAACTTGCCCGCGATGACATGGCCCGCGATCTCCTGCTCACGGGAGGTCAGCGAAGCGTAGCGTTCCCGGAGCGCCGCCAGCGCGATGTCCGCGTCGCGCGCGGCGCGCGCGCTCGACAGGGCGTTGCGCACCGATGTCAGCAGATCGGCCGCCACGAAGGGCTTCGTCAGGAATTCGACGGCGCCCGCCCGCATGGCGCGCACGGTCATCGGAATCGTGCCGTGTCCTGTCAGGAAGATGATCGGGATCTGTTCATTGTTCGCGCCGATCTCGCCCTGGAGGTCGAAACCGCTGGCGCCCGGCAGGCGCACGTCCAGGATCAGGCAGCAGGTGGCCGCCGAGCGCTCTCGCGCCAGGAACGTCGCGGCGCTGTCGAACGTCTCGACCGCGAAATCCATGGATCGGAGCAGGGACGAGATGGCTTCGCGGATCGACGGGTCGTCGTCGACGACATAGACCAGCGACTCGTCGTCGGGCGAAGAATGGCTCTTGGGGTCGAGCGGATCGGTGGACGTGGCGCAGGGCATGTCCGGAGGAACTATAGCGATCACCGTCGAAAAGAGAAGTTCGACGACCGATCGGCGCTGTCTTTCGCAGGACAACGCGGCGGTGTCAGCGCGGTGTCAACCAACGTCGGGCCGTCCGCCGGGCTCGGGTGTCTCGACGCACGAAGCGACGGCGCGTCGCCGATACGTCGTCATCCCGCGAACGATCGTCGCCAGGAGCCGGGCGTGGTGCCGACGACGCGGCTGAACATGCGCGTGAGATGACTCTGGTCGCCGAAGCCGCAGGCCAGCGCGATGTCGGACAGCGGTTGCCGCGTGCTGCGCAGGAGCGACTGCGCGGTGCTGATCCGGTAGTGCGTGAGCCAGGCGTAGGGAGACTGCCCGGTGCTCTGCTTGAAGGCTTTGCAGAAATGGCTCCGCGAGAGGCGGCACTCGCGCGCGACCTCGAGGATCGAGATGTCTTCGGCCATGTGCATCGTGAGCATCGCCTTGGCCTTGCGCTCTTGCCACGGCGCCAGCGATCCGTGGCTTCGCTGCCTGCAGGCCGCGTCGCGCAGGTGCGCGGACAGCAGACGGCCGATCACGGCCCGCAACAGGGGGCGGAAGTAGAGCGCGCTGTCCTCTACGGGCTCGGCCAGTGCGCCGGCCAGCGTGCACGCCATGCCGCCGATGACCGAATCCATCGTCGCGGGCGCGAAGACGGGGTTCGCCCATCGCGGAACATTCATGTCGTCGGCGAACGCGTCGAGCGCTTCGCGGCGCAGGATCAATGTCAGCGCCTCGAACTGGCCGCGGACCCAGGTCGGGTCTGGCCGATCGAGCGAGGTCAGCGAGATGCCGTTGGCATGCGTCGCGACGGGCGAGGCGTCTCCCGTGCTGCTGGCGGTGCGTCGCCAGCCGCCAGGTCGAAGGTCGACGGTCAGCTGGACGGCGCCCTCGATGACCGGCAGTGCGAGTGGCTGCCAGTCCGGCAGGTCGGATCGAACGAGTCTCAGCAGGACGCCATCGAGTTCGCGCGAGCACGTGTCGGCCGCCTCATGATGCCCAGCGCGCGGGCCGTCATCTCGGGCTGCGTCGAGGTCGACCCGAGGCGGTTCCGGGTCCGGCGGGGCGCCCCGGATCCCTTTGTGGCGGACGTTCAGGGGTTCGGTGAACATGCCGATGATCGTCGCGCCCAGCCGAGGCGGTGTCATCGGTCTCGGGGCGGTCCTGTCCTAGGCCCTCCGGCCCGGCGGCCTCTCGATCGAGGGCGTCGTCGGCCGACCGACGTGTCTTGCCTCGCTCCGGATGCCCAAATTCAAGCAGTCGGCCTCACGCCATGGTCGCGTTCAGGTGTTTGTGGATCGCGTGGACGACCACGGAACCCTCGCCGACGCTGGCCGCCACACGTTTCACCGACCCGGCGCGCACATCGCCCACCGCGAAGATGCCGGGCAGGCTGGTCTCGTAGGCCGAGGCGCGCAACCGGCCCGTGCCCTCGCTGCCGGTGCAGACGAAGCCGTGAGCGTCGGTCAGGACGCGTCCGCCCATCCAGGCGGTGTTCGGTTCGGCGCCGATCATCACGAAGAGGTTGCAGACATCGTGCACGCGGGTCTCGCCGGAATCGCGATGGCGGCAGGTCACGCTGCCGAGCGCTGCATCGCCGTCGAGCTCGGCGATCTCGGTGCGCGTGTGCAGCGTGATGTCCGGGGAACGGTCGATGCGCTGCACGAGGTAGTCCGACATGGTGTCGGCCAGGCTGTTGCCGCGCACGACCATGTGGACGTGCTGCGCCTGGCGAGAGAGGTACACCGCAGCCTGGCCGGCGGAGTTGCCGCCACCCACCACGATCACCTGCTGCTCGCCGCACAGCTGCGCTTCCATCGGCGTGGCGGCGTAATGGATGCCCTGGCCCTCGAAGCGTGCGTAGTCGCAGATATTCAGTCGCCGATAGCGCGCACCGGTGGCGACGACGACCGAGCGTGAGACGACCTGGCGTCCATCGTCCAGGCCGATGACGAAGCCTTCCGGCTCGCAACGCAGTTGCTGCGCGACGCGTGAGATCAGCAGATTCACGCCGAATTTTTGCGCCTGTACTTGAGCGCGCGAGGCGAGGGCGTGGCCGGAGATGCCTGTGGGAAAACCGAGGTAGTTCTCGATGCGCGAGCTTGTGCCCGCTTGTCCGCCCGGTGCGAGTCCTTCGATGACCAGCGTCTTCAATCCCTCGGACGCCGCGTAGACGGCGGTCGCGAGTCCGGCTGGCCCCGCGCCGACGATCGTCACGTCCTGCACCTCGGTCTGGCCGACGCATTCGGTCAGGCCCAGCGCGTCGGACAGTGCCGCCAGCGTCGGATTGCGCAGCGGCGGCATTCCAGGCGCGATGAGCGCGGGCAGCTCGCGCGGCGACAGGTCGAGCGCATGCAGCAGCTGCAGGGAGCCGGTTTCCATGTCTACATCCAACACGCGGTGTGGATAGTTGTTGCGGATCAGGAAGCGGCGCAGGCGGAGCATGTCCGAGCCGTGCTGGTTTCCCACGAGCACCACGCCCGCCTGCCCGTGCTCGACGAAGCCCATGCGACGCAGGATCAGCGCGCGAACCACGATCTCGCCGATGTCGGGCTCGGCGGACGTCATCGCGACGAAAGCCGTGCGATCGACACGCAGCACGCAGGCGTCGCCACGAACGCGCGCGGTCACGAGGTTGCGGGCGCCGCTCAGGAGATCCAGCTCGCCGGTGAACTCCCGCGGCCCGTGAACGGTCAGCACGTGCGAGTCGCCGTGTTCGTCGTGGTGAAGGATCTCGACCGCGCCGGACAGCACGACGAAGAAGTCGGAATATCTCTCGCCCCGAGCGAACAGCAGCGTCCCGCGAGCGGCTTGCAGCGTCGTGCCGTAGCCCATCGCCCGCGAGATCATCATCTCGCTCAGGCGAGGCCAGGTCTGTGCCGGGCGGCTGTAAGGATCGCTCGGATTGTCGGCGCGAAGGGTCGGGTCGGCGGTCATGTGCGGCAGCTCCTGGACGGGCTCGGTCGCAGCGATGGCTCAGCGCGCCGCGGACGCGGCAGGCGACGATCTCGGCGCCAGCCACGTTGTATAGGGCGCGGGCTCCCAGGCGAATCGGCCTTGATCGGGCACGACGTGCCCAAGCCCCGGGAACGAGATGTGGGCTGCCGCGATCCAGTAGCCGTTGCGCGCGGCGTCCGCGAAGAGCGCGCGCCGCGACTTCTCCGCGGCGGCCTGGTCGCTGTCGTACTTGAGCCGCACGCCGGCATCGGGGAACTGGATCGGCGCCACGTGCACGATGTCGCCCCAGACCAGCAACTTCTGGCCATCGCTCTCGACGATGTAGCCCGTGTGCCCGGGCGTGTGTCCGGCGGTCGGGACCGAGCGCAGCCCGAGGTCGAGGGCTGCGTTCGGCTCGAAGGTCTGCAAGCGGCCGGCGGCGATGTACGGCTTCAGCGAATCGATGGCGCCGTCGAACATCGTGTCGAGGAAGGCCGGTGCCGTCTTTTCGTTCGATCGGTCCGTCCAGTAGGCGGCGTCCACCTTGCTGACGTGGACGATCGCGTTCGGAAAGGCCATCGCGCCATTGGCGTTCACGCCGCCGACGTGGTCGCGATGCAGGTGCGTGAGGTAGACGTCGTCCACCTGCCCGGGCGTATAGCCGGCGGCGCGGAGATTGGCCATCAGGTGACCGCAGCAGTCGCCGTACAGCACGCCGGCGCCGCTGTCGATGAGGATCAGCTTGGTGCCGGTGTTCACCAGGAAGGCATTGATCGATCCCTCGACGGGACGCTGCACGTCGGCGCGCGACAGCAGCGCCGGCACCTCGCCCGGGCGCGCGTTCGTCATCACCTCGTCGACCGGGAAGGGGTGCGTGCCGTCCAGCAACGCCGTGATCTCGAACTGGCCAAGCATCATGCGGTAGAAGCCGGGAGCCTGCTGGCGCACCTGGGGAGCGGCGGCAAGCGCTGGCCCGCTGCACGCGATGGCGCACGACAGCGCGGAGACGATCAGCGCGCGAGCAAGGAGTCGCATGGTTGTGAGTTCGTGGAGGGCGGACATCTGGAGCTTTCCAAGGCGAGCGTGCAATCCACGCACGGCAACCATGATCGCGAGCTCGCGATCGCGAGGCTTGTCGAATTGGCGATGCGCTTGGACATTCGTGCGACTGCGACGCCGTCCGGTCTTCATCTACGAC
>JASLEM010000151.1 GCA_030151165.1 Burkholderiaceae bacterium
CGCGTACAAGCTGCGCGTCGACCCGGAAGGCCGCTTCAACAAGGGCAAGCTGCTGCGCGGCGCGTCGCTGAGCGGCCTCGGCGCGGACGTGCGCCACGCCGACCTCTCGCACGCGTACACGCCGTCGTTCGGGCTGATGGGCCACGAGTCGCTGATCATGCAGCAGTCGGACATCGGCGCCATCAGCGCGTCGATCAAGGACTGCCTGCGTTGCGGCAAGTGCAAGCCCGTCTGCGCGACGCACGTGCCGCGCGCGAACCTCCTCTACAGCCCGCGCAACAAGATCCTCGCGACCTCGCTGCTGATCGAGGCGTTCCTCTACGAGGAGCAGACACGGCGGGGGGTATCGCTGCGCCACTGGGAGGAGTTCGAGGACGTCGGCGACCACTGCACCGTCTGCCACAAGTGCGAGGCGCCGTGCCCGGTCGACATCGACTTCGGCGACGTCTCGATGAACATGCGCAACCTGCTGCGCAAGATGGGCAAGAAGACCTTCCGGCCCGGCAACGCCGCCGCGATGTTCATGCTCAACGCGACGAACCCGCAGACGATCAAGATCGCGCGCACGGCGATGGTGGGCGTCGGCATGAAGGCGCAGCGCGTGGCCAACGACGTGCTCAAGATCGCCGCGCGCAAGCAGACGAACGCGCCGCCCGCGACCGTCGGCGCCGCGACGGTCAAGGAGCAGGTGATCCACTTCATCAACAAGAAGCTGCCGGGCGGCCTGCCGAAGAAGACGGCGCGCGCGCTGCTGGACATCGAGGACAAGAACTACGTCCCGATCATCCGCGACCCCAAGACGACGACCTCCGACACCGAGGCCGTCTTCTACTTCCCGGGCTGCGGCTCGGAGCGGCTGTTCTCGCAGGTCGGCCTCGCGACGCAGGCGATGCTGTGGCACGCCGGCGTGCAGACGGTGCTGCCGCCGGGCTATCTCTGCTGCGGATATCCCCAACGCGGCTCGGGCCAGTTCGACAAGGCCGAGAAGATGATCACCGACAACCGCGTGCTGTTCCACCGCGTGGCCAACACGCTCAACTACCTCGACATCAAGACGGTGGTGGTGAGCTGCGGCACGTGCTACGACCAGCTGCAGGGCTACAAGTTCGAGGAGATCTTCCCGGGCAGCCGCATCATCGACATCCACGAGTACCTGCTCGAGAAGAACATCAAGCTGGGTGCCGGCCCGGGGTATCTGTTCCACGACCCGTGCCACAGCCCGATGAAGCTGCAGGAGCCGATGAAGACGGTGAAGGCGCTCGTCGGCGACGCGGTCGTCAAGAGCGCGCGCTGCTGCGGCGAGTCGGGCACGCTGGGCGTGACGCGGCCGGATATCTCGACGCAGGTGCGCTTCCGCAAGGAGGAGGAGATCCGCAAGGACGAGACCGCGCTGCGCGCGATCCAGGCCGAGCAGGGCCTGACCGCGCCGGACGCCGACCTGAAGATCCTGACCTCCTGCCCGAGCTGCCTGCAGGGCCTGAGCCGCTACGGTGACGACCTGCAGAACGGCCTGCTCGAGGCCGACTACATCGTCGTCGAGATGGCACGCCGGATCCTCGGCGAGAACTGGATGCCCGACTACGTGAAGCGTGCGAACGCGGGCGGCATCGAACGGGTGCTGGTGTGAGGAAGATGACGCTCGATCGCGATCTCCTGTCGAAGCTCGGGGCCGTCGCGTTGACGGCGATCGTCGCGGGCTGCGCGCATCAAGCGCGGGCACCGCAGGCCACCGCGTCGGCGCCCGCGCCGGCGCCGTCCTGGTCGCCGTCGAAGCCGGCGGCGCCCGCGGCCGCCGATCCCGACGAGGCCTTCCCCGGCGTGCGCTTCGGCGCGGCGCGGGCCGACGTGCTGCGCGCCTATCCGGCGGCCACCTGCACGCCGCAGCAGTGCAGCGGCACCACGCAGCTGTACGGCCTGGGCGCCACCTTCCTCGTGTTCGCGCAGGCCGACGGCAGCTGGGCGGCGCGGCTGTCGCTGCCCGAATCGACGGCGCCGGGCGCGAACTTCAACCACATCAACGACGGCCTCAGCGCGCGCTACCGGCACGAGGAAGTCGTGATCGAGGATCACGGCAACCGCTACCGCTGGCACCCCGACGCCGCCCGCCCGCGCCAGATCGTGCTGCGCCGCTGCGGCATCGACGAGAAGTGCAGGGGTCTCGACCACGGCGTCGTCGAGGTCGCGTTCTTCGAGCAAGGCCCGCCGCTCTCGCATCCCTGGTGATCGTCCGCGCCAGGATCCATGCGCTCGCCGCATCGGACCCATGCGAAACCATCGCTGGCTGGCCTTCCCGATTGCGTCGATGATTTCCGCCCCGATGCAGTGAGGCGAGAGATGGATGTCCTGAGGATCGCGGCGTTTTCCGATGGCGACGCCGGCGGCAACCCGGCCGGTGTCGTGCTGTGCGACGCGCTGCCGGCGAACGCCGAGATGCAGCGCGTGGCCGCGGAGGTCGGCTTCTCGGAGACGGCGTTCGCCGCGCGTGTCCGTGACGATCGGGGCGAAGGTTGGAAAGTGCGCTACTTCTCGCCCGCGGCCGAGGTGCCGTTCTGCGGCCACGCGACGATCGCGCTCGGCGCTGCGCTCGCGCTGAAGCACGGCGACGGCCTGTTCCCGCTGCGGCTCGCGCAGGCCGACATCACCGTCGAAGGCCGGCGCGACGGCGAGCTCGTCGCCGCGGCGCTGCAGTCGCCGCCCACGCGCAGCGAGGCGGCCGATCCCGCGGCCGTCGCCGAGGCGCTGCGCCTGTTCGGCTACTCCGAGCGCGACCTCGACCCGCGCATCCCGCCCGCGCGCATCCACGCCGGTGCCGACCACCTCGTGCTGATGCTGCTGAGCCGCGCGGCGCTCGGCGCGATGCGCTACGACCTCGCGCAGGGCCGCCGGCTGATGACGCGCGAGGGCTGGGTCACGGTGCTGCTGGGGCATGTCGAATCGCGCCGCCGCTTCCACACGCGCAACGCGTTCGCGTACGGCGGCGTGCCGGAGGATCCCGCCACCGGCGCCGCGACCGCGGCCTTCGCCGGCTACCTGCGCGACCTGGACTGGCCGCACCAGGGCCGCATCGAGATCGTGCAGGGCGAGGACATGGGCATGCGCTCGCTGCTGCAGGCCGACCTCTCGACCGTGCCGGGCAGCTCGATCCGCGTCAGCGGCACGGCGCGGGTCATGGAACGGCACGTGGCCGGGCGGATGCTGGAACGCGCGTGTTGAGGATCCTCGGCAAGCGCTCGTCGATCAACGTGCGCAAGGTGCTGTGGCTGTGCGACGAGATCGGCCTGCCGTACGTCGACGAGCCTTGGGGCGCGGGCTTCGAGCCGACCGACACGCCCGCCTTCCGCGCGCTCAACCCGAACGCGCAGGTGCCGGTGATCGTGGACGGCGACGTCGTCCTGTGGGAGTCCAACACGATCTGCCGCTACCTCGCCGGCCGGCACGGCCGCGCCGACCTGCTGCCGGTCGACCCGCTCGGGCGCGCGCGCGTCGAGCAATGGATGGACTGGCAGGCCACCGACCTCAACACCGCCTGGCGCATGGCGTTCACGGCGCTGATGCGCGGCAACCCCGCCCGTGCGGACGAGCGCGCCGTCGCCTCGAGCGTGGCGAGCTGGAACCGGCACATGGCGGTGCTGGACGCGCATCTGGCGCAGCATGGCCCGTACGTGGCCGGCGCCGCCTTCACGCTCGCCGACATCGTGCTGGGGCTGTCCGCCAACCGCTGGCTGATGACGCCGATCGAGCGCCCGGCGCTGCCCGCGGTGCAGGCCTGGTTCGAGCGGCTGCGCGAGCGCCCGGCCTTCCTCGCGCACGGCTGCAACGGCATCGAGTGAACGGCCGCGCGCCGGTGCGGTCTTCGTCGCGGCGGGGCGTGCGTGGCCGGCCGTTGCGGTCTAATCCGGCATGGCCTCCGCCGACACCTCGCCCGCCCCGACCATCCGACTGCTGCTCGTCGACGATCACCCGCTGGTGCGCGACGGCCTGCGCGCGCGGCTCGAGGTGGTGCCGGGCTTCGAGGTCGTCGGCGAGGCCGGCAATGCCGACGAGGCGCAGGAGCGCATGGCCGCGCTCCGGCCGTCGCTGGTGCTGATGGACGTCGGCATGAAGTCGGTCAACGGCATCGACCTCACCGCGATGCTGCTCGCCGCCGAGCCCGAGCTGCAGGTGCTGATGCTCAGCATGTACGACAACCCCGAGTACGTGCAGCGCGCGATGCAGGCCGGCGCGCGCGGCTACGTGCTGAAGGACGCGCCCGCCAGCGAGATCATCGCCGCCATCGAGGCCGTCGCCGCCGGCGGCACCTTCCTGAGCCCGGCCGTCTCCCGGCGCCTGTTCCGCAACCAGACGCCGCGCCCGTTGCTGTCGTCGCGCGAGGCGCAGATCCTCTCGGCGCTCGCGCGCGGCCTCTCCAGCAAGCAGATCGCACGCGAGATGGATGTCAGCGTGCGCACCGTCGAGGCCCATCGCCAGAGCATCAAGCGCAAGCTGGCGCTGGACGGGCAGGCGGAGCTGATCAAGTACGCGGTGGAGCACGCCGGGACGCTGGGGTAGCGCGCCGGATGCGGTCATACCCTATCGGGTACGCCGCGAAATTGAAACGTTTGATTTCGCGCGCCCTCGATTCGCGCGCCTGCGCGTCGAAAAGCCTGTAGCGTTCACCCCTACGTGATGCCGCGCATCGCGGGCGAGGGTTGCGACGAATGTCCGCCTCGCGATCGCGCGACAGACTGGCCGCAGAGCCGGCGCATCGACGCCCGCCACCCAGGAGACAACCGAATGACTTCCTCGCTGCACGCCCTCGCGGCGCGCGCCGGCCTGTGCGCGCCGGCTTCGTCCCCAGGCCGGCGTCGCGTCGGCGTGTTCGTCGCGGCCGCGATCGCGGCGGCCTGTGGCGCGCCGGCGGCGCAGGCGCAGGTCGCGCCCGTGCGCATCGGCATCATCGCGCCGCTCACCGGCCCGTCGGCGGACTTCGGCACCAGCGTGCAGCAGGGCGCGCAGCTCGCCGCCGCGGAGATCAACGCCGCCGGCGGCGTGCTCGGGCGGCCGCTGGAGCTCGTGGTCAAGGACGATCGCGGCGACCCCGCGGCCGGCCTCGCGGCGGCGACGTCGCTGGTGACCGAGGGCAACGTCGTCGCGACGATCGGCTTCTGCAACACCGGCGTGGCGATGAAGTCGCTCGACGTGTTCGAGTCGCACCACCAGCTGCTGATCGTGCCGTGCGCGCAGGGCACCGCGATCACGCACAAGGCGACGCTCGGCGACAGCATGGTGTTCCGCGTCGCGCCGATGGACGCGCTCAACGCGGAGTTCCTGGTCGGCGAGATGGTCGACCGGCGCAAGCTGGCCAAGGTCGCGATCCTCGCCGACACCACCGGCTACGGCGACGGCGGCGTGGCCGACGTCGGCGCGCAGCTGGCCAAGCGCGGGCTGCAGCCGGCCTATGTCGGCCGCTTCGCGCCGGACGCGGCGTCGCTCGCCGACCAGTTGCAGGCCGCGCGCACCGCGGGCGCGCAGGCGCTGGTCGTCTACACCGTCGGCCCGGGCGAGGCCGCGGCCGTGAAGGGGCGGGCCGCGATGAAGTGGGACGTGCCGTACTTCGCCCCGTGGACGCTGTCCTTCCGCAGCGTGCTGGACGCCGCCGGCGCCGGGCCGCTGGAAGGCACGATGATGACGCAGAGCATCATCCAGGACTCCGCCAACGAGGCCCGCACCGCGTTCATCGCCGGATTCGCGCGGATGTTCTCGCACCGGCCGCCGGGCTCGCTCATGGCCGCGGCGCAGACCTACGACAGCGTCAACCTGCTGGTGCGCGCGATGTTCGTCACGCACGGCGAGACGCAACCCGCGGCGCTGAAGGACGCGCTCGAGAACCCGCGCGAGCCCTACCGCGGCGTCGTCACCACCTACGACCACCCGTTCGGCCCGCGCGACCACGACGCCTTCTCGCTGAACATGATCTGGCTGGGCGTCTGGCGCGGCGGCGAGATCCGCTACTTCCATCCGAACGACGCGCTGCTCTCCGGCGCGATCCGCCACAAGCAGGACCGATGAGCCTGCCTTCGGGGGCAGATCTCCCTGCGGACGACGCACTCTTCTAGAAGACCCGTGCGCTCGGCCGCGGATCGCTCAACAATCCGGGTTATCCAGTACGTGCTGTTACGTCGACGGTCGCGCAAGAAGACGGATGCGGCGGCTTGACGAGGGTCGGACACTGGAGGCAGAGCGGGCCGTGCCCCGCCGAAACCCTGGAGACACCATGCGTCTGCTCTTGCTGCTGCCGTTCATCGGCCTGCTCATCGTCCCGCTGTTCAACAGCGAGACGCCCGAATTCGCGGGCTTCCCGTTCTTCTACTGGTACCTGTTCGCGTGGGTGCCGGTCACCTCGGTGCTGATCTGGCTGGTGCACCGCAGCGAGAAGGCGGAGGACTGAAGCCGTGACGGACAACATCAACTGGACCGCGCTGTCGGTCTTCATCTTCTTCTTCCTGCTGGTCACCGTGATCGGCTTCTGGGCGTCGCGCTGGCAGCGCGGCAGCGCCAACAAGGGCGCGCACCTGGATGAATGGGGCCTGGGCGGCCGCAACTTCGGTACCTGGATCACGTGGTTCCTGGTCGGCGGCGACTTCTACACCGCCTACACCGTTATCGCCGTGCCGGCCGCGGTCTACGCGCTCGGCGCCTACGGCTTCTTCGCGCTGCCGTACACGATCCTCGTCTACCCGATCGTCTTCGCGATCATGCCCAAGCTGTGGGGCGAGGCGAAGAAGAACGGCCACGTGACGGCCGCCGACGTGGTGATGGGCCGCTACGGCTCGCGCGCGCTCGAGGGCGCGGTCGCGCTCACGGGCATCGTCGCGACCATGCCCTACATCGCGCTGCAGCTGGTCGGCATGGAGGTCGTGATCAAGGCGCTGGGCCTGACCGGCGAGCTGCCGCTCGCGGCCGCGTTCGTGATCCTCGCGCTGTACACCTACACCGCGGGCCTGCGCGCCCCGGCGCTGATCGCGTTCGTGAAGGACCTGATGATCTACATCGTCGTCATCGCGGCGGTCGTGATCGTGCCGATGAAGGTGGGCGGCTACGCCAACGTGTTCTCGTCCGCGCGCGACGCGTTCGCGGCCAAGCCCGGCACCCCCGGCGGCCTGACGCTGCACCCGGGCCAGATGCTGCCGTTCGCGACGCTGGCGCTCGGCTCGGCGATGGCCGGCTTCATGTATCCGCATACCCTCACGGGTGTCTTCGCGGCCAAGGACGCCAACACGATCCGCAAGAACGCGATCTTCCTGCCGGCGTACACCGTGCTGCTGGGCCTGATCGCGATGCTGGGCTACATGGCCTACGCGGCGCACCTCTCCATCAAGAGCAACAACGACGTCGTCCCCGCGCTGTTCGGTGCGCTGTTCCCGTCGTGGTTCGCGGGCTTCGCGTTCTCGGCGGTCGCCATCGGCGCGCTGGTGCCCGCGGCGGTGATGTCGATCGGCGCGGCCAACCTGTTCACGCGCAACTTCTGGAAGCCGTACGTGAACAGCGGCGTCACGCCCGCGCAGGAAGAGAAGGTCGCCAAGATCGCGTCGCTGGCGGTCAAGGTCGGCGCGCTGCTGTGCATCCTGTTCCTGCCGACGAAGTTCGCGCTGGACCTGCAGCTGCTCGGCGGCGTCTGGATCCTGCAGACCTTCCCGTCGCTGGTCTTCGGCCTGTTCTGGAAGTGGCTGCGCGCCCCGGCGCTGCTCGCCGGCTGGGCGGTCGGCATCGCGTTCGGCACGTACACCGCGTTCTCGGACGGCGTGAAGCCGGTGCACTCGCTGCTGATCGGCGGCGACAAGTACACCGTCTACACCGGCATCCTGGCGATCGCGCTGAACATCGTCGTGGCCTGCGTCGTGCAGCTGCTGCTGCGCACCCCGGCGCCCGCGCTGGCGACCGCCCGCAAGTAAGGCCCGCTCCCCGCGCGGGCGCGTGACGCGCGCGCCCGGGTCGCCCTCCCGACGCGCCCTTGCCGCCAGGCCCGGGCGCGTCGTCCATTTCCGATTCCGATCCCTGCTGTCCGTCCCGACCGACAATCGGCCATGCGCCTCAAAGCCAAGCTCCTGTTCGTCGCCGCCGTGCCGCTGCTGCTGTCGCTGGCGCTGATCGCCGCGGCGGTGCTGCTGCAACAGCGCGAGCTGGCCAGGCGCGAGCACCAGCTCGTCGAAGGCGGCTACGTCAGCGCGCGCCGCGCCGAGCTGCGCAACTACGTCGAGCTGGCGATGAGCATGATCAAGCCGCTCGTCGACTCCGGCCGCGACGACGCCGAGACCCAGGCCCAGGCGATGCGCCTGCTCGAGTCGCTCGACTACGGCGATGACGGCTACTTCTTCGTCTACGACCTCCACGGCAAGGTGCTGATGCACCCGCGCCAGCACGACCTCCTCGGCAAGGAGCTGTGGGGGCTGCGCGACCCGAACGGCCGCTTCCCGATCCAGGACCTGCTCGCCCGCGCGCACGCCGGCGGCGGCTACGTCGACTACATGTGGCGCCGCCCGTCGACCGGCCAGGTCGCGCCCAAGCTCGGCTACGTCGTCGAGCTTCCGCGCTGGGGCTGGATGATGGGCACCGGGCTCTACCGCGACGACATCGACGCCGCCACCGCGCAGCTCGACGCCCAGGCCTCGTCCAACATCGGCGCGACGCTGCTGTGGATCGCGGCCATCGCGTGCGGCGGCGTCGCGCTGATCAGCCTCAGCGCGCTGTGGCTCAACCTCAGCGAGCACCGCGTCGCCGACGCCAAGCTGCAGCTGCTCGCGCGCCAGGTCGTGCGCTTCCAGGAGGACGAGCGCGCCCACCTCGCGCGCGAGCTCCACGACGGCGCGACGCAGACGATGGTGTCGGCCAAGCTGCTCGTGGAGTCGGCCGTCGACCAGCTCGAGCGCGAGCACCGCGCCGTGCCGTCCGCGCTCGGCCGCGCGCTCGCCGGGCTGAAGGAGTCGCTCAACGAGGTGCGCCGCATCTCGCACCGGCTGCGCCCCGCGATGCTCGACGAGTTGGGCCTGCCCGCGGCGCTCGAGCTGCTCGGGCGCGAGGCGGGCGACACCGGCGCGGCGCAGGTCGACGTGCAGGTCTTCGGCGAGCCCGTCACGCTGCCCGAGGAAGTGAAGACGGCGCTGTTCCGCGTGTCGCAGGAGGCGCTCGCCAACATCGCCAAGCATGCCCGCGCGCGCCAGGTGCGCATCGAGCTGAGCTTCGCGGCCGACGGCGTCGCGCTGCGCATCGGCGACGACGGCCGCGGCTTCGAGGCCGACCGCGTGCAGCTCGACCCGAAGCGCGGCATCGGCCTGCGCAACATGCGCGAACGCCTCGCCTCGATCGGCGGCCAGTTCGAGGTGCGCGCCACGCCCGGCGCCGGCACGGTGCTCGATGCACACGTGCCGATGGAGGCCTTGCGGCGGCTCGGCCAGCCGGCCTGAGCATCCCGGATCGCGCGCGCCGACGTGTCGATGCGCGTCTGGCGACTGCGGATGTCCGTCGGCGCGGAGTCCGGCGCCGACGGCGCACCTTCGAACGCCGGCCTCGGGGTCGAGAGTCCCGGGCTTGCACTTCGGAACCTCGTCGTCGCGGATATCTGCGCCGGCGACGCACGAGTTTTCCCCGGCGCCGGACTTCCGAGCCCCGTCGCCGTCCGAATTTGCGAGGCCGCCGGAGCTCCGGTCGCCGCCGCTGCTGAAAATTTCAGCACGGCCGCACCCATCGAGTGCGGCAGCGCGGAAAAATCGGCGGGCGACGGGGCTTGGAAGCGCGGCGTCGGGGAAATCTGGCGCGCTGCCGAGGGTTTGAAGTCGGCCGACGCAGCGGCGAACGGGATCGCCGCGGTCCCGAGGTGCGTCGGCGGGGCTTGTCTAACCGGCGTCCTGCGTGACGGCATCGAGGAACGCCGCGGCGATCTCCTCGAAGTCGTCGGCGTTGAGCGCGACGCGGTCGCCGGCGTCCAGGCGCAGCACCGCGCCGGCGTCCGTCGCCATGCGGCCGCCGTGCGCGACCAGCGCGTCGCACACCGCGCGCACCTCGGCGATCGCGCCGGGCGCCGCGGGCACGGCGGCGAAGCGCGCGGCCAGCGCGACCAGCAGGTTGTTGAAGTAGCCCGGCTCGAACGCCGCGAACGCGCCGTCGACGCGCACGAGGCTCGCGCCCGAGGCCTTCGACGCGGCGGCGACGAGGTCGCGATACGTGCGGACGTATGCGGCGAATTCGGCGCGGACGGCGTCGACCGATGCGGAGGTGACGGTGGGGGAGCCCATGTCGGCCATGCCGGGTCAGGTATCCAGCGACAGGTGCCGATCCTTGATCAGCTTGTGCCAGAACACCGTCTCCTTCGCGATGAACGCGGCGAGCTGCGGGCCGTCGGTGGGCGCGACCTCGAGGCCGAAGTCCTCCAGGCGCTTCTTCACGTCGGGCGCGAGGATGGCCTTGCGCATCTCCTCGGTGAGGCGGTTCGCGATCTCGGGCGGCGTGCCCTTCGGCGCGAACAGGCCTTGCCACGCGTTGGCCTCGAAGTCCTTGAGGTTGCGGTCGGCGCCGACCTCGGAGAGCGTCGGCACGTCGGGCAGGGCGGCGATGCGGTGCTTCGACATCACCGCCAGCGCCTTGACCTTGCCGCCGCGGATCTGCGCGAGGCCGGCGGCGGTGTCGACCACCATGATCGGCACGTGCCCGCTGATGACGTCGTTCATCGCGGGCGCGGTGCCGCGGTAGGGCACGTGGACGATGAAGCTGCCCGTGCGCTCCTTCAGCAGCTCCATCGCGAGGTGGTGCGGGCTGCCCGGGCCGGGCGAGGCGTAGCTGTACTTGGCCGGGTTGCGCTTGACCTCGTCGAGGAACTGGCGCGCGTCCTTGAAGCCGGCGTTCGGGTTGACGACCACGATCAGCGGGAAGCTCGCCATGAAACCGAGCGGCACGAAGTCGGCCGGGTTGTACGGCAGCGACTTGTACAGCGCGGTGTGGAAC
The DNA here is from genome assembly GCA_030151165.1 of Burkholderiaceae bacterium. Next base: position 10,975 of record JASLEM010000151.1, read on the forward strand.
ACCATCGCGCCGTTGTCGCCGGTGAGGATCGTGTAGCCGTCGCCGGGCGCGCGCGCCGCGATGTCGGTGCCCAGGATGCCGGCGGCGCCGGGACGGTTGTCGACGACGATGCTCTGGCCCAGCTGCTTGCCCATCTGCGGCGCGAGTTCGCGCGCGAGGAAGTCGGAGCCGCCGCCGGCGGGGTAGGCGACGATCCAGCGCAGCGCGTGGCTCGGGTAGGCGTCGGCGGCGCGCGCGGGGGCGGTGAGCAGCGCGCCCGCCGGGGCCAGCGTGCCGGCGGCGAGGGCGAGCAGGGAGCGACGGTGCAGCGTCATCGGTGGGTCTCGGGGCGGGGCGTTGAAGCGGGGCGTTCGCGCGGATCGGGGCATCCCGGGCCGCGTCGGGTGGCACACAATACCGCATCGCGCGCCGCGCTCGCTACCCGGGCCGGCCCGCGTTTCGCACGCAGCGGCCACGCCGCGCGCGAGACGCGCGCCGTCATCCGCCGGCCTCTTCTTCACCACGCCATGCCGACCTTCCTGCCCGCCGACGCCCCGTCGTTCCGCCCCACCTGCGAACTGTGCCGCGAGGCCGGTGGCACGCTCGTCTTCCAGTCCGCGCACTGGCGCGTGATCCGCGCCGCGGATGCCGCGTTTCCGGCGTTCTACCGCGTCGTCTGGCGCGCGCACGTCGCCGAGTGGAGCGAGCTCTCGCTGGTCGACCAGGCCGCGCTGATGGGTGCGGTCACCGCGGTCGAGCGCGCGCTGCGCGACGCGCTGGCGCCGACCAAGATCAACCTCGCGAGCCTCGGCAATGTCGTGGCGCACCTGCACTGGCACGTGATCGCGCGCTTCGACTGGGACAGCCACTTCCCCGCGCCCGTGTGGGCCGCGGCCGCGCGCGAGGTCGACCCGCCGGCGGTGGCGCGGCTGCGCGTCGGGGTGGCCGAGCTCGATGCGCGTGTCGCCCGCGCGGTCGCGGCGCTCGCGCCGGCGGCCTGACCCGGCCGCCCGGGCCTCGACAGCGAGACAGGACGAAGGAGCGTCATGACTTTCGAGCTTCGACAAGCCACCCGCGCCGACGGCGCCGGCCTCTGGCGCGTGCGCTATGCCGTGCGCGAGAACACGCTGACGCCGGGCCGCATCGGCGACGACGAGCTGTTCGACCAGATCGAGCGCACCGGCCGCGGCTGGGTCGTCGTGGATAGCGACCGCGTGGTCAACGACCCGTCGGACGACGGCATCGTCGCCTTCGCGATCGGCAACGCGTCCGACGGCAACATCTGGGCGCTGTTCGTCGACCCCGCCGCGCAAGGCCGTGGCCACGGCGCGCGGCTGCACGACGTGATGGTCGAGTGGCTGTTCGCGCAAGGCCTCGAGCGGTTGTGGCTCGGCACCGGCAACGAGACCCGCGCGCGCCGGTTCTACGAGAAGCACGGCTGGCGCGAGGCCGGGCCGTACGGCGAGCACGAGACGCGCTACGAGCTCGCGCGGCCCGGCGCAGCGCGCTGAATCAACGCGCCTTGCGGCTGCCCGCCACTTTCGCGGGCTTGTCCGCCGCCGTGCACAGCGTCATCACCTTGACCGTCGGCGCGCCGGGAAAGCCGTTCGCGATCGCAGCCGCCGGCTTCGCGTCGAACGCGATGTGGCAACCGTCCGGCGACACCGCGACCGCCTGCGACAGCGCGCAGGCGTCCGCGCCGCCGGCCTGGCCCGGGGCGGCGGCGGCGGTGCACCACACGCGCCGGCTGTGGTCGCCCTGCACGAGGTAGAAGCCGCCGCCGTTCGCGGCCGCGCCCGGTTGCACGACGAGGTCGCCGGCCCCGGTCGCGATCATCTCCGCGTGGCCGGGCGCGCCGGCGGCGTCGAGCTGCTGCGTGAGGCCCGCGGGGATCGCGTGGCGCGCGAGGCGGCCGTCGACGTCCATCGTGATGAGCGGCACGTCGCGCGGCGGGTCGAGTTGGCGGTCGTGCACGCCGGGCGCGAGCTGGTACGCGTGGCGCCACGGGAGCCAGCGGACGTCGTGCGAGATGTCGTTGACGCTCAGCGCGAGCACGACCTTCTTCTTCGGCGTGAAGAGCGACGGGCCTTCCGGGTGGCCGTTCGCGTCGAGGCTGCCCCACGCGAGCGTGCCGTGCTCGGGCAGCAGGTAGCGCACGGGCTTGTGGCTGCCGAGGAGGTCGTGCTGCGGCAGGTCTTCGGGCGTGGGCCGCAGGCAGGCGGCGGGATGCCACTCGGCCTTGAACTGCGCCGGCGCGGGCGACAGCGTGCGCGCGTCCGGATCCCACAGCTCGAACTGCTGCACCGCGGGCGCCGCCTTCGAGGCGATCGCGAAGCGCGACTCGAGGTCGCCGATCTCGACACCCAGCAGGTGGTAGCTCGCGTTGCCGCAATCGATGAAGCCGCGCGGCACCAGCGGCGCGACGGCGCGCGACTGCGCGTCGAACGTGACGATCTTGCGCACCATCCACGGTGCCTTGGCCTGCGCGTCGGCGAAGGTCGTGATCGCGAGCGTGCGGTCGTCGAGCCAGGTGAAGCGGCCCTCCATCTGCGTGATGACGGGCACGCCGGTCTCGACGATCTCGAGCGGCGCGTCGGGCGCGCCCGCGCCGATGCCGACGCTGCGCTCGGGCGCGGCCGTCGTGGCCGTGGCCGGCTTCACGGTGGGGCAGTCGCCCTCGGTGTAGAGGATCGGCCGGGTGCCTGGACAGGCGTGGATGGAACCGAAGGCCAGCGCGCGGACGGGCAGCGCGGCGAGCACGAGCAGCGCCAGCGGCGCGGCGTGCGAGAACGAACGATGCATGGCTTTGTAGTCTGAAATCCCTGTGCGCTGGATTCTCACAGTTAGTTACGTTCCAGACGCCTGCTCTTTCGGGGGATCCCGCGCGAACGTGTCGAGCGCGCAACGCCGGCCCGAATCCCCGGGCCTCGGCGCCCCGGGCGTCGAACGGTAAACTGGCGCCATGTCGGCCCCCGCTCACTTCCCCGTTGCCATCACCGTGCACCAGCAGTCCCGCGCGCTCGAGATCGAGTTCGACGACGGCAAGATCTTCCGCATCCCGTTCGAGCTGATGCGCGTCTATTCGCCGTCGGCCAAGGTGCAGGGGCACGGCCCGGGGCAGGAGACGCTGCAGACGGGCAAGCGCGACGTCGTGGTGACCGACATCGACCCCGTCGGCCACTACGCCGTCAAGCCGACGTTCTCCGACGGCCACGACTCCGGCCTGTTCACGTGGGACTACCTGTACCGGCTCGGCAGCGAGCAGGACGCGCTGTTCACACAATACCTCGGGCGCCTCGCCGCGGCCGGCCTCGACCGCGACGCCGAGATGACCCCCGCCGGCGGCGGCTCGTGCCACTCGCATCCGCACTGAACGTGCGACCCCGCGCGCGCCGTCGCCCGTTCACCCGATCACCAGAGACTCCGACATGACCCAGACCCACTTCGGCTACGAGACCGTCGACGAG
>JASLEM010000176.1 GCA_030151165.1 Burkholderiaceae bacterium
CGGGGCACCGTGCCGCATGGCACCGACGCCGTCGTCAACATCAGCGCGCGCGCGGGCCTGGCGATGGTCGCGGGCCAGGACATCGCGCTCGTCAGCTCGGAGAACGTGCAGCTGGGCAGCGGCCAGGACATGGACATCGCCGTCGGCGGCGCCTCGCGCCTGCACACGGGCCAGGCCATCGGCCTGCTCGGCGGCGCGATCAAGGCCGGCACCGGTGCGGCCGGCACGGGCGTCACGCTGATCGCGGGCGCAGGCGACATCGACGTGCAGTCGCAGGCGTCGACGCTGCAGGTTGCGGCGCTCAAGGACGTCACGATCCAGAGCCAGAGCGCGGGTGTCGACTGGGCGTCGGCCAAGAAGATCACGCTGGCGACCTCGGGCGGCGCGAGCCTCGTGATCGAGGGCGGCAACGTGACGTTCGAGTGTCCGGGGACGATCACGGTGCATGCGGCGACGAAGAGTTTCGTCGGGGCCGTGCAGATCGATCAGGATTTCCCGCTCATGCCCAAAACCACGCTCCTTCTGGAAACGCAACGCCGCCTCTCACGCTGACCGGGGACTGCGTCCTCTACGTCGAAAGGATTCATGCTCCTCAGTCCACCTTTCTTGCCGGATCGCGGCACGTTGTCAGAAGACGCCTGGCTGGAAGCCGCCATGCCTGCTGCCGCATCGGGTGACGGAAGTTTTCCCGTCGGGACGAACTTCGAATGGCATGGGGGCGTGCATCTCACGGCGATGGCCACCGGCGCCGGAGGCGGCGTGCAGAACGTGCGGGCCATTGCTGATGGCACCGTCGTCTATGTCCGGCAGCGCACGGACGCTGCGTCGCCGGATGATCCGCTCAACTACGGCGGCGGCTATACGAGCAATGGCACGGTCGTCATCCGGCACGACACTGAAATCGGCGTGGATGCCCACGGCAACGCTGTCGCTGTGCGCTTCTATTCGGTCTATCAGCACCTGCACAGCGTTCGTCCCGCCATTGCCGCCGCCCTGGGCCATGCTGTCTACCGCAAGGCTGAAATCGGGCAGGCCGGCCACATCTACGGCGCACCAAACCAATTCCATTTCGAGATTTGCTGCGACGACGCCAACCTGCAGCGTCTGGTCGGGCGCGGAAGTGGAGACCTGGGTACGGCGAGCGATGGCCGCTCCGACGTGCTTTTCGGCGAAAGCTATCTGCTGGTACCTGCGGGGCAGGCCATCTACCCTTCGAAGCCGCTGCCGAATTCGGTCGCCGCGATGGCCAGCGTGCCATCCCCCCATCGCGGCGCGCCCGCGAGCTCGACACCGTTGCAAGCCTCGGGAACGACCCGCGAGCCGATGGTGGTCGGGTTGCGCTACGCCAATGGCATGGGCGCCGCAGACCATCAGGGGGATGTCACGATCACAAGCTATCGCCTGGACGGGACACAGATCGGCGCCGCAGTGGTCGAAGCGAACTACGAATACGAGCTGTTCGAGACGGCCAGGAAGATCAGCGAGTCCTATCCCGCGACCGGACGCCCGATTCCCGCGGCAATATATGAATTGCTGCGCTTCGGCCGCGTCGTCGGCCCGGACGCACTGGCGCCTGGGGACGTGCCTCATTGGCGCGAGATCGCGCACGAGGGCGGACGCGGATGGATCAACCTGAACGGGACGACGATCCACCGCTTCACCGACGCGGACTTCCCGGGCTGGGCAGGGTGGCGGATGGCGGATGACGACATCGACGGCGACAGTCGCTGCAACTCCGCCATCGTGTCCGCCGCCGTCTACGGAACGGGGCCAGCGGCACAGACGCCATCGCGAGATCACGCCGTTGCATTGCTGGGTTCGGATACGGTGAAGGCGCGTTTGCGCAAGCTCGTCGCCAAGTTCCCGAGTGAATGGGAGGCCGCCACCGTCGATGGCAGGTGGAGCTGGCTGCAGACTGCGAGCCCGGACAATCCATCACCGATGGACGCGACAAGCTTCGCCAAGTTCAAGGCCCACGCGCAGGCACTGTGCTTCCCCTTGCCCGAGCTTTTCGCGGCGCAATGGTGCTTCGATCCGCGCGAGTTCATCCGTCATTTCCGGCGATGCAGCTGGATCAGCCTGAACGAACTGACGCAGTTGATGCCGCGGCGCGTCGGTCCGGCGACCGGGCGCGGCAATGTCACGAGTTGGGCGATGGCCCAGAGTCGATTCCGGCCTTATGCCGTCAGCCTCAACAAGGCGATGCGCAAATACGGGTTCGTTTCGACGGTTCGGCGGACGCACCTTCTCGCGCAGACATACATCGAAACCGCGATGTGGGAAACGATGAAGGAATTCGGCGAGGGCCATCAGGATCACCATCGCGATGGCTCGGCATACTGGGCTGCGCCGGCGAAGCAGTACTACACGGTGTTCTACGGCCGCGGCATGATGCAGCTGACATGGGCTGGCAACTATGCTGATTATGGAAAATTCCGTGCATTCGCCGACTCGACCGGCAGCCGCTATCTGGATTCGCGCATCACGGCGACCAGCACACACTACTTCGCTGACCCGCGCGATCACACCGGCCGCGTCGTCGCCTCTGCGCGACCATGGGCGCCGCGCTACGATCCCGAAATCGTGGCGACCGATGCCTTCAACGCTTGCGACTCCGGTGCGTTCTATTGGATTTCCAAGAATACGGGCCAGAACCGACTGAACATCGATCGCGTTTCGGATCGGGGCGTGACCGATGAAACGGTCGGAAGAGTATCGGTTCTGGTCAACGGCGGAGGCTATGGCTACGCCGAACGCCAGTCGTTCGCCCCCTATGTCCAACGCTACATCGGCGACGACGCCGACTCTTCGGCCAACAGTGCCTTCGATGTGGCGCACGGCCGAACCACGTATCACATCTATGTCGATTTCACACCCCAAAGGCCCTGAAGTGTTCCGCGCGCGACGACTGCTCGCGACAGGATGGACGGTTGCAACGATCGCTCTGGCGTGTCCTCACGCCGCCATGGCGCGAAAGTTCGAATCTGCGCTGACGGCTGGCGAGACCGCCCGGGTGACGACATCGCTCAAGTCGGCCGTTAGTCAAAACGACCTTTTCCAGGGCATGAATGTCGAGTCGATCAAGCTCGAAAATGTCGGTTGGTTCGATCATGCGAATCACCGGGAACTGCTGGTGTCCGCCGTCGTGAGCTTCGCCTCCGCCAGCAACCGTTACTGCAGCGCTGCCGTCATCGACGGCGCCCTGGCTGCCGCCCGGCTGATAGAGGGCCCGCCTGCCGCCCAGAACTGCTTGCGCATGGGCCGTAGTGCCTTCGTGGATGTGAACGGAGATGGCCCGGCCATCGTGCAGGAGATCATCGTGGCGTCCAATCGAGACGGCGCCGACGCGCCCATCTTCGCCGTCTACCTGCCGAGCGCGGACGGCGACGGGTACTGCTATTCATCGCAGGCCGGCGACCGCCTCTACGGCATCAACTCTTTTGCGTCACGGGCCCTGAAGCTAAGACTGGATGCCGAAAAGGCGAGGCTGCGGCTTGCGCGCTTCGAGTGCGGCAACTGACCTGAAGCCAGGTCAAATTGCAAAGAGTCTTGACTGTTTGCGCGAGCCCGTCCCGCATCCACGGGCGCGCCGACGTCGCACGGACGTCACGCCTCATCCTTCGTAAGCCGCCAGCCGCCGCTGCTCGTCGGGCGTGAACAGCCGGTTGCGCAGGTCGCTCATCGCGGCCTGGCGATCGGCGTCGCTGCCGGGTTGCGCGAGCACCGAGCCGCGCTGCTCGCGGTAGGTGGCGATGCGCGCCTGCCAGGCGGCCTCGTCGCGGTCGAGGTCGGCGAGGCGGTTCGCGGCCTCGGGCGAGGTCGCGGCCGCGCGCATGCGGTAGACGTCGTCCTCGCTGCCGCCCTGCGCGCGGATCCGCTGCGCGGCGTCCTGCAGCCGGCCGATCGCGAGCGGCGCCTCGCGCGCGGCGCGGACGTCGGCGGGCAGCGCGGCGTCGAGCGCGGCGAGGCGGGCCTGGCGCTGCGCCTCGTCGAGCGCGGGATCCTGCTCGATGGCCATGCGCTGCAACGCGGCGTTCGCGTCGTCGTCCGCGTGTGCGAACAGCGCTTGCACCTCGCCCGGGTCGAAATACGTGGCGCGGAGTGCCTGCATCGACCGCAGCGCGGCGCGCAGCGTGTCGACGCTCCGCGCCGACGCCACCTTGCGCGGCTTGAGATCGCGCAGCGCCTGCTTGAAATCGAAGTAGCGCGCGAGGACGTCCTTCGCCTGGCGCGCGGCGTGCGGCTTCAGGCGCGTGTCGAGGTCGCGCTCGACCTGCGCGCGGATGTCGGCGATCGGGCGTTCGCCGACCGTCGACAGGTAGTAGTCGAACAGGCGGATCAGCGCGGGGTCGAGGATCAGCTGGTCGTCCGCGCTCGCGCTCGCGCCGCCGTCGGGCGTGGTGCCGGCGAGCGACGACACCGCCATCGGCGGCGCGCCCGCCGTGGCGGTCGCGGTCGGTCGGGCGTCCGGCGGCGCCGGCGACACGGACGGCGTCGCCAGGCGCAAGCCGACGGCGATCACCGCCGCGCCGAGCACCGCCCCGCCCGCCAGCCAGGGCCTGGCATCGCGGCGGGTGCGCATCTCAGAGCCCCGCGTTCTTCAGCCGGTTGGCCTGGTTGCGGAACAGCGTCTTCGGGTCGGTCTCGAACCAGTTGACGATGCCGGCGGTCTGGTTCACCTCGTCGAGGTGGTTCATGCCGTAGTCGTCGCGGATCACCGTGCCGAGGTGGCTGCTGCACGAGCCGACGAGGCCGTCGTTCTTCTGGCCGTTGTAGACGAGCGCGGTGATCGCAAGCGCCGGGTCGAGCGGGTCGAGCGCGTTGGTGTACGGCTGCGCGCCGCTCCACGACCAGTAGTGCACGCCGTTGCTCGCGACCGCCGGGCCCTGGCCGCAGGAGCTCGTCGGCAGGCCTTCCGGATGTGCGGCGTTGAACCGCGCCATGCCCGCGGTGCTCAGCGAGTTCAACGCGGCCGACGAGTTCTGCGACGCGTTGTTGCCCGAGATCAGGCCGATGAAGGACGCGAAGCCGTTGACGACCGTCGCCACGACGCTGCGCGACACCGAGCCCGCGGGCAGCGTGCCGTTCAGCGCGTCGGCGAGCGCGGCGCCCTGGTTCGGGCCGGCCACGCTGGTGACCGACGCGACGAGGTTGGGCGCGACCGAGGCGACGTAGCGCACCGTCGGGCCGCCGTGGCTGTGGCCGATCAGGTTGACCTTGGCGGCGCCCGTCACGGCCAGCACCTGCTTCACGTAAGCGAGCAATTGCTCGCCTCGCACCTCGGTGCTGTTGGCCGCCGCGACCTGCGCGACGTAGACCTGTGCGCCGTTCGCGCGCAAGTCCTCGGGAATGCCGTAGAAATACTCGAGCGGCCCGATGTTGTCGAAGCCGAACAGCCCGTGGACGAGCACGATCGGATATTTTGTCTGCGCGTAGCCCGAGGCCCACGACGGCGCGGGAAGCAGGCACAGCAGGGTGGCGGCCACGACCAGCCACTTCAGAAGAAGCTTCATTTTCAGCACGGTTTGTCTCCGATGTTGTCGAGTGCATGACGAGCTGCGGGACAGCTCGCGGCGGTGCCCCGGGGCGAGCGCGTCTGGCGCTGCGTTCCGGGTCGTTCCTCCTGGTTCGCTCTGTGGCGAATGGGGCACTGATCGGGCCGGACGCCGGGCCCGCGCGCCGGGTCGGCGCGGGCGGAGGGCAATCGCGACATGCGTAGCACTGCGGATAGGCAGCGGGGCCGGACGCGCCGAATATCGCGTCCTTTCGGGTCCTTCAGTGCGTCGATGCTAACGACGGATCCGCCGCGACGTCTGTCGCCGATTTGCACTTCGACGAAGGGAAGACCCTATGGCCCGACTCAGCACCGCGCATCGGCAGACCATGCTGGACAGCCCCTGGTTCGGCGGCTTGCCGGCGGCCGCGCGCGACGAGGTGCTGGACCGGGCCGTCGTGCGCCACCTGCACGACGGCGAGCTGCTGTACGCGAAGGATCGCGGCGCCGACGCCTGGTTCGGCGTGCTCGAGGGCGCGATCCGGCTCGGCGCGAGCGCGCCCGACGGCCGCCAGGGCCTGCTGTCGTTCCTCGAGCCCGGCACGTGGTTCGGCGACACCTCGCTCTTCGACGGTCTGCCGCGCCCGCACGACGCGGTGGCGCACGGCGAGGCGGCGGTGCTGTCGCTGTCGACGGCGCAGTTCGAGGGCCTGCTGGAGCGATACCCGGTGCTGTATCGCCACTTCATCGCGCTGTACTGCCAGCGCACGCGCCTGATGTACTTCGCGCTCGAGGCCTGGACGGCGTTCCCGCTCGACGAGCGCCTCGCGCGCCACCTGCTCCATCTCGCCAACGGCCACGGCCAGCGCGACGGCGATGGCGACGACGTCGCCATCAACCTGCGCCTGCCGCAGGAGCAGCTCGCGCAGCTGCTGGGCGTCTCGCGCCAGCGCATCAGCCAGATCCTGCGCGACTGGGAGGATCACGGCTGGCTGCACTTCCGCTACGGCCGCATCGTGCTCAGCGCCGACTGGGTGGCGAGCCAGCCGTCCGGGGCGCAGCTGCTGGCGCTGCGCGGCGGGCGCGCGGGCGCGCCGGCCCTGCCGGCGTTGACGCCGCTCTGACGCCGCCACGACGCCAGCACGACGCCCTCGTCAGCCTTGCAGCGGCGGCAGCGCCATGTGCTCGAGCTGCTCGCGCAACTGCGTCGTCTGCTGGTCCCAGTACGCGGGCGTGCCGAACCACGGGAACGCGGCGGGGAAGGCCGGGTCGTCCCAGCGGTCGGCGATCCAGGCGCTGTGATGGATCATGCGCAACGCGCGCAGCGGCTCGATCAGGCCCAGCTCGGCGGCGTTGAAGTCCATGAAGGCGCGGTAGCCGTTCAGCACGTGAAAGAGCTGGGCCTGCATCGCGTCGCGGTCGCCGGACAGCAGCATCCACAGGTCCTGCACCGCCGGGCCCATGCAGGCGTCGTCGAGGTCGACGAACAGCGGCCCGGCGAAGTCGCCTTCCTCGCGCCAGAGGATGTTGCCGGGGTGGCAGTCGCCGTGCAGGCGCAGCTGGCGCAGCGGGCCGGCGGCGTCGAAGGCGGCGCGCGCGGCGTCGACCGACTGCCGCGCGACGCCGAGCCATGTCGCCGATTGCGCGCGCGTCAGCAGCTCGCTGCGTTCGACGCGGGCGATCGCCTGCGTGCCGTAGGTATCGCAGTCGAGCGCGCGGCGATGTTCGAAGGGCCGGCGCGCGCCGACGGTGTGCAGCCGGCCGAGCAGGCGGCCCAGCCACGCGAGCGTGTGCGGGTTCTCGAGCTCCGGCGCCCGGCCCGCGCGACGCGGCGCGACGCCGAAGCGATAGACGGGTGACGGCGTGCGGTCGTCGTCGTCCGGGTCGACCTCGGGCTGCCAGTGGCCCAGCGTCGGCGGGTCGCCGACCAGGCCCAGCGCGGGATTCGCATGCGGCGACGCGAGCACCAGCGGCGCGGCGATCGGCAGGTCGTCGGCCTCGAGCTCGCGCGCGAACGCGTGTTCCTCGAGGATCTGCGCGTCGTTCCAGCGCTTCGGCCGGTAGAACTTGGCGACGACGGCCTCGCCGCCCTCCAGCGCGGCCTGCACCACGCGGTTCTCGTACGAGTTGAGCTGCAGCAGGCCGCCGGTGATCGGGAACCCGGACGCGGCGAGGGCGTCCAGCATCTGGTGCGGCGTGAGCCGCGCGTAGGGCGCGCGATCGGCGATGTCGGTCATCGGCGCATGGTACGCGGCATGCGCCGCGGGCCGCCGTTCAGTGGTTCTTGTCGCCGGGGCGCAGCGCGGAGGCGCCGATGTCCAGCAGGGTGTCCATGTGCCGCGCGCCCTGCTTGAACTGGTAGTCGAGCTCGCCGATCTGCTGCTCGACCATGCCGGCCACGAGGGAGCCGAAGTTCTCGGGCGGCAGCTTCAGCGTTGCCTCGGAGTCGCCGCCGGAATGCTCGACGACCGCGCCCGCGTTGCGGACGATCTTGAGCATCGCCGCGTTCTCGGCCAACGCGTGGATCACGATGGTGTCGACGCGGCGGTTGCGCGCGCGCAGCACCGCGTGGTCGAACAGGCGCGCGCCGAGGCCGCGCCCGCGACCGCGCACGGCGACCGAGACGCCGAATTCGGCCGCGCTCGGACGCTCGGGGTTCGACTCGACCGACGGCTCGTAGGCGAGGTGCGCCAGCGCGATCAGGTCGAGGCGGCGGTTGAAGACGCCGAAGATCTCGTCGCGCTCGAAGGCGATGCGCTCGACGTAGCGGCGAATCTGGTCGTCGGCGGCGGCGTAGCCGAAGCGCAGGTAGCGGTCGTTCATGTCCAGCGCCAGCAGGTGCGCCAGGATGCGCGGGCGGTGGCGCTCCGACAGCGAGCGGATCGGCACCCAGCCGAACGCGCGCGGGCGCTGGGCCGGCGCCGGCAGGGTGTCCGGGGACGACGGGTCGAACCGGGTGGCGGTCGATTTGTCCATGGCTGCGCTCGTGCTGGTGTGCGGGGTGGCCGGAACTGCGGCCGGGGTGTCGCCGTGAGGGATCATGACGCGGTCCCTCGGTATTTACCCAGGAGACTGTACACGGAATGGACGAGGCGTGTCGGCGGGCATGGTGCATTGCAGCATGCCATTTCCGGGGATCGACCCGCGCGTGGCCGCCGCGATGGATGGTGCTTGCCGGGATTTTGTGCGATACTCGTGGGCTTCCCGTTTTGCGGCGGGGTGATGGCGTCTTGCCTGTTCCGGTCTCCGGAGCGTCGGCAGGGTCGCAGAAGATGCCGGGTTCGCACAGTTCCGAGAGGTTGCCATTCATGAGCAGCGCCGAGGATCCATCGAACGGCCCGGAGCCATCGTACAGCCGCGTTACCTCTCCAAAAAGAGAACACTCATGAAGACCTTCAGCGCCAAGCCGGCCGAAGTGGTGCACGAGTGGTTTGTGATCGACGCCACCGACAAGGTGCTCGGACGTGTTGCCAGTGAAGTGGCACTCCGACTGCGCGGCAAGCACAAGCCCA
>JASLEM010000025.1 GCA_030151165.1 Burkholderiaceae bacterium
GCAGCTGTTCTTCGACGGCGTGCGCGTGCCGCAGCGCCATCTCATCGGCCAGGAAGGCATGGGCTTCGCGTTCCAGATGATGCAGTTCCAGGAGGAGCGGCTGTGGGGCGCGGCCTCGTCGCTGCGCAGCCTCGACCGCCTGATCGACCTCACCGTCGACTACACCCGCGACCGCAAGGCCTTCGGCAAGAGCATCCTCGACAACCAGGTCGTGCACTTCCGCCTCGCCGAGCTTCGCACCGAGGTCGCCGCGCTGCGCGCGTTGACCTACCAGGCCTGCGAGCTGTACGTCTCGGGCAAGGACGTCACCAAGCTCGCGTCGATGGCCAAGTTGAAGTGCGGGCGCCTGAGCCGCGAGGTCGCCGACAGCTGCCTGCAGTTCTGGGGCGGCATGGGCTTCACGCGCGACAACCCGATCTCGCAGGCCTACCGCGACTCGCGCCTGATCTCGATCGGCGGTGGGGCCGACGAGATCATGCTGGGCATCATCTGCAAGCTCGAGGGGACGCTGCCCAAGGGCGCGCACTGAGCATGACGACGCGACCGATGACCTTCGAGACGCTGGCCGTGCGGCAGGCCGACGGGGTGTTGCACGCGACGCTCAACCGGCCGGCGCTGCGCAACGCGATGTCGCTGCAGATGGTCGAGGAGCTGCGCGCGCTGCTCGCGCTCGCGGAGAGCCGCGGGGACGTCCGCGCGATCGTGCTGCGCGGCGCCCGCGGCCACTTCTGCGCGGGCGCGGACATCAAGGACATGGCCGCGGCACGCCAGCGCGAGCTGGCCGGCGACCACGACGCCGTCGCCGAGGCCAACGCGCGTTTCGGCGCCTTGTGCACGGCCTTCTCGCGCACCGGCATCGCGACGGTCGCCGTGCTCGAAGGCTCGGTGATGGGCGGCGGTCTCGGGCTCGCGTGCGTGGTCGACGTCGCGCTCGCCGGCACGGGTGCGCGGCTGCGCCTGCCGGAGACCTCGCTGGGCCTCGTGCCGGCGCAGATCGCGGCCTTCCTCGTCGAGCGCGCCGGGCCGTCGCAGGCGCGGCGGCTGGCGGTGACCGGCGGCACGTTGACGGCCGCGCAGGCGCTGGCGATTGGGCTGGTGCACGAGGTGCATGACGACGCGGTCGCCGACGGCGCGCCGCGCTCGCCCCTCGACGACGCGCTCGCCGCGACGCTGGCGCAGATCCTGCGCGGCGCGCCGGGCGCGATCGCCGCGACGAAGCAGCTGATGGCGCAGGCGCGGCACGTGCCGGCGGCGGAGCTGGTCGACGACGCCGCGCGGATCTTCGCGCGCGCGGCGCGCGGCCCGGAAGGGCTCGAAGGCACGATGGCGTTCCTGCAGAAGCGGGCGCCGGGCTGGGCCGCGGGATGACGGCGCGCCCGTTCCACAAGATCCTCGTCGCCAACCGCGGCGAGATCGCGTGCCGCGTCATCCGCACGGCGCGCGCGCTCGGCTACCGCACCGTCGCGGTCTTCAGCGCGCCGGACGCCGCGTCGCCGCACGTCGCGCTCGCCGACGAGGCCGTGGCGCTCGAGGGCCGGACGGCGGCGGAGTCGTACCTTCGCATCGACGCGATCCTCGACGCCGCCGCGCGCACCGGCGCCGACGCGGTTCATCCGGGCTACGGCTTCCTGTCCGAGCGCGCGGACTTCGCGCAGGCCGTCGTCGACGCCGGCCTCGTCTTCATCGGCCCGCCGGCCGCCGCCATCACGGCGATGGGCGACAAGGCCGGCGCGAAGCGGCGCATGCTCGCGGCGCGCGTGCCCTGCGTGCCGGGCTATCTCGGCGACGACCAGTCCGATGCCGCGCTCGCCGCCGAGGCCGAGCGCGTCGGCTACCCGCTGCTCGTGAAGGCCGTGGCCGGCGGCGGCGGGCGCGGCATGCGGCTTGTGCGCGCGGCGGGCGAGCTCGCCGACGCGCTCGCGGGCGCGCGGCGCGAGGCTGCGAGCGCGTTCGGCGACGGCACGCTGATGCTCGAGCGGCTCGTCACCGACGGCCGCCATATCGAGATCCAGGTGTTCGCCGATGCGCACGGTCACGTCGTCCATCTCGGCGAGCGCGACTGCAGCGCGCAGCGCCGGCGCCAGAAGGTGATCGAGGAGTCGCCGTCGCCGTTCGTCGACGCCACGCTGCGGGCCGCGATGGGCGCCGACGCGGTGGCGGCAGCGCGCGCGGTCGGCTACGTCGGCGCGGGCACGGTGGAATTCATCGTCGACGCGCAGCGCAACCACTGGTTCCTCGAGATGAACACGCGGCTGCAGGTCGAGCACCCCGTCACCGAATGCGTCACCGGGCTCGACCTCGTCGAGTGGCAGCTGCGCGTCGCCGCCGGCGAGCCGCTGCCGTTGCGCCAGGACGAGCTGCGCTGGCACGGCCACGCGATCGAGGCGCGGCTCTACGCGGAGGATCCGTACGACGGCTTCGCGCCGCAGGCCGGCCGCATCGCGCACTGGCGCCCCGCGCGCGCGTCACGCGCCGGGCGCGCGGACGCGGGCACGCAAGGGCTGCCGCAGGCGCTGCAGTCGTCGGTTCGGATCGACGACGGGATCGCGGAAGGCGGCGTCGTCTCGCCGTTCTACGACGCGATGCTGGCCAAGGTCATCGTCCACGGGCGGGATCGCGCCGACGCGCTGCGCCGCCTCGCCGCGGCGCTGGAGGACGCGCCGCTGCTGGGCCCGAAGACGAACGGGCGCTACCTGCGCGACCTCGTCCGCCATCCGGACTTCGTGGCCGGCGCCGTCACGACGAGGCGCCTCGACGACTGGGCCGCCGAGGGAGCCCCGATCAACCAGGCGCCGGTCGCGACGGGCGACGACTGGGCCGTGGCCGTCGCCGTGCGCGCTCTGGCGGGCGACGCGCCTGCGGCCTCGGTCGAGAGCGGTCCGATGGCGGCGAGCGTCGCCCGGCGCCGCCTGTCGCTCGCGTGCGCGGGCGTGACGCGCGCGGCCGTCGTCGCGTTGCAAGGCGACGGGGTCGTCGAGGTGCGCTTCGTCGAGCGACGACGGCACGTGCGTGTCGGGGCCGCGGACGCCGACGGCTGGCGCGCGATCGACATCGACGGCCTGCGTCGCCATCAGCTCGTGCTGGACGAACCGCACCGCGTGCACGTGGTGCGCGATGGCGCCGTGCACGTGTTCGCCGAGCCGTCGCCGTTCCCGCAGCCCGACCTGCGTGCCGCCGCGCGCGCGGCGCGGGCGCCGGTCGCGGGCGTGGTCGCGCAGGTGTCGGTGCGGCCGGGCGACCGTGTCGCGGCCGGGCAGCCGCTCGCCTGCGTCGAGGCGATGAAGATGGAGATGTGGCTGCACGCGGCCGCGGCGGGCACGGTCGTCGCGGTGCACGCGACGGTGCGCGACACCGTCGCCGCGGGCGCGGTGCTCGTCGAGCTCGACCTCGACCCCTGATGGACGAACCCCTGGAAGCGTCACGATGAACGAAGCGATCCTGACCTGCGCGCTGACCGGCGTGCTGACCGACCCGGCGCAGCATCCGGTGCCCGTCACCGCGGCGCAGATGGCCGCGCAGGCGCGCGACGCCTTCAACGCCGGCGCGGCCATCATGCACGTGCACGTGCGCCGCCAGGAAGAGGGCATGGGCCACCTGCCGTCGTGGGATCCGGACGTCGCCGAGGAGGTCTGCGGCGCGATCCGCGACGCCTGTCCCGGCGTGATCATCAACCTGACCACCGGCGTGATCGGCAAGGACATCAGCGGCCCCATCGAGTGCATCCGCCGCGTGAAGCCCGAGATCGCGGCCTGCAACGCGGGCAGCCTCAACTACCTCAAGCTGCGTGCCGACGGCCGCTGGGCCTGGCCGCCGATGGTGTTCGACAACCCGGTCGCGAAGGTGCAGCAGTTCCTCGACGCGATGGAAGAGGCCGGCGCGCATCCGGAGTTCGAGTGCTTCGACGTCGGCATCGTGCGCTCGGTGGGCATGTACCTGAAGTCCGGCATGTTCAAGCCGTCGATGGGGACGCCGGAATACAACCTCGTGATGGGCGTCGCGTCCGGCATGCCCTGCGACGCCGATCTGCTCGAACTGCTGCCGCGCTGGATCGCGCCCGGCGCGGTGTGGCAGTCGACATTGATCGGGCGCGAGGAGATCTGGCCCGTGCACCAGAAGACCGCGGAGCTCGGCGGCATGCTGCGCACCGGGCTCGAGGACAGCTTCTACCTGCCCGGCGGCGAGCGGGCGAGCGGCAACGGGCCGATGATCGAGGCGCTGGCGGCCTGCGCGGAGCGCGCCGGGCGCACGGTGGCCACGCCGGCGCAGGCGAGGGCGATGCTCGGGTTGCGCTGAGCGCGTCTTGCCTGCGGCGGCAAACCGCGGCGAAATCGGGCCGTCCGCGCGCGGGTGTTTTCCGCCGTGGCGCGACACTGTCCCGACCATGACGAATCCTTCTTCATCCACCCACCGGCGCGGTGTCGGGGGCCCGGTGGCGCTTCGGGATGTCCTTGCATCGCAAATGCGATACGACGGATCCATGAAGAATGCCACCCTCCCGTCCATCCGCGTCGAACAGGCCTTCCGCGACGAGCTCGAAGCGTCGCTCAAGGAGGGCGAGTCGATCTCCGAGTTCGTCGAATCGTCGGTGCGCGGCGCGCTGCAGCGGCGTACGCGGCAGGCCGAGTTCATCGCGCGTGGGAGGGCGTCGCTCGAAGAGGCTCGACGGACCGGTGTGACCTATCCGGCGGAGCAGGTCATGCGTGAACTCGAGGAGAAGCTCGAGGAGGCGATGCGGCGCAAAGCGGCGCAAAGCGGCGATGAAGCGGCGATGAAGCGGTGAGCTACCGAATCGAGTTCACCGCGCGCGCGCTGCATGACCTGGATCGCTTGTCCGACTTCACCCTGGAGCGCGAGTTGGCGCTCGAGGGAGGCGACCTGGATCTGCCTCGCCGGGCTTTGGCCTCGGTCCGTCAGGGCTTGAAGCTGCTCGAATGGGCGCCATCCACCTGTCGAAGGATCGAGGAGAATTCTTTCCTGCGTGAGCTCGTGATTCCTTTTGGAAGCGCGGGCTACGTCGCGCTGTACGACATCGTCGACGACAGCCTCGTGCGAATCGCGGCGCTTCGACAGCAGCTCGACGACGACGACGTCGATTGATGCGTCGATATCGCCCGAGACGGACCTTCTGCGGAGCGACGCGAAGCGCGTCAGGCTACTTGCGCAGCCGCCGGATCCACTTGTTCAACAGATCGCGCGACTCTTCCGGCAGCGAGACCCACATCCCGCCGCAGCACAGGTCGCGCCCGGCCAGCACGAGGTAGGTCGTCTTGATCGTGCCGGTCACCGGCGTGATCTTGGCCGCCTCGTGCAGCCCGGGCACGCCCATCGCGAAGTTGAGCACCGTGCAGGCGGGGATGTTGACGTCGGTCAGCAGGCCGACGCCGCTCTCCGACAGGTCGCGCACGCGGAGCTCGACCACCTTGCCGTTGGGCAACTGCACGCGCGCCGGCCACGACACCTTGACGCGCTGTTCCTTGCGTCCTTCGGAGGTTCCGGCGGACGGGGCGGGCGTCGGGAAGACGGGGGATGGCGGCGGCGCCGGAGCGTCGAACAGGGCGTCGACGTCGTCGGGTGGGGTCGTCATTGCGATGGGGTGTCAGGCTGCTTCCGGCTGCGTGGACGCCGGATGGATGAGGTGGGGGGTATGCGCGTGGAACTGCATTCTGGCAAGTTTCGCGTACAGGCCGTCGCGGTGCATCAGTTCGAGATGAGTTCCCTCTTCGACGATGCGGCCTTGCTCCATCACGATGATACGGTCTGCCTTCTGGACCGTGGCGAGACGGTGCGCGATGACCAGCGTGGTGCGGTCGGCCATCGCGGCCTCCAGCGCCGCCTGCACCATGCGCTCGCTCTCGGCGTCGAGCGCGCTGGTCGCCTCGTCGAGCAGCAGCAGCGGCGGGTTCTTGAGCATCGCGCGCGCGATCGCGATGCGCTGGCGCTGGCCGCCGGACAGGCGCACGCCGCGCTCGCCGAGGAAGGTCTGGTAGCCGTCGGGCAGGCGCAGGATGAACTCGTCCGCGAACGCGGCGCGCGCGGCCGCGATCACCTCGTCGTCGGTCGCGTCGGGCCGGCCATAGCGGATGTTCTCGAGCGCGTTCGCGGAGAACACGGTGCTGTCCTGCGGCACGATGCCGATGCGCGAGCGCAGCGCGACGAGCGAGGCCGCGCGGACGTCGGTGTCGTCGAGCAGCACGGCGCCGGCCTGGGTGTCGTAGAAGCGCAGCAGCAGCTGGAACACGGTGCTCTTGCCGGCGCCGCTGGGGCCGACGAGCGCGACCGTCTCGCCGGGCTTCACGGCGAGCGAGAAGTCGCTCAGCGCCGGATGCAGCGGGCGCGACGGGTAGTGGAAGTCGACGTGGCGAAGCTCGAGCGACGAGCCCGAGCGGGCCGGGGGCAGCGCGACGGGCTCGGCGGGCTCGACGACGGGCGACTCGGCGGCCAGCAGCTCCATCAGGCGTTCGGTCGCGCCGGCGGCGCGCAGCAGGTCGCCGTAGACCTCGGACAGCACCGCCACGCTGCTGACCAGCAGCATCACGTAGACGACGGTCTCGCCCAGGTGGCCGGCCGAGATCTTGCCGTGCAGTACCGCCTGCGTGCCCTGGTACAGGCCCCACAACAGCGCGCCGAAGGTGGCGCTGATGATGAACGCGACCAGCATCGAGCGCACCAGCGTGCGCTTGCGGGCGGTGTCGAACGCGTGCTCGGTCGAGACGCCGAAGCGCGCCGCCTCGCGGACTTCCTGCGTGTAGCTCTGCACGACGGGAATCGCGTTCAGCACCTCGGCGGCGATCGCGCTCGAGTCGGCGATCCGGTCCTGGCTTGCCCGGCTGAGCTTGCGCACGCGGCGGCCGAAGTAGATCGACGGCGCCACCACCAGCAGCAGGATGCCCAGCACCTCGGACATCACCGTCGGGTTCGTGATGACCAGCATCACCATCGCGCCGAGGCCCATCACGCCGTTGCGCAGCCCCATCGACAGGCTCGAGCCGACGACCTGCTGCACGAGCGTGGTGTCGGTCGTCAGGCGCGACAGCACCTCGCCGGTGGCGTTGGTCTCGAAGAAGGCCGGGCTCTGGCGCACGACATGCGCGTAGACGGCGGTGCGCAGGTCGGCGGTGACGCGCTCGCCCAGCCAGGTCACCGAATAGAAGCGCAGCGCCGAGAACAGCCCCAGCGCGACGCCGACGCCGAACAGCGCGAGGAAGTGCTCGCGCAGCGCCATCACGCGCGCGCCGTTGAGTTCCGCGGAGCCGGCGCCCGCCAGGCCGGCGGAACCCGGCGGCGTCGCGGCGCCCGACAGCCCGAGCCCGCCGTCGATGAGCGAGCGCAGCGCGACCGGGAACGCGAGCGTCGTGATGGCGGCCGCGATCAGGAAGACGATCGCCGCGGCGATGCGGCCGCGGTACGGGCGCAGGAACGGGATCAGGCCAGAGAGCGAGCGCGGGGTGGCCGCCTTCGCGCGTGCGGATGGGGAGCTCATGGCGCTGCAGTCTACGCAATCCGCGTGACGTTCACGGAGCCTTACAAAGGGTATACCCCCACGCAATAAAAGCCTATTCAATGATTGTTCGGGCATTGACTGCCTAAGCAATTATATTAACGCCCTATGTCACAACCCGCCGACTCCCCGAAGAGCGCCGACTTCTACAAGCCCGACACCTACACGCAGGAAGCGAGCGTGGGTGCGCTGATGAAGGGCGTGATCGGATCCATCACCCATCAGGTCGACCGCCGGCTGGTCGAACACGACCTGACGCACGCCCAATGGGTGCCGCTCTACAAGCTCGCGCACGGCGAGTGCGGCACCGTCGCCGAACTCGCGCGCACGCTCCAGAGCGACCCGGGCGCGATGACGCGCGCGCTCGACCGGCTGGAGGCCAAGGGTCTGGTCGCGCGCGTTCGCTCGAGCGAGGACCGGCGGGTGGTGAACCTGGAACTGACCGATGCCGGGCGCGAAGTCGCCGCGGTCGTTCCCGCCGTGCTGGCCGAGGTGCTGAACCTGCACCTGGCCGGCTTTACCGAGGCCGAGTGGCGCAGCCTGCTGGGCATGCTCCAGCGCATGCGCGCCAACGGGGACGCGCTGCGCTCCGTCGGCAATGCCACCGCCTCCGACTGAAAGACCAAGAACATGCCCTGCGCACACCAACAACAAGATTGCCCACGCCGCGCCGAGAGCGCTCCCAAGACCGGCGAGACGTCCACGCCGTCGTCGCGCCCCGCCCGCACGCGCCAGCGCCGCGGTGTCGAGATCGACATGCCGCGCGTGCTGTCGGCCGGCACCTTCGCGCTCGCCGTCGCCTCCGCCGCCGTGCTGATGCTGGCCGGCTGCGCGTCGATGGGCGACCAGACGCCGGCCGCCAAGCTGCACGGCGCGGACGCCGTCGGCCTCGCGTCGACGGTGCAGACCACCCCGGTCGACGCACAGTGGTGGCACCAGTTCGGCGACAGCCAGCTCGACGCGCTCGTCGCGCAGGCGCTCGCCGGCTCGCCCAACCTCGCGGCGGCCCAGGATCGCGTGCGCCATGCCGAGGCGATCGTCGACGCCACGCGCGGCGGCACGGCGCCGCAGGTCGCGTTCGACGCGTCGCTCAACCGCCAGCTCCTGAGCAAGAACGGCCTGTTCCCGCCGCCGTACGGGGGCCACATCTTCACCAACAGCGACGCGCAGTTCGGCCTCACGTGGGACGCCGACGTCTTCGGCCGCATGAAGGCCGACATCGCCTCCGCGATCGGCAGCGCACGCGCCCAGCGCGCCGACGCCGACGTTGCCGCGCAGCAACTCGCGACGCAGGTCGTGCGCACCTATTTCCAGCTCGCGCGGCTCGAGAGCCAGCGCGAGGTGGCGCAACGCACGCTCGACCAGCGCACGCAGATGCTGTCGCTGATCCTGCAGCGCGTGAAGGCCGGCCTCGACACCATCGTCGAACAGCGCCAGGGCGAAGGCGCGATCCCGGACACGCGCGCCCAGATCGAGTCGCTCGACGAGCAGATCGACCTCACGCGCCACATGCTGGCCGCGCTCACGGCGCAGCCGATGAACGCGCTCGCCGCGCTCGCGCCGACGCTCGCGCAACTGCACGCGTCGACGCAGCCGCCGGTGCTCGGCGCCGACCTGCTCGCGCGCCGCCCGGACATCGCCGCGGCGCTGGCGCGGGTCGAGGCGTCGGAGCAGTCGGTGAAGTCGCAGCGCGCGGCGTTCTATCCCGACATCAACTTCTCCGCCGCGTTCGGTCTGAACTCGATCGAGCTCAACCAGTTCGCGAAGTGGGACAGCCGCACCTGGCAGGTCGGCCCCGCGCTGCACCTGCCGATCTTCGAGGGCGGCACGCTGCGCGCCCAGCTGAAGGGCAAGAACGCCGACCGCGACGCCGCGATCGACGGCTACAACCAGCTGGTCATCGATGCCGTGCGCGAGGCCGCCGATGCCGCCACGTCCGCGGCGTCGATCCAGCGCCAGCAGGCGCAGCAGTCGCAGGCGCTGACGGCCGCCGAGAGCGGGTACCAGTACTCGCAGCAACGCTACTCGCAAGGCCTCGGCAACGAGCTGATCGTGCTGAACGCCGAGACGCAGGTGCTCTCCGAGCGCCGCCAGGACGTCGACCTGCGCTACCGCGCGCTGGACGTCCAGGCCCAGCTGATGAAGGCCCTCGGCGGTGGCTGGAACGCCCCCGCGACGGCGAACTCGACGGCCGTGCCGCTGCCCGCGGCCGCCGCGTCGGCGCCGACCGCCGACATCGCCAGGAACGACAGCCGCACGCCCGCATAAGCACGCTCGCATCAGCACGTCCGCATCAGTACGTCCGCGCAAGCACGCCCGCATACAAGAATCACCAGAGAAGCAGCACCCATGAACGCACCCGCCAACAACGTCGCTCCCGCCACCGCTCCGGCCGGCAACCCGAAGCGCCGTACCGCCCTGACCGCGATCGCGGTCGCCGTCGTCCTCGTCGGCGGCGGATACGGGGTGTGGTACTGGATCAACGGCCGCCATTCGGAGTCGACCGACAACGCCTACGTGCAGGCCAACGTCGTGCAGATCACGGCGCAGGCCGGCGGCACCGTCACGGCGATCCAGGCCGACGACACCGACTACGTCAAGGCCGGCCAGTCGCTGGTCAAGATCGACCAGGCCGACTCGCGCGTCGCGCTCGACCAGTCCGAAGCCGCGCTCGCGCAGACCGTCCGCGAGACGCGCATCCTCTACGCGAACAACTCGACGCTGCAGGCCCAGATGGACGCCAAGCAGGCCGACGTCACGCGCACCGCCGCCGACCTCGCGCGCGCGCAGGACGACGTCAACCGCCGCCAGCCGCTCGTGGCCAGCGGCGCCGTCGGCAAGGAAGAATTCGACCACGCGACGCAGCAGCTCGCGTCGTACAAGAGCGCGTACACGGCGGCGAAGTCGGCCTACGACGCGGCGCGCGAACAGCTCGCGTCGAACCAGACGCAGACCGACGGCACCACCATCGCCGAGCACCCGAACGTGCAGCGCGCCGCGGCGCGCGTGCGCGAGGCGTGGCTCGCCGTGCAGCGCACCGACGTGCCGGCGCCGGTCACCGGCATCGTGGCGCGCCGCAGCGTGCAGGTCGGCCAGCGCGTGCAGGCCGGCGTGCCGCTGATGTCGGTCGTCACGCTCGACCGCGCGTGGGTCGACGCCAACTTCAAGGAAGGCCAGCTCGAGCGCCTGCGCATCGGCCAGCCGGCGACGCTGGAGGCCGACGTCTACGGCAAGCACGTCGTCTACCACGGCAAGGTCGAGGGCCTGGGCGCCGGCACCGGCGCGGCGTTCTCGCTGCTGCCGGCGCAGAACGCGACCGGCAACTGGATCAAGGTCGTGCAGCGCGTGCCGGTGCGGATCTCGCTCGACCCGAACGAGATCGCGAAGAACCCGCTGAGCGTGGGCCTGTCGATGACCGTCACTGTCGACGTCACGAACCAGGACGGCTCGATGGTGTCGAGCACGCCGCGCACCGCGGCCCAGGGCGCGGTCGCGTCGACGACGGTGTTCGACTCGATGCAGCACGACGCCGACGCCGAAGTCGCCAAGATCATCGCGGCCAACGGCGGCGGCAAGGCGACGGTGCGTCCGGCGGCCAGCGCCGCGTCGTCCGCGACCGCGCCGACGGTCGAGACCCCGACGGCCTCGGCCGACACGGGCACCAAGGTCGCGTCGGCCGACGCGTCCGCCGGCAAGCATCACAAGCACCACAAGCAATCATGAGCTCTCCCGCCGCACCCGCGGCGCGTCCCCCCGCGCCGCTGAGCGGCAGCGCGCTCATCATGGGCACGCTGTCGCTGTCGCTCGCGACCTTCATGAACGTGCTCGATTCGTCGATCGCGAACGTGTCGATCCCGGCGATCTCGGGCGACCTCGGCGTCAGCACGTCGCAGGGCACCTGGGTCATCACGAGCTTCGGCGTCGCCAACGCGATCTCGGTGCCGCTGACCGGCTGGCTGACGCAGCGCTTCGGCGCCGTGCGGCTGTTCACGCTGAGCATCGCGCTGTTCGTGCTGGCCTCGCTGCTGTGCGGCCTCGCGCCGTCGATCGAGGTGCTGATCGCGTTCCGCGTGCTGCAGGGCTTCGTCGCCGGGCCGATGATCCCGCTGTCGCAGACGCTGCTGCTCTCGAGCTATCCACCCGCCAAGGCCGGCAGCGCGCTGGCGATCTGGGCGATGACGACGCTCGTCGCGCCGGTCGTCGGGCCGCTGCTGGGGGGCTACATCACGGACAACATCTCCTGGCCGTGGATCTTCTACATCAACATCCCCGTGGGCATCTTCGCGGCGCTGGTGACGTGGAGCATCTATCACAAGCGCGAGACGCCGACGGTCAAGCGGCCGATCGACGGCATCGGGCTGACGATGCTGGTGCTGTGGGTCGGCTCGCTGCAGATCATGCTGGACAAGGGCAAGGAGCTCGACTGGTTCAACTCGCCGGTGATCACCACGCTCGCGTGCGTCGTCGTGATCGCGCTCGCCGTGTTCATCGCGTGGGAGCTGACCGACGACCACCCGGTCGTCGACATCCGCCTGTTCGCGCGCCGCAACTTCCTGTTCGGCGCCGGCACGCTGGCGGTCGCGTACGGCCTGTTCTTCGGCAACGTGGTGCTGCTGCCGCTGTGGCTGCAGCAGTACATGGGCTACACGGCGACGTCCGCGGGCTTCGCGCTCGCGCCGGTCGGCGTGCTCGCGATCCTGCTGTCGCCCATCGTCGGCAAGAACGTGTCGAAATGGGATCCGCGCTGGATGGCGACCTTCGCCTTCCTGATGTTCACGCTCGTGCTGTGGATGCGCTCGCGCTTCACGTCGGACACCGACCTCGGCACGATCCTGATCCCCACCTTCCTGCAAGGCGGCGCGCTCGCGTTCTTCTTCATCCCGCTGACCACGCTGACGCTGTCGGGCCTCACGCCCGACCGCATCCCCGCGGCCGCCGGCCTGTCGAACTTCGTGCGGATCATGTTCGGCGCGATGGGCACGTCGATCGCGACGACGGTGTGGGACAACCGCGCCACGCTGCACCACGTGCGGCTCGTCGAGCAGATGGGCCTCAACGGCACGCAGTACAACAACGCCGTGACCGCGCTGCAGGGCGCGGGCGTCGCCGGCAACGCGGCCAACTTCAGCATCAACCGGCTGATCGACATCCAGGCGTTCACGTGGGCCGCCGACGACATCTTCATCGGCTCCGCGGTCACCTTCATCTTCCTGATCCTCACGATCTGGTTCACGAAGCGGCCGCCGAAGATCGCCGGGGCGCCGTCGATCGACGCGGGCGGCGCGCACTGAGCGCGCCACCTGCCACGACATCTCGAGGGCCGCGCTTGCGGCCCTTTTTCATGCTCAGAGCCAGTCGTCGGCCTGGCGCGAGCGGTCGCTCTCGACCGTGCCCGTGTTGACCACGCCGCGCGGCTCGACCAGCAGCATGCTCACCTCGCGCTCGGCATACGGCTTGTGCTCGACGCCCTTCGGCACGACGAACATCTCGCCCTCGCGCAGCGTCACCGCGCCGTCGCGGAAGTCGATGCGCAGCACGCCGGCGAGGACGATAAAGGTCTCGTCGGTGTCGGCGTGGTCGTGCCAGAGGAAGTCGCCCTCGATCTTCACGAGCTTGAACTGGTAGTCGTTCATCTCCGCGACGACGCGCTGGTGCCAGTGGTCGTCGATCAGCGCCAGCTTGGCGGCGAAGTTGACGGGCGCGCGGTCGCGCGCGGTGGGGGTGGTGGAAGTCATGGGGCCTCGGGGCGTTGCGTGTCGCAGCGACTCTAGGCGGCCGGGCCTGCCAGGTCTTGAACGATCGTGCGAACCCGGTGGAGAGGCCACTGGGCGCCGCCGGCATGTCACGTCGTACCACGGCGCCGAGGGCATGGCAACTGTCCTGCTTCGCAGTGTCGCGGCCGACACCCGTCCGCTATCCTCGGGAAAGCATCCAGGCACGCTGCGTCACTGCGATCCCGTCGAGTCGGAGGGCACGGTCGACGCGTCCGCCATCGCCCGGATGCCACCACAAACCGGGGAGACCGCCATGCCGTTGTATTGCCTGAACTGCAACAAGGAACTGGGTCGAATCGTCGACATGCAGGGCCATGTGGTGAACTGCTGGCGCAAGTTGCGCAAGACCGGCAAGTTCACCAAGGACGACTGGAAGAAGGCGCAGAGCAGCCCGAAATTCCTGTCCGAGC
This sequence comes from Burkholderiaceae bacterium, assembly GCA_030151165.1. The sequence goes on from JASLEM010000025.1 coordinate 13,683, forward strand.
GGTATTTCACGGCCGTCGATCCGACGGCGGTGGAGCTCAGGTACCCGAAGGCACGGGACGTCGTTTGGGACGCCTTGTTCCACGAGGGCGTGCGGGCGCGCGTGGACGCGGAGCTGACGGCGACCCTCATGAACGAGGTCAAGCTGGCCGATTTCGACTGGCGCAACTTCCGGGCGCGCCTGGACATCAGCGGGACGGTTGCCGACGAGCGGGTCTATTACCGCAAGATGAGCCAGGCCGAATTCGATGCCTGCAAGGACAAGCCCAACAAGTTCAAGGCCACCTTCGATTACACGAACACGCCGCTCTATCGCTACTGGATGTCGTCGTCGCTCGCCAAGGTGCAGGCCTTCGGCAACGAGAATGCTTCGGAGGCCGGGTTCATCGTCAAGATCGTCTTCAAGGAATCGCCGCTCAAGAAGTTCACGATCAAGGCGCACCAGGCGCCGGGCGTACAGGGGGATTCGAGCGTCGTGGCGCTGCACCGCGAGGGCTTCGCCGAGCTCGGATCTTTCAACAGCGATGCCGATGTCGCGGAGATCACCAACGTCGCGCCGAAGCTCGATTTCAACCTCGGCTTCACCGCCAGCCACGCCGTCGCGATGCAGGGCTTGCTGGACTCGTACGCGCGTCTCTAGCCCGGTCGACCACAGGGTCGATCGCCGCCCCGCGCAATGACGGTCTGCATGTCCAGCCAGCGGCCGGGCGTCACGCCATATGCCTTCGCGAACTGCCGCGTCATGTGGCTCTGGTCGGCGAAGCCGGCCGCGGCGGCGCTGTCGGCGAGCGAGTCGCCGGCCCGCATCCGGCGGCGTGCGAGCTCGAGGCGGCGCAGCACGAGGTAGCGGTAGGGGCTGGTGCCGAAGAAGCTGCGGAAGTCGCGCGACAGCGCCCAGCGGTCGCGGCCCGTCGCCGCGGCGAGGTCGTCGAGCGTGACGGGCTGCGCCAGGCGGTCGTGGATGAACGCGCGGGCCGTCTGCGCGGCGCGGAGGTCGCCGCGCGCGCGGGACGCGGGCGCGCCCGCCACGGCCTGCAGCGCGGTCGCCAGGTCGAACAGCGCATCGCTTTCCTCGAGCGCGTCGAGCGGCACGGCGACGCTGTCCACGAACGCCTGCGTCGCGGCGAACAGGCGCGGGTCGGTCGAGACGCCGTCGCGCAGGAAGGGCAGCGGCCGGCCGCCGAGCGCGTCCTGCAGCCGTGCGGGCTCGACGTAGATCATCCGGTAGCGGAATCCCGCGTCGGTGCCGGCATGGCCGTCGTGCGGCTCGTCGGGGTGCAGCACGATCGTGTGGCCGGCGAGGCTGTGGCGCAGTTGCGAGCGGTAGTGGAACGACTGCACGCCGGCCAGCGTCCGGCCGATGGCGTAGGTGTCGTGGCGATGCATCGCGTAGGCGTCGGCGCGGAAGAAGGCCTCGATGCGCTCGATGCCCGCGCCCGCGTCGGCATGGCGGATCCAGTCGCCGCCGGGTGGCCGCGCGTTGTCCATGCCGGGGTCGCCGTGGTGAAGCCGCATGATGCTTCGCGCCGACGCGCGACTCAGGCGTTGACCTGCAACCCGACCGGCCCGTCGGTCATGCGCCCGACCACCGCGGCGTGCTCGAAGCCGCCGTCGCGGAACGCGGCCATCACGGCATCGACGGTGTCGGGGCGGCAGGAGACGAGCAGGCCGCCGGACGTCTGCGGGTCGCTGAGCAGGTCGCGCGCGCAGGCCGGCAGGTCGGCGTGCATCGCGACGTCGGCGCCGTAGCCCGACCAGTTGCGGGACGACGCGCCGGTGATGAAGCCGTCGCGCGCGAGCGCCGCCACGCCGTCGATGACGGGCACGGCCGGCCAGTCGATCTGCGCGCGCAGGCCCGCGCCGCGCGCCATCTCGAGCGCGTGGCCGGCGAGGCCGAAGCCGGTCACGTCGGTCAGCGCGTGAACACCGGGCAACTGCGCGAGCGCCGCGCCGGGCTTGTTCAGGCGCGTGGTCGTGTCGATCAGGCGCGCGTAGCCGGCGTCGTCGAGCGCGCCTTTCTTCAGCGCGGCCGACAGCACGCCCACGCCGATTGGCTTGCCCAGCACGAGCACGTCGCCGGCCTTCGCGTCGGCGTTGCGGCGCACGCGGCTCGGGTGCACGAGGCCCATCACGACGAGTCCGTAGATCGGCTCGACGGAGTCGATGGTGTGGCCGCCAGCGATCGGGATGCCGGCGTCGGCGCACACCTGCTGGCCGCCGGCGAGCACGCGGCCGATGACGTCGACGGAGAGCTGCGCGATCGGCATCGCGACGAGCGCCAGCGCCATGATCGGCGTGCCGCCCATCGCGTAGACGTCGCTGATCGCGTTGGTGGCGGCGATGCGGCCGAAGTCGAACGGGTCGTCGACGATGGGCATGAAGAAGTCGGTGGTCGCGATCAGCGCCTGTTCGTCGTTCAGCTTCCAGACCGCGGCGTCGTCGGCGGTCTCGATGCCCACCATCAGCTGAGGCGGCAGGAAGCCGGGCGCGCTGGTGCGCAGGATCTCGGACAGCACGCCCGGCGCGATCTTGCAGCCGCAGCCGCCGCCGTGCGAGAAGCTGGTGAGACGGATCGGGGCGGGTGGGGTGGTCATCGGGTGTCGCAGGTTGGCGAAGTCAGCGAAGACTGTAGCCGTTCGGACGCGTCCGCCGGGCAGAATGGGCACTCCGTCGACTCATCCCCCACTTTCCCCACTTCGCCGCCATGACCCATCCGACTCCGTTCCCGTTCGTCCGCCGCCGCACCGTGGTGCACGCCGCCGCCTCGCTGCTCCTCGGCGCCGCCGCGCTCGGCGGCCCGGTCGCCGCGCATGCCGAAGGCAACGTGCTGCGCGTCTCCGCGATCCCCGACGAGGCGCCGACCGAGCTGCAGCGCAAGTTCAAGCCGCTGGGCGAGTACCTGAAGGCGAAGACGGGCATGGACGTCGAGTTCACGCCGGTGAGCGACTACGCCGCCGTCGTCGAAGGCCTGGCCGCGAAGAAGATCGACCTCGCATGGCTGGGCGGCTTCACGTTCGTGCAGGCCAAGCTGCGTACCGACGGCCAGGTCGTGCCGATCGTGCAGCGCGCCGAGGACGCGAAGTTCACCTCGCGCTTCATCGTGCCGGTCGACAGCCCGATCAAGACCCTCGCCGACCTGAAGGGCCACACCTTCGTGTTCGGCGCGCCCTCGTCGACCTCGGGCCACCTGATGCCGCGCTACTTCCTGCAGACGCAGGGCATCGACGCCGGCAAGGACTTCAAGACCGTCGCGTTCTCGGGCGCGCACGACGCCACGGTCGCCTTCGTCGCCTCGGGCCGCGCGGACGCCGGCGCGCTCAACGCCTCGGTGATGGACAAGCTCGTCGAGTCGCACAACCCGAACGCCGAGAAGGTGCGCGTGCTCGCGACGACGCCGCCGTTCTACGACTACAACTGGTCGGTGCGCCCCGGCATGGATCCCGCGCTCGTGAAGAAGCTGACCGACGCGTTCCTCGCGCTCGACCCGGCCAACCCGCAGCAGAAGGAGATCATGGAGCTGCAGCGCGCGTCGAAGTTCATCCCGACGCAGGCCTCGAACTACGACGGCATCGAGGCGGCCGGCAAGGCCGCGGGCCTGATCAAGTGACGCGATGAGCCTGCAGGTCGAGGGGGTCGGCGTCGTGCACGCGAACGGGCGGCGCGCGCTCGATCGCGTGACGCTGGCGGTCGCGCGCGGCGAGCGCGTGGCGCTGATCGGGCCGTCGGGCGCGGGCAAGACGACGCTGCTGCGCACGGCCGGCGCGTCGCTGCGGCCGACGAGCGGCCGCGCGGCGCTGCTGCAGGCCGACCCGTGGGCGTTGCGGCCCTCCGCGTTGAAGGCGCTGCGCGCGCGCATCGGCTTCGTCCACCAGGCGCCGCCGATCGCGCCGCGGCTGCGCGTGGTGACGGCGGTGCTCGCGGGGCGGCTCGGCATGTGGGGCGTGTGGGCGTCGCTGCGCTCGTGGCTGCTGCCGTCGGACATCGCCGGCGCGCGGGACGCGCTCGCGCGCGTGGGGCTGGCCGAGCGCCTGTTCGACCGCTGCGACCAGCTCTCGGGCGGGCAGCTGCAGCGCGTGGCGATCGCGCGCACGCTGTACCAGTCGCCCGAGCTGCTGCTCGCCGACGAGCCGGTCTCCGCGCTCGACCCGACCGCGGCCGACACCACGCTGCGCGAGCTGGTCGCGTTCAGCGAATCGACCGGCGCCACCTTCGTCGCGTCGCTGCACGCGGTCGACCTCGCGCTGCGCTGGTTCCCGCGCGTCGTGGGCATGCGCGCGGGCGCCGTGATGTTCGACCTGCCGACGGCCGAGGTGTCCGCCGACCTGCTGCAGGCGCTGTACGCGGCGGACCCGGCCGCCGGCGACGCGGCGCCGAACGTCGACGGGGTGCGCGACGACACCGCGCCGCACGCCACGCGGCCGGTCGCCTCGGCGTGATCGAGCCGCGATGAGCGCGCTGCCGCCGTCTTGGTCGCGCCTGCCAACGCGGTGGCGCGATCCGCTGGCCAGCCGCCGCCTCACGGTCGCCGTCGTGGCGATCGCGCTGCTGTGGCCGCTGCTGCGCCTCGCCGAGTTCCATCCCGGCGTGCTGTTCGACCCGGCGAACCTGCACACGATGGCGATCTTCGTCGCGGGCTTCCTGCCGCCGTCGGTCACGCCGGACTTCCTCGACCAGCTGCGCCGGGCGACGCTGCAGACGCTGGCCATCGCGACGGCCGGCATGACGCTCGCGTTCGTCGTCGCGGTGCCGCTGGCGTTCGGCGCGACGCGCTCGCTGTCGATCTCGGCGATCGGCCCGGCGGACGGCCAATGGCGCGGTCGTGCGCTGCGCCAGGCCGTGCGCGGCGTGATGGCGTTCCTGCGCGTGGTGCCCGAGGTCGTGTGGGCGCTGATGTTCGTGCGCGCGGTGGGCCTCGGCCCGGCGGCCGGCGTGCTCGCGCTCGGCATCACCTACGGCGGCATGCTGGCCAAGGTCTATTGCGAGATCCTCGAGTCCGCCGACGCGCGGCCCGCGCGCGCGCTGCTGCAGGCCGGCAGCGGGCGGGTCGCGACGCTGTGCTTCGGGCTGCTGCCGCTCGCGGCGCAGGAGTTGGTGTCCTACACCGTCTACCGCTGGGAGTGCGCGGTGCGGGCCGCGGTGGTGATGGGCTTCGTCGGCGCGGGCGGCCTCGGGCAGCTAATGGACCAGTCGCTGAAGATGCTCACCGGCGGCGAGGTGAGCAGCATCACCATCGTGTTCTTCGCGCTCGTGATGCTGGCGGATGCGATCAGCGTCGGCCTGCGCAAGGTGCTCGCGTGACGCGCGCGAGAGAGCACCACGGCCCTCGCGGCCACCGCCTCGCCGGCGCGCTGAGCGTGCTCGCGATCGGCGTGGCCGTGGTCGCGAGCTTCGCCTATCTGTCGGTCGACTTCGGCGCGCTGTTCTCGGCCGACGGACGTCACGAGATCGCGCGCTTCGTCGCCGAGATGTGGCCGCCGGAGCGCTCGGCCCCGCTGCTGCGCGAGGTCGGCTTCGGCGTGCTGCAGACGCTCGCGGTGTCCGCGCTCGGCACCGGCTTCGCGATGGTCGGCGGCGCGTTGCTGGCGTTGCCGGCGGCGGGCCGGCTCGGGCGCGGCGCGAAGTGGGCGGCGCGCTTCGTGCTCAACTTCCTGCGCAGCGTGCCCGAGCTCGTGTGGGCCGCGCTGATGGTGCTCGCGGCCGGCCTCGGGCCGTTCGCCGGCGTGCTGGCGCTCGCGCTGCACACCACCGGCGTGCTCGGGCGGCTGTTCGCCGAGAGCCTCGAGAACGCTCCGACCGCGCCCGAATCGTCGCTGCGCGAACTCGGCGCCGGCGCGGCCGCGAGCTTCGCGTACGGCACGCTGCCGGTCATCGCGCCGCAGTGCCTCGGCTACACGCTCTATCGCTGGGAGATGAACATCCGCATGGCCGCGATCCTCGGCTTCGTCGGCGCGGGCGGGCTCGGGCAGATGCTGTACTACCGGCTCGAGCTGCTGCAGTTCCGCGACGCCGCGACCGTGCTGGCCGGCATGGCGGTGCTGGTGCTGGCCGTCGACGCCGCGAGCGCCGCGGCGCGCAAGGCGCTCGCCGCGCAGACGGCCTGAACGCCTTGACCGCGCCGCCGTCGCACAATCGACCCGCCATGAACGCCACCCCCCCGCCTGAACCGCTCGACACCGCCGAGCTCGCGCCGCTGCCGCTGCCTGACTACGCGCTGATCATCGACGCCCGCTCGCCGCACGAGTTCGCCGAGGACCACGTGCCCGGCGCGGTCAACCTGCCGGTGGTCGACGACGCGCAGCACGCCGAGGTCGGCACGCTGCACCGCACCGATCCGCACGCCGCCTATCTGGTCGGCGCGCAGCACTCGTTCCGCAACCTGTCGACGCACACGGCGGCGCTCATCTCGCGCTTCCGGCCGGAGGATCGTTTCCTCGTCTACTGCTTCCGCGGCGGCAAGCGCAGCGCGCTGTGGGCCTCCAACCTGCGGCTGATCGGCTTCACGGTCGACGTGGTGCCAGGCGGGTGGAAGCGCTACCGCAACTGGGTGCGCGCGACGCTCGACGTGTTGCCTCAGCGCCTCGACTACCGGGTGCTGTGCGGCCCGACCAACAGCGGCAAGACGCGGCTGCTGCAGGCGCTGGCCGCGCAGGGCGAGCAGGTGCTCGACCTCGAAGGCCTCGCGAACCACCGCGGCTCGCTGCTGGGCGCGGTGCCGGGCCGGCCGCAGCCCACGCAGAAGTATTTCGACACGCTGGTGCTGGACGCGCTGCGCCGCTTCGACCCGGCGCGGCCCGTCTGGCTCGAGGCCGAGAGCCGCAAGATCGGCAAGCTGATCGTGCCGGAGGCGCTGACCGCCGCGATGCGCCGCGCGACGACCGTCCACGTGGACGTGCCGATCGCCGAACGCGTGCGCCTGTGCCGCGAGGACTACGCGCACTTCGCGGCCGACCCGCTCGCCATGGTCGCGCTGCTCGCGCCGCTGAAGCCGCTGGTCGGCGGCCAGGAGCTCGCGCTGTGGGAGCAGCTCGCGAAGGACGGCCGTGCCGACGAGCTGTTCGAGCGCGTGATGGTCGCGCACTACGACCCGAGCTACGCGCGCTCGACGAGCCACGACTTCGGCCCCGGCGAGGCGGCGAATCGCCTCGCGCTCGCGTCGCTCGCGCCCGACGCGCTGGCCGAGGCCGCGCGCTCGCTGGTCGAGCGCGACCGCGCGGCCGGCAAGCTGGGGGGAGCCCCCAGTTCGCGGTGACACGCCGGCGCATCGCGCCGATAGGCTGGCCGGACGTCGCGGGAGAGGGTTCCGCGGCGATTCGAACCACCCCATCGGAGAATCGAGATGCGACCTCATCCTGCTGCAACGGTTCCTGGCCTGATGGCGCTGCTGTGCACCGCGAGCACGCTCGCGGTGGCGCAGCGCGCCGAGATGCCGCCGATCAATCCGGCCGCGACGGCCCGTGCGTCCGCCGTGCGGCCCGCCGCCGCCTTCGCGCCGGCGGCCACGGCCGTCAAGGCGGCGATCGTGCAGAGCGTCGACGACGACGCGCACGGGCCCTACAAGGAAGGCGTGTTCGCGAGCTGCACGGTGGCGGGCGTCTGCACGGTGGCGTTCTCGACGGTGCCGGCCGGCCATCGCCGCATCGTGGAGCACCTGTCGTGCAGCCTGTATGTCTCGACGACCGGCGCGTTGCTCTACGTGGCCTTCCTCGCGAACTCGTTCGCGGCGCCGCGCGAATTCACGCCGTACACGCGCAGCGCGGCGGACGCGGGCCAGTACGTCGTGGACGTCCCGACCGTGTTCCCGTTCGAAGCGGGCGAGACGCCGCTGATCTACGCCTACGCGGACACGTCGCCGATCCAGGACCTCACCTGCACGGTGATGGGACGCGACGTCCTGGCGCCCTGAACGCCGCCGACGGCGACCGTTGACTGCCGGGCGCGGGGCCACAATGGCGTGACGCCATGGCCCATGTCCCCGCGACCCTCCGCTTCGCCCCGACCGCGCTGGCCGGCCTGATGCTGGCCGGCTGCGTGGTCCTGCCCGCGACGATCGAGACCTATGACCCGGAGTGCGGCACCGTCTCGCACCACCTGGTGCTGCAGCAGGTGCAGATCGCCGAGATCAACCACTGCCGCAACCAGGAGTGCACGATGATGATCGTCGCCGGGGCGGCCACGGAGGCGGCGTCGGCGATCGTGTCGGGGTCGATCGTGATCATCGGCAACGCGGCGTACTGGATCGAGCGCCGCGCGACCTGCCAGGGGCCGGTCGTCGTCACGCCCGCCGGGCCGCCCGTGATCGCGCCGGGCGCGCCGCCGCCGCCGTTGCCCGCGCCGAACTGAGCGGCCTACTCCTTCGGATGCAGGTCGTGCAGGAGCCGCGCGAAGTGCAGCTCGGGCTTGAAGAACAGGTCGACCGTCTCGCCGTCGCCCGTCGCCGGTACCGTCGTCATGCGGTCGACGCGCTCCGTCAGCAGCGCCTGCTGCACGGGCTTGCGGCCGAGCCGCATCAGCGTCGCGTATTCCTCCGACACCGAGATCGTGACCCACGCCGTGCGCGCCGTCTTGCCGTCGCCGCTGCGCAGCACCGAATCTGTCAGGCCGAGGAACCAGCGGCGGTGCAGCGCGGCCCGCACGGGGTCGTTCAGCGCATTGGCCGAGGTCATGGCGCCCAGGTGCCCGGGCTCGCTGACCGGGCATTGCTCCAGGAACGCGAGCATCAGGGCATAGGCGCTCGCCGGGTTGTTCTCCTGCATCGCGGCGTTCCAGGCCTTGCGCGGCTCGGCGAGCTCGCAGCGCTGGTGGAAGTCGAGGCGGCGGCCGTAGGCGATGCGCAGCGCGTCGAAGTCGACCGGGTCGTCGGCCAGCCTGGTCGCGGGCAGCGGCGCGTCGGCGGGGAGCAGCGACAGCCCCGGCGACGACGCCGCCTTGCCGTCGTCGGCCTGCGCGGACGCGGCGAGTGCGGACAAGGCCGCGGCGAGCAGCAGCGAGGGCAGGGCGCGTGAAGGCATCGAAGGCAGGGACGACAGTCCGGACGTCGCGATGCGGCCGATTCTGGGCCACGGCGCGACGTCGGCCGGGCCGGTCTAACCCTCGGAGGCGTCGTCCGCGGTGTCGTCGATGTCGGTGTCGGTGTCGGTGTCGTCGGCCGCACCGCGCGCGGATCCGCTCTTCTTCGCCTTGCGCGCATCCTTCTTCGCCTGCCGCGCCGCGTCGGCCGCCGCGGCCTCGGCCGACCACTGCGCGAACTGCGCGGGCGTCTCCAGCGTGATGCGCCCCCAGTTGCCGCTGCGGAAATCCATGATCGCGATCTCGGCGGCCTTCTGCAGGTTGACGCGGCCGCCGGGCATCAGGCCGCCGCGCTTGCGGCCGACGTCGGCGAGCAGATCCTCGCCGGTCATCGCGGAGAAGTCGGCGAGCTTGTAGCGCGCCTGCAGGCGGTCGGCGTAGCGCTCGCGCACGGCGGCGAGCAGCTCGAGCGCCACCACTTCCTCGTCGTACGCGTTGCGCCCGATGCCGCCGCTGGCCGCGAGGTGGAAGCCGGCCTTCTCGACGCTGATGCGCGGCCACAGCATGCCGGGGGTGTCGAACAGGTAGAAGTCGTTGGCGAGCACGATCTTCTGCTCGAGCTTGGTGATGCCGGGCTCGTCGCCGGTCTTCGCGGCCTTCTGGCCCTGCAGCGTGTTGATCAGCGTCGACTTGCCGACGTTCGGGATGCCGCAGATCAGCACCCGCACCGGCTTGACCATGCCGCCGCGCAGGGGCGCGAGCGCGCGGCACGCCGCGATGAGCTTGCGCGCGGGCGCGGTGTCGCTCGCATCGAGCCCGATCGCGTTCGTGCCGGGCTGCGCCTGAAGCTTCTCGAGCCACAGCGCGGTGAGCTCGGGGTCGGCGAGGTCCTGCTTGTTGAGCACCTTCAGCGCGGGCTTGCCGCGCGTCATCTCGGCCAGCAGCGGGTTGGTGCTGGAGCCGGGCACGCGCGCGTCGAGCAGCTCGATCACGACGTCGATGTCGGGCAACCGCTCGGCGATCGCCTTCCTCGTCGTGTGCATGTGGCCGGGGAACCATTGGATGGACATTGCTCTGTACTTCTTCTTGTGGACGCCGGCATCGATTGTCGATGCTTTTCGCGTGCGCGACCGCGTGCCGGGCGGCCGGATTTCCGGGCCGGCCGGCAAACAAGCGAAAATCACGGATTGTCCGAAACAGATCCCGCGCCCCGTGCGCGACCCGAAGGTGCCCCCGATGACCGAACCGACCGCCACGACCCCGACCGAAGCCTCCGCCCGCCCGGAACTGCCCGACCACCTGTCGACCGACCCGCGCAGCCCGCACCACGTGCCCGCGGTGTTCGAGCACGACATCGGCATTCGCTTCAACGGCAAGGAGCGCTCGGACGTCGAGGAGTACTGCGTCAGCGAAGGCTGGATCCGCGTCGCCGCGGCCAAGACGCGCGACCGCAAGGGCCAGCCGCTCATGATCAAGCTCAAGGGCGCGGTCGAGGCGTTCTACCGCTGACCCGCCGCGCCCGGCGCCGCGCTCAGTCGAAGCGCAGCGACAGGCCGGTCACGAGCTGCGTGTCGGTCTTGCCGAGCCCCGCGCCAGGCCGGCTGTCGTAGCGGTGCTCGAAGGTGGCGGTGAGCGCCAGGCGCTTCGTCATCGCGACGGACAGGCCCGTGTCGAACACGGTGCGCACGTCGTTGTCGTCGCGCAGGTTCGGGTAGACGGTGAGCTTCTGCCGGAAGGTCGTCGTCTCGCTGAACTTGTGGTTCGATTCCTCCGACAGCAGCAGCTCGGCGTGGTTGTAGCGGCGGCGCAGTTCGTCGTCGACGAGCTGGGCCTGGTGATAGCGGTCGAGCGTGTAGGCCAGGCCGGCCTGGACGTCCCAGGTCAGGTCGGGCTCCTTGAAGACGTGATAGCCCAGGCCGCTGCCGAGCGTGGTGCGCGACGAGATGTCCGCCAGCACGTCGTGCAGCAGGTCGAGCTGGCCGAATCCGAACCAGGTCGGCGTGATGTCGCGCGTGTAGAGCGCGGTGCCGTTCTCGCGGTCGGCCGTCCGGGCGCCGTTGCTGGACGCGTACTGGCCGGCGCCGTCGAACGACCACTTGTCGAACGAGCGCAGGCGCACCACGTCGGCGCTCAGCGACGCGCTCTTCGCGTCGGTGTTGCCGGTCGAGATGCTCGCGCCCGCCGTGAACAGCGAGCGCCATTGGCCGTCGGGCTTCTGGGTGACCTGCGCCTGGGCCCAGAACGGTGCGGCGGCGAGGGCGGCGAGGGTGGCGAGATGGGCGAGGGAACGGGTCTGCATCGGTCGGGCTCCGGTTGATCGAAGCCCGGCGTGCGGCAGATGTCGCGCCCGCCAACGCCCGTTCGCGGTCGACCGTGCGAAAGAGCTGTGACGAATTGATAATCCGCGCCGTCGGCCGCCCCGCGCCGCCGACCCTTCGTTCGCGGGATGGCCTGTCGCGCACCCGCGTCGACGGTCGTACCATCGTCGCCACCCTTTCCCGGCCGGAGAACCGCATGACCCGCTACGCCAGCATCCTCGAGACCGTCGGACGCACGCCCGTGGTGCGCATCAACAGGCTCGCGCCCGAGGGCATCGAGCTCTACGTCAAGGTCGAGGCCTTCAACCCGCTGGGCTCGGTGAAGGACCGCCTCGCGCTCGGCGTGATCGAGGACGCCGAACGCAGCGGCGCGCTCAAGCCGGGGCAGATCGTGGTCGAGGCGACCAGCGGCAACACGGGCATCGGCCTGGCGATGGTGTGCGCCGCGAAGGGCTACCCGCTGGTCGTCACGATGGCCGAGAGCTTCAGCGTCGAACGGCGCCGGCTGATGCGCTTCCTCGGCGCGCGCGTCGTGCTCACGCCGGCGGCGGAGAAGGGCTCGGGCATGGTCAACAAGGCCGTCGAGCTCGCCGAGAAGAACGGCTGGTTCATGACGCGCCAGTTCGAGAACGACGCCAACGCCGATACCCACTCCCGTACCACCGCGCGCGAGATCGTCGACGACTTCGCCGGCCAGCGCCTCGACTACTGGGTCACCGGCTTCGGCACCGGCGGCACGCTGCGCGGCGTGTCGCGCGTGCTCGCGAAGGAGCGGCCCGACACGAAGATCGTCGTCTGCGAGCCGATGGACGCGCAGATGCTGGCGAGCGGCACGCCGCAGCAGCGCAAGCCCGACGGCAGCGCCGCCGCGAGCCATCCGGCGTGGAAGCCGCATCCGCTGCAAGGCTGGAGCCCGGACTTCATCCCGAAGATCGCGGGCGAGGCGCTCGACTCGGGCGTCATCAGCCGGCTGATCCCGATCACCGGCGCGGACGCGATGCACTGGAGCCGCCAGCTCGCGCAGAAGGAGGGCCTCTTCGTGGGTACGTCCAGCGGCGCCACCTTCGCCGGTGCGTTGCAGGTCTGCGCCGATGCGCCGAAGGGCTCGGTCGTGCTGTGCATGCTGCCCGATACGGGGGAACGGTATCTGAGCACGCCGCTGTTCGGCGACATCCCGGCCGACATGAACGACGAGGAACTGGCGCTGATGCGCTCGACGCCGGGGCAGCGGCTCGAGCCCAAGGCCTGAGGTTGCGAGCACGCGCGACGTCCGCCGATCGCCGACACGTGCCCGCGTCACGGCGCCAGGCGCCGCGGGCCTCGTCGGTCAGTCCGGCGTCGAGCGACGGCGCCGGGCCGTGAGTGCCAGCGTCGCGAGACCCAGCGACATCAGCCAGGCGTTGCCCGCCTCCGGAACGGCGCTGGCCGTGCTCATCTGCATGCCGATTTCCACGTCGCCGATCAGCGGGGAGAAGCCGTTGGAATAGGTGTAGTCGACGGCGTAGGCCGCGAGCGGATTGGCGACCGGGCCTTCGGCAGGCATCGATCCGAACGCACTTTCGCCCGGCACGGCCGCGATGACCAGCCAGTAGTTGCCGCCCGCGACGTTCCAGTCGAGACCTTCGGCGCCGCGCCAGTCGGGATGGTCGAAGGGCGTGGCGGCTTCGTCGACAGTGGCCTGGAACAGCGCGTTCCCGGGAATTCCGCCAGCGTCCGAATAGAGGGAAAAGACGAGCTGGCCCGGGACGTACCAGTTCATCCAGCCGGCGACCGACTGCACCGTCTGAGCGCCCGAGAGCGTGAACAGGCCCGCGAGACGTTGATAGATCGGGCCCGACGGGCCGTCGTCCTCCACCGAGAGCCCGCCTCCGTCGTCGGCGCCAGGGCCGGTGGTGATGGTGCCCGCTTGCGTGGAGAGCGGCAGCGAGGCGGCGCAGAGCAGGGCCGCGCTTGCGGCTAAAGTGCGCCAGCGCGAAGAATTCGATGTCATGTCTTCCCTTGGTCGTTTGTCGATGAACGTCGGCCCGGCGGCTGACGTGGCGCATTCTTGTCGAGATGGGCCGCGGTGCCATCGATTTCCGTGCTGGTGCAAACCCGCATCGATCGTCGCGTCCGGAATCCTTCGGTCGCCGTGCGCGGCGACTTCCCGTGTCCTCGAGGTTTTCTCATGGCAACCCTTCTTTCGCGGGCCGGCCTCGCCCGCAAGCTCGTCGCGCCGTCCTGGGTGCAGCCCGAGGCGTTGAACGTCACGCCGGACCTGGTCGGCGTGCCGCTCGCGCCGCACGCGCGCCGCGCGTGGGCGATGCTCGTGGACCTCGCGGTGATCGCGCTGCTCTCGAGCACCGGCTCGTTCTGGGTCGCCGCGGCGGCCGCGGGCCTCGTGTTCCAGTGGCGCCGCCGCCAGCACGAGCGCAGCGCGTGGCGCAACTTCTGGCTGTGGATCGCGATCGCGGCGCTGGTGTTCGTGTCGGTGCAGCGCGCCGCGGACGTCGTCCAGCGATGGATGGCGCCGCCGGCCGCGGCCGCCGCGCTCGCGGCCGGGAAGGACGACGACGACTCGGACGCCGACGCCGACGACATCGACAAAGCCCGCGACACCCTCGGCGACAAGGCGACCGCCGCGCTGCTGCGCACGGCCGCGGCGGCGTCCGCAGCCTCGGGTGCGACGCCGTCGGACGCGCCGCTCGTCGCGGCCGCGACCGTGCACGAGGTGCAGCTCGCGGCGCGCGTGAAGCAGCTCGAGGACGAACTCGCCGAGGCTCGCAAGCCGCGGCCCGCGCGCTGGCGCGACGACGTCGTGAAGGCCGCGCACCGCATCGGCCTCGGCTTCGGCTGGGCGATCGCGTACTTCACGCTGCTGCCGTTCTGGTGGAAGGGCCAGACGGTCGGCAAGAAGCTGTTCGGGCTGCGCGTGGTGCAGCTGACGGGCGCGCCGCTGTCGGTCGTCACGTGCTTCGGCCGCTACGGCGGCTACGCGGCCGGCATGGCGACGGGCGCGTCGGGCTTCCTGCAGGTGCTGTGGGACTCGAACCGCCAGGCGATCCAGGACAAGATCGCGCACACGGTGGTGGTCGACCTGCGCGAGGCGCGCGCGGTCGTCGTGCTGGACGCGCAGCCGTCGGTCGCTTCGAACGCGGTGCCCGTCGCGCAACCGGGCGCGATCGTCGCGCCGCGCGAGGACGCCTCGTGAGCGCGCCCGCGCGCGTCACGCGGAGCGCGCGCGTGCGCGGCCGCGTGCAGGGCGTCGGCTACCGCGAGAGCTGCGTGCGCGAGGCGCGCGCGCTGGGCGTGACCGGATGGGTGCGCAACCGCGCCGACGGCTCGGTCGAGGCCGTGCTGCACGGCCCGGTCGACGCGGTCGATCGCCTGTGCGACTGGCTGCGCCGCGGGCCGGCGATGGCGCGCGTCGACGAGGTGAGCGTGTCGGAGCTGCCGCCGCCGGCGCCCGTCTTCGACCGCTTCGAGCGCCGGCCGACCGAGTGAGACCGCGCCGCGCGGTCTGCGGCAAAATGGCCGGCTTGCCGTCGACCCGGGCAGGACGTCCGGGGGCACGCAGACGAAGCATGAGCGGGACGCGCGCGGCGCGGCTCGACAACCAGGAGCACCGCCATGGGCGCGCAGTGGAAAGCGAAACACAAGGATCTGGCGGCGAACGCCAAGGGGCGGCTGTTCGGCAAGCTGTCCAAGGACATCATGATCGCCGCGCGCGGCGGCGCCGACCCGGCGTCGAACTCGAAGCTGCGCCTCGTCGTCGAACAGGCGCGCAAGGTCTCGATGCCCAAGGACACCCTCGACCGCGCGATCAAGAAGGGCGCGGGCCTGACGGGCGAGACGGTCAACTTCGAGCACGTGATGTACGAGGGCTTCGCGCCGCACCGCGTGGCGGTGGTCGTCGAATGCCTGACCGACAACGTGAACCGCACCGCGCCCGAGATGCGCATGCTGTTCCGCAAGGGCCAGCTCGGCACGCCGGGCTCGGTGACGTGGGACTTCGACCACGTCGGCATGATCGAGGCCGAGCCGGCCAAGGCGGGGAACGGGGCCGACCCCGAACTCGCCGCGATCGAGGCGGGCGCGCAGGACTTCGAGCCGGGCGCGGACGAGGGCACGACGATGTTCATCACCGACGCGGCCGACCTCGACCTCGTCAGCCGCGCGCTGCCCACGCACGGCTTCACCGTGCTGTCGGCCAAGCTCGGCTACAAGGCGAAGAACCCGGTCGACCCGGCGAGCCTCAGCGCCGAGGCGCTCGAGGAAGTCGAGAGCTTCCTCGCCGCGATCGACGAGAACGAGGACGTGCAGAACGTCTTCGTCGGCCTCGCCGGCTGAACACCGTCGCTTCCTTCGTTCCACCACCGGAGCCTTGCCGATGACCTCGTCCCGACCGCATCAAGCCGACCCGAAGCTCGACCTCGTGCTGGAGCGCGTCGTCGACGTGCCGCGCCGCCTCGTCTGGGCGGCGTGGACGCAGCCCGAGCACCTCCAGCGCTGGTTCACGCCGGCGCCGTGGCAGACGGTCGAAGCCGAGATGGACCTGCGTCCGGGCGGCATCTTCCGCACCGTCATGCAGGGGCCGGAGGCCGGCCAGCGCTTCGACAACACCGGCTGCATCCTGGAGGTCGTCGACGGCGAGAAGCTCGTCTGGACGGGTGCGCTCGGTCCGGGCTTCCGCCCGCGTTCCTCGGCGCCCGACGCGGCCGTGCCCTTCGTGATGACGGCCGTCATCGCGCTGGCGGACGCGCCCGGCGGCACGAAGTACACCGCGACCGTGATCCATGGCGACGAGGACGCCTGCCAGAAGCATGCCGCGATGGGCTTCCATCACGGCTGGGGCGCGGCGCTCGACCAGCTCGTCGCGCTCGCGAAGACGATGTGAGGCGCCGGCGGCGGGTCAGCGCCGGCGACGGCGTGTCGCGACGCCGGCCATGCCCAGCCCGGCCAGCACCAGCGCCAGGTTGCCCGGCTCGGGGACGGCGCCGGGCAGGGCGTCCGGCACGAAGCCGGTGAAGGTCGTGGCGGTGGGGCCGCTCTCGAAGAACAGCGCGCCGCCGCTGGTGAAGATGTCGGGATCCGGGTCCGCCCAGGTGAGCAGGCCGCCCGGTCCGGAGACGGGCCGCATCAGGTTGGCGAGCCGGTAGCCCACCACCGGGTCGCCGTACTCGGCATCGAGCAGGTCGACGCCGTCCGGGCCCGCGCGCGAGAAGCCGACCATGCCGCCGTTGACGAAGGTGCGCGTGCCGGTGACGAACGCGAAGCTGCCGACGCCGGCGAGGTCGATGGTGGCGGCGAGGCTGTCGGCGTAGAAGCAGCCGCAATTGGGGGCGATGGCGACGGCGGCGGTGTCGCTGCGCTCGGTGATGGTGAACGGCGCGTCGGTGAACGCGGTCGAGCCGATCGTGCCGGAGCCGGTGCCGGTGAACCGGAACGCGATCGGCGACGCCGTCGCGGCGGCGCCGGCGGCGGCCAGCAGGGCGGCGACGGCCAGGTGCGTGATTCGGAAGGTCATCGGAGCACTCCTCGCGGGCCTGGCCCAGCCCTCGATTGGTGCACGTCGCCAGGAAAGCGCCATCCCCTGACCAAGGGACGGCGCGCGCGTCAGGAGACGGCGTCAAGCGCGCGCCGGCGGGCGAGCGCCGCCGAGCCGACCGCGCCCAGCAGGCCGCCGAGCGCCAGGACGTACCACAGCGACGCCGTGCCGGTGGCGCTGTCCGCATGCGTGAAGCCGGTGCCGGCGGCGACGAGGCCGATCGCGGCCAGCAGGGCGATGGCCAGCAGCGGCAGCGCGACGAGCTGCGTCGGGCCACGGCCGGCGGGATGCGGGTCGCCCACCACCAGCAGGACGTAGCCGGCCAGCGTCAGCAACGGGAACAGGATCCACATCGACAGCCCCGGCGCGGCGGCCAGCAGCCCGAGCGGCGCGGCGACAAGGACGGCGGCGGCCAGCAGGCCGAGCGCGGCGAGGACGCCGCCAGCGAGGGAGGTCATGTCGGGGCTCCGGGAGTCGGGATGGCGACGAGCATAGCGCGCATCCACGGCCGCGCAAGTCGGCTGCAAGGTCGCGTTAGCGGATGAAACAGCCCCGCGAACCGTGATTTTTCGCACCGTCCGGCCCGCCCGTGGGGCGATTCCACCCATTCGCGGGATGTCGCGGGCCGCGAAAAAGCCGACATTGGGAGCATGGGCCCCGTGCCCTGAAAGGACCCGGCCATGAACGCCTTCGCGCTGGTACTGCTCGCTCTGCTCGCCCTCGCGGCGCGCACGGTCGTCGTGCGCCGGCGCGTGGCCGGCTGGGAGTCCCTGTGGCGGTTCACGTCGGGGCCGATCACCGTCGAACTGCGTCGCCACGCCGGCATGGCCCGGTTCGAGGGCGACTCGCAGGCCTTCCCCCAACCGCGCGAATTCCGCGTCCTGTCGATGCGCTGCGGTGGCATTCCGATCTGGTCGCAGCAGGCCGTCGTCACGCTGCCGGCCGCGGTCGACGAGCGCATCGGCGAGATCGCCGCGGGCGAGTTCGACCCGCTGTTCACCGGCCAGTTCCAGCTCGCCTGGGCGCGGCACGCCGCGCGCACGATGGTGTCCGCGCGCCACTGAGCGGGTTCCGGGCGACGCCGCCTCGCCGCGCGTCGCCTGTCGCCCGATCACTTCGACCTTCCGATCGCGACCTGGTCATGCGTTGAAGTGACTGCTTCCGCCGCATTTGGGTGAAAGTTAGCTCTTGCCCGGCTGAAGTCATCGTCCTACATTCCCGCCATCGGCCCGAAAGAGGCCGCGATGACGATGGAGACGACCGACGATGAGCCGGTGGGCGCAACTGTCCGCGAACGAACTCAGTGTGCTGGAAGGCGTCTTCTGGCTGCACGGGCCATCGCGTGACGCGTTGTCGCAGCGGCTCGCGTTCTCGCGCACCCATGCCAACGCGGTGGTCGCCGGGCTGCTGGAGCAGGGCTGGCTCGACCGCGCCGGCCAGCGCGAATCCTCCGGCGGCCGGCGTGCCGAGACGCTGTGCCTGCACCCGGCGCTCGGCGTGCTGCTGTGCGCCGACCTCGGCGCGACGAGCATCGAGGTCGCCGTCCTGTCGCTCGACCTGCAGGTGATGGCGCGCCACGCCGAGGCGATCGACGTGCGCGCGGGCCCCGGTGTCGTGCTCTCGCGCGTGCGGGCGCTGATGCGCGAGATGCTGGCGCGCTGCCAGCTGAAGGCGCGCGACGTGCTCGCGATCGGCATGGGCGTGCCGGGGCCGGTGGATTTCGCGAGCGGCCAGCTCGTGGAGCCGCCGCTGATGCCGCACTGGGACAGCTACTCGATCCGCGACGACCTGCGTGCCGAATACGAAGCCCCCGTCTGGGTCGACAACGACGTGAACCTGATGGCGCTGGCCGAGCTGTGGCGGCTCAAGCGCGAACTGCCGAACTTCCTCGTCGTCAAGGTCGGCACCGGCATCGGCTGCGGCGTCGTGTGCCACGGCGAGGTCTATCGCGGCGCGAACGGCTCGGCGGGCGACGTCGGCCACATCTGCGTTGACCCGGCGGGCCCGCGCTGCCATTGCGGCAACGTCGGCTGCGTCGAGACCATGGCCGGCGGCCCCGCGATCGCGCGCGAGGCCACGGCCGCCGCGCAGTCGGGCCGCAGCGCCGTGCTCGCCGCGCGCCTGGGCGAGGCCGGGCAGCTGACGCCGGAGGACGTCGGGCACGCGAGCCGCGCGGGTGACGCGGAAGCCAACCAGATCGTGCAGCGGGCAGGGATGTCGATCGGCCAGATGCTCGCGTCGGTCGTCAACTTCTTCAACCCGTCGCATGTGTTCGTCGGCGGCGGGCTGACGCGCATCGGGCCGCTGTTCCTCGCGTCGCTGCGGCAGTGCGTCTACCAGCGTTCGCTGGCGCTGTCGACGCGGCACCTCGAGGTCGGCTACGCGCCGCTCGGCGACCAGGGCGGGCTGATCGGCGCGGGCGTGCTGGCGCTGCAGGAAACGCTGCGCGGGCGCGGGAAGGTGGTCGCGTGAGCGCGGTGGCCGTGCCGTCGTCCGTCGCCGTCGCGTTCGATGGCGTCGTGAAGGCCTTCGGCCCGGTGCAGGTGCTGCACGGCGTGAGCTTCGAGCTGGCGCCGGGGCGCGTCGTCGGCCTGCTGGGCGAGAACGGTGCCGGCAAGAGCACGCTGATGAAGATCCTCGCCGGCTACGAGCAGCCGACCGCGGGCGAGGTGCGCATCGGCGGCGAGGCGGTGCGCTTCGACGGCCCGCGCGCGGCCGAGGCGCGCGGCATCGTGATGATCCACCAGGAATTCGCGCTCGCGGAGGACCTGACGATCGCGCAGAACGTCTTCCTCGGCCACGAGATCGCGCGCGGCTGGTGGCTCGACGACGCGGCGATGCGTGCCGAGACCGCGCGCGTGCTGAAGCAGGTCGGCCTCGCGAAGAGCCCGGACACGCCGGTGCGCCAGCTGATCGTCGCCGAGAAGCAGCTCGTCGAGATCGCGAAGGCGCTGCAGCGCAACGCGCGCGTCCTCGTCATGGACGAACCCACCGCCACGCTCACGCCGGGCGAGACCGAGCGGCTGTTCGCGCTCATCGCGCAGCTGAAGGCGGACGGCGTGACGCTGGTCTACATCTCGCACAAGCTCGACGAGATCGAGCGCGTCACCGACGACGTCGTCGTGATGCGCGACGGCCGCTTCGTCGCGCGCCAGCCCACGCGCGACGTGACGCGCCAGCAGATGGCCAACCTGATGGTGGGCCGCGAACTGAGCGACCTCTATCCGGACAAGGACGCGCGGCCCGTCGCGCCGCCGCTGCTGAAAGTGGCGGGCCTGACCGTGCCGGGCTGGGCGCGCGACGTCGCCTTCGAGGTCGCGCCGGGCGAGATCCTCGGCTTCGCCGGGCTGGTCGGCGCGGGGCGCACCGAGATGTTCGAGGGCCTGATCGGCCTGCGGCCCCACACGGTCGGCACGCTCGAGATCGACGGGCGGCCCGTGCGCATCCGCAATCCGCGCGAGGCCGCGTCGCACGGGCTCACGTACCTCAGCGAGGACCGCAAGGGCAAGGGGCTGCATGTCGGCTTCGGGCTGAAGGAGAACCTGACGCTGATGGCGCTGCGGCGCTACGCGACGCCGTGGCTGAAGCCGTCGGCGGAGCGCGCGGCGCTGAAGACGGCGGTCGAGGAGTTCGGCATCCGCACCGGTTCGCTGGACATCAAGGCGTCGTCGCTGTCCGGCGGCAACCAGCAGAAGCTGGCGCTGGCCAAGGTGTTGCATCCGGCGCCGCGCGTCATCGTGCTGGACGAGCCGACGCGGGGCGTCGACGTCGGCGCCAAGCGCGACATCTATTTCCTGATCCAGCGGCTCGCGCGCGAGGGTCGTGCCGTCGTCGTCATCTCGTCCGAGCTGATGGAGCTGATCGGCATCTGCCACCGCATCGTCGTGATGCGCGCCGGCGCGCAGCAGGCCACGCTCGGCGCGGACCAACTCACCGAAGAAACCTTGATCGCCCATGCCACCGGAACACACTGAGACGACCCCTTCGACGCCGGGCGGCCTCGCGAAGGCCAAGGCGTTCTGGACGCGCGTGCACGGACTGGGCCCGATCCTCGGGCTCGTCGTGCTGTGCATCGTGGGCACCGCGCTGAACGGCGACTTCGCGACGATCGACAACGCGATGAACGTGCTCACGCGCACGGCCTTCATCGGCATCATCGCGGTGGGCATGTGCTTCGTGATCATCAGCGGCGGCATCGACCTGTCGGTCGGCTCGATGGCCGCGCTGATCGCGGGCGCGGTGATCCTGCTGATGAACGCGCTCGGCGCGCACGGCGTCGCGCCGTGGCTGACGGTCGTGGCGGGCGCGGGCTTCGCGGTGCTGCTGGGCGCGCTGTTCGGGCTCGCGCACGGGCTGCTGATCACGCGCGGCCGCATCGAGCCCTTCATCGTGACGCTCGGCACGCTGGGCATCTTCCGCGCCTACCTGACCTACCTGTCCGATGGCGGCGCGATCACGCTCGACAACACGCTGGCCGATGCCTACGCGCCGGTCTACTACGCGGCCTTCCTCGGCATACCGGTACCGGTGTGGGTGTTCCTCGCGGTCGCGCTGCTGGGCGGCATCATCCTGAACCGCACCGCGTACGGTCGCTACGTGCAGGCGATCGGCTCGAACGAGCAGGTGGCGCGCTACGCGGCGGTGGACGTCGACCGCGTCAAGACGCTCACCTACGTGCTGCTCGGCGCGTGCGTCGGCGTGGCCACGCTGCTGTACGTGCCGCGCCTGGGCTCGGCCTCGCCCACCACCGGCCTGCTGTGGGAGCTCGAGGCGATCGCGGCGGTGATCGTCGGCGGCACCGCGCTCAAGGGCGGCGCGGGCAGCATCACGGGCACGGTGGTCGGCGCGATCCTGCTGTCGACCATCGGCAACATTCTCAACCTCACCAGCATCATCAGCGTCTACCTGAACGCGGCGGTGCAGGGGGGCGTGATCATCGTCGTGGCGTTCATGCAGCGCCGCAAGAGGTAGCGCGAAGGTTCTTCACCGCGGCGGGGCCGCATTTCCGTTCGACCAGTCCGTCCATAAAACAGGAGACAGCAAGCATGCAACCGATCACCCGCAGACTCGTCCTCGGCGCCGCGCTCGTGGCGTCCAGCTTCGGCGCCTTCGCGCAGAACAAGGTCAACCTCGGCGTCGCCATCCCGTCGGCGGACCACGGCTTCACGGCCGGCATCGTCTGGTGGGCGAACGAGGCGAAGAAGGA
>JASLEM010000221.1 GCA_030151165.1 Burkholderiaceae bacterium
GCCGCGTCGACGGCCGGCGCGCCGCCGCGCTTCGTGCTCGTCAACGGCCGCTGGCCCGCGCGCCCGGCGCTGCCGCTGCCGGCGCCCGCGCAAACGTGCTGGGAGGCCGATCGCGCGCTCGGCGGCGCGGTCGGCCTCGACGCCTGGCAACGCGGCGAGCCCGCGCGCATCGCCACGCTCGAATCGCTGCGCGGCCGTCCGCTGCTCGCCGCCGCGGGCATCGGCGACCCCGAACGCTTCTTCTCGATGCTCGAGGCGCGCGACCAGCGCATCGCCCGCATGCCGCTGCCCGACCACGCGGACTTCGACCCGCTGCCGTGGGACGCCGACACGCCCGACGTCGTCGTCACCGAGAAGGACGCCGTCAAGCTCGCCGGCCGCCCGCTCGGCCTCACGAAGGTGTGGGTCGTCACGTTAGACTTCGGGTTGCCGCACGGCCTCGCGCTCGCGCTGCGCGGCGCGCTCCGCCAGCCGCCGCGCGCCGCCGCCGCGCCGCGTTGAAGAAGACACCCCAGGACACCGGCTCCGAGCCGACAAGAAGAGACTCCATGACCATCGACCACCGCCTCATCGACATGCTCGTGTGCCCGATCTGCAAGGGCCCGCTCGAAGCCGGCCGCGACGCCGACGGCAAGCTGGTCGAGCTCGAGTGCGCGCCGGACAAGCTCGCGTTCCCGATCCACGACGGCATCCCCGTGATGCTCGAGAGCGAGGCGCGCCCGATCGCCACGACGACGAACCCCTGAGCCGCGGCGACCGAAGAAAGAGATCCCGACGTGTCGTTCACCGTCCTCGTCCCGGCGCGCATGGCGTCGACCCGCCTGCCCGACAAGCCGCTCGCCGACATCGGCGGCCTGCCCATGGTCGTCCGCGTCGCACACCAGGCGGCGCTCGCGGGCGCGAAGCGCGTCGTGGTCGCGGCCGACGACGCGCGCGTCATCGATGCCTGCGAGCAGCATGGCGTCGAGTCCGTGCTCACGCGCGTCGACCACGCGAGCGGCAGCGACCGCCTCGCCGAGGCCTGCACGCTGCTCGGGCTCGACGGCGCGGAGATCGTCGTCAACGTGCAAGGCGACGAGCCGCTGATCGACCCCGCGCTGATCCGCCAGTGCGCCGACCTGCTCGAGACCGACGCCGAGGCGGTGGTCGCGACCGCGGCGCACGCGATCGACACGCCCGCCGACTTCGTGAACCCGAACATCGTGAAGGTGGTGCTGGACGCCAGGTTCCGCGCGCTCTACTTCAGTCGCTCGCCGCTGCCGTGGTGGCGCGACGCGTCGGCACCGGGCCAGCCCGCGCTGCCGACCGGCGGCGTGCAGGACGGCGGCGCGCTGCGCCACATCGGGCTGTATGCATACCGCGCGGGGTATCTGCGCAAGTTCCCGTCGCTCGCGATGGCGCCGCTCGAACGGCTCGAGTCGCTCGAGCAGCTGCGCGTGCTGTGGCACGGCGACCGCATCGTCGTCCACGTGGCGGCACATGCGCCGCCGGGCGGTGTCGACACCCCCGAGGATCTCGCGCGCGTGCGGGCGACGATCGCGGCGGCCGGCGGCGCGCCGGACGTGCCGCCGGGGCGCTGAACACCGCGGCGCGCGACGGCCGCAGGCGAACGACGAGGCCCGTCCGGATGCCAGGACGGGACGCCGGCCTGAAATCATGTCGCCCGCCGCACCAACCGAGGGCAAACCTGCCTCTTTCGTAAGCAGATCGCCAGGGTGCGCATGATATTCTGCCCGTCAGTTGCAGCGGCCATGCCAGCAAATAATTACCGACTCTAGAGGCAAGCAATGAGACTGATTCTTCTGGGCGCTCCCGGCGCCGGCAAGGGCACGCAAGCCGCGTTCATCTGCCAGAAATACGGCATCCCGCAGATCTCCACCGGCGACATGCTGCGCGCCGCCGTCAAGGCCGGCACGCCGCTGGGCATCTCCTGCAAGCAGGTGATGGACGCCGGCGGCTTGGTCAGCGACAACCTGATCATCGCGCTCGTGAAGGAGCGCATCGCGCAGCCCGACTGCGCGAACGGCTTCCTGTTCGACGGCTTCCCGCGCACCATCCCGCAGGCCGACGCGATGAAGGCCGAGGGCGTGAAGCTCGACCTCGTGCTGGAGATCGACGTGCCGGACGCCGCGATCGTGGAGCGCATGAGCGGCCGCCGCGTGCACCTGGCCTCGGGCCGCACGTACCACGTCCACAACAATCCGCCGAAGGTGGAAGGCCAGGACGACGTCACCGGCGAGCCGTTGACGCAGCGGCCGGACGACGCGGAGGAGATCGTCCGCAAGCGCCTGGCAACGTACCACGAGCAGACCGAACCGCTGGTGGCCTACTACACGACGTGGTGCGAGACCGGCGACCCGCTCGCTCCGCGCTGCCGCAAGATCAGCGGCACCGGCACTGTCGACGAGATCACGCAGCGCGCGCTGAACGCCCTCGCGAACTGAGGTTTCGCGCACGCGCCGGCGCAGGCCGACGCGCGCCGGGCATCCTCCCCGGACAAAGAGCCCGTGGCGACCGCCGCGGGCTCTTTTCGTTGGCGCGTCTTGCGGCGACAATTGACGTTTACGTTAACGTCAATCACCCGGCGCGACCCCGCCCGGGCCAGGAGCAAACATGGAAATCTCGGGCAAGGTATTCATCGTCACCGGCGCCGCGTCGGGTCTGGGCGAAGGCACCGCGCGCATGCTGGTGGCCAACGGCGCCAAGGTCGTCCTCGCCGACCTGCAGGAAGAGCGTGGCCAGGCGATCGCGGCCGAGCTCGGCCAGGTCTTCGTGCGCTGCGACGTCACGCAGGACGCCGACGGCCGCCGCGCCGTCGAGGCCGCCAAGGGCCTGGGCAAGCTGATGGGCCTGGTGAACTGCGCGGGCATCGCGCCGGCGTCGCGCACGGTCGGCAAGACCGGGGCGCACGCGCTCGACCTGTTCTCGAAGGTCGTGACCATCAACCTGGTCGGCAGCTTCAACATGATCCGGCTCGCGGCCGAGGCGATGAGCGCCAACGAGCCCGAATCCACCGGCGAGCGCGGCGTGCTGATCAGCACGGCCAGCGTCGCCGCGTTCGACGGGCAGATCGGCCAGGCGGCGTACTCCGCGAGCAAGGGTGGCGTCGTCGGCATGACGCTGCCGATCGCGCGCGACCTCGCGAAGACCGGCATCCGCAACATGACGATCGCGCCGGGCATCTTCGGCACGCCGATGCTGTTCGGCATGCCGCAGGACGTCCAGGACGCGCTCGCAGCCAACGTGCCCTTCCCGAGCCGCCTGGGCACGCCCGCCGACTACGCCAAGCTCGTGCACGCGATCGTCACGAACGAGATGCTCAATGGCGAGGTGATCCGCCTCGACGGCGCGATCCGCCTGGCGCCGCGCTGACGCGCCCGGTCGACCGCGACGCGCAGAACGTCGCGGCGCCCTCGCCCTCCCGAACGTGAACGGGCCCGGTGACGATGTCGCCGGGCCCGTTTTTCTTGTCACGCTGGCGCGCGTGCGTATGACGCTGGCGCGCGCACTCTCGCACGTTTTCCGTTCGGCCAAAAAAAAGAGCCGGCACAGGGCCGGCTCTCGTTGACTGCGCCCGCAGGCGCATTCGAGTGGACGCTTAGAAGCGAACCGTCGAGCTCACGTACCAGAAACGGCCGTGCGGATCGACGTACGTCGGATCGTAGCCGCCCTGGAAGGCGCCGCCGGAACCGTTCACGTACGGCACCTTGGCCTGGAACGCATCCTTCACGCCGAACGAGCCGGAGAACGTCTTGCTCGGATCCCACTTGACCTGGAAGTCGGCCGTGCCGTAGGACTTGACCTTCGGCGGGCTGATGCCTTCCAGGCAGTTGCCGAAGTCGTCCTGGTCGCCGCCACCGCAAACGTCGGTCGCGTGCGACTGCCAGTTGTAGATGCCGGTGAACTCGAGCTTGCCGTCCGGGGTACGGTAGGTACCTTCGGTCGTCAGCTTGACGCGGGGGATGAAGCCGGCGTTGCTGGACGAGGTCTGGCCGATCGAGCTCGAGTGCGAGCCGTCCGGGTTGACGTTGTCCCACTTCGTCTGCCACGTGCCGCCGATGCCCAGGCCGTAGGTGCCCGAAGACAGCTTCGTCGAACCGTGCAGGTCGAAGTCGAGGCCGGCGACGATGGCTTCGCCGACGTTCTGTTCGCGCTGGTCGATGGCGACGATCTCGCCAGCCGAGCCCACGCCGTCCGGCGCGCCACGGTAGACGTACGAGGCGTACTGCGCTTCATGCGACAGGATGTAGTTCACGTCGGTGAACGAGATCTCGTCCTTCAGCTTCGTGTGGAAGTAGTCCAGCGCGAACGAGATGTCCTTGACCGGCTCGAGAACCGTACCCAGCGTCCAGGTGCTCGAACGTTCCGGCTTCAGGTTGCCGTTGCCGCCCGTGATCAGGTTGAACTGGGTCGCGCAGTCCGCGCCGCTGCCGCCTTCGGCATTGCAACGCTTCGGATCGTTGACCACGGCGGAGACGCCGGAAGCCAGCGGGCCGTAGAGCTCGAGCAGCGACGGAGCGCGGAAGCCCGTGCTGTACGTGCCGCGGAACACGAACTGCTTGTTCAGTTCCCACTTCGCACCGATCTTGCCGGTGGTGTGGCCGAACGAGCCCGCGTTCGCCACGCTCTGACCCGCGAGGTTCGCGATGTCGCCGCTGTTCAGGGCCAGCGGGTTGTTGTTCGCGTCGATCGTGGTGATCGTGTTCAGCGTGTCGGTTGCAGCCGCCACCGTGTTCGGGTTCGTCGTCGAGCCGTAGCGGTCATAGCGGACGGCGGCGTCGATGTTCAGGTTCTTGATGACCGGAACGTCGAGTTCACCGAACAGGCTGTACACGTTGCGGCTCTTGTCGATCGGCGAGAAGCTGCCGCCGTAGCCGGAGACGTCACCCGAAGCTAGGGCCGCAGCCGAGGCCAGCTTGTAGGTGTCCTTGCGGGCTTCGGCGCCGAGCGCCACGCCCACGCCGCCACCAGGCAGCTTGAACAGGTCGTCACGCGAGATCTTGAACTGGGCATCGGCCAGCGACGTCGACGTGTTGAACGCCGTGCCGGTGAAGTTGGCCGCGTGCGCCGCTGCAACGACGGCG
>JASLEM010000233.1 GCA_030151165.1 Burkholderiaceae bacterium
GAACAGGCCGTCGCGGCAGAGCGCACTCTGGCGGCCCTGAAGCTGTCCAGCGACGGCGTGAAGCTGTTCGAGGAGATCGACAACCGCGGCACCAGCCTCTTCGTCACCCTCACCTACCCGAACGACATTCCGGAGGACGCCGTGATCGTCGGTGCTCCGACGCCGGTGCTGCTGCGCGAGCAGGTGGTGTTCGTCGCGGTCAAGAACGGCATGCACGCCGCGCACGGCTATGTCTGCTGCCACGGCGCGGTCGCGCGCCACGCTCCCGCGGCCGAAGCGCACGTGAAGGCGCTGCACAACACCATTCAGGAATTCTTCGCCTGATGCGCGGGGCGTCCCGCCAAATCAGGTCTGCGGCTTCGTGGCGGGTGCCGCTTCGCCGCGGCCTGCGATCCAGCGCGGCGACCGGAACCGCACGATGCGCCAGTAGACATCGAGGTAGGCGAGCACGAACACGGCCAGGCTCAGCGCGAGCGCGGGCGTGTTGCCCCACCAGATCGTCGCCGGCACGACCACGATGGCGTTGAGCAGCCACAGGTACGGGGACGTGCCGGAATTGGCGCGCGTCGAGCCGCGCACGCCGTCCGCGTCGACCGCGCCGCGCTTGAGCCGGCGATAGATCAGCGTGTGCAGGTGGCTGCCGTCCGGCTGCGTCATCGAGCGCTTCTGGAGGAACCGGCGGCGGTACATCGTGAACAGCGTCTCGAAGACCGGATACGCGACGAGCAGCAGCGGCGCCAGCATCGAGACCTGCGGGTGCCGCGTCGTCAGCAGGATGCCCAGCTCGGCCACGACGAAGCCCAGCAGGTAGGCACCGCCGTCGCCGAGGAACACCAGGCCGCGCGGATAGTTCCACACGAAGAAACCGAGCGTGGCGCCGACGGTGGCGAGCGCGATGCCGCAAACCAGGTCGTCGCCGACGCGCCACGCGATCCACGCCAGCGAGACGTTCATCATCAGCGTGCACATCGACGCCAGCCCGTTCATGCCGTCGATGATGTTGACCGAGTTGGAGATGCCGGTGACCGCGAACACCGCGCCCACCGCGCCGACCCACAGCATGCCGTGGGCGGTGAGCAGCTCGTCGAACGTCGCCCAGCCGAGGTGCGTGAACTTGCCACCCAGCAGCAGCACGCCCAGCAGGCCGGAGACCGCCAGCGCGATCATGCGCTGGCGCGGCGGAATCGCCTTCGTGAAGTCCTCCCAGATGCCCGAGCCGAACGCGGGCAGCGTGCAGACGAGCAGCAGGAAGATCTCCCAGCCGATGCCTTCGCGCAGCCAGCCCATCAGCCCGGCGCCCACGAAGAGGCCGACCAGGATGCCGATGCCCCCGACCCGCGGCACGGCCTTGACGTGCATCTTCTGCGGGCCGTCGAGGTCATGATCCGCGAACCAGTGGAAGTGGTGTTCCGCGGAGTTGACAACGAAGTACATCGCCATCGCCGAGCAGGCGAACGCGACCAGGAGTATCCAGATCATCGGAGGATTCTAAGTCGTGGGATTTTCGCGCGACGGTCGCGCTGGCCCCCTCTTGCGAGGGAGACGCACCGCCGCGATTGCTGCTAGGAGGCGGTGGCTCAGGCGTCCGCGTCGCGCGCGGGCCGCAGCGAGTCGAGGAACCGCTTCGCCAGCACCGGATACGTGTGGCGCGCCATCACGTACTCGCGGCCGCGCTGCCCCATCACGGCGCGCGCGGTCGGCGCCAGCTGCAGCATCTTCAGCAGGCCGTTGGCGACGGCGCGCGCGTCCTGCGGCGCCACCGTGACGCCGCAGCCGGCCTCGGCCACCGGGTCGTTGCCGGCCTCCACCGAATGCAGCACGGCGCGGCCGGCCATCATGTAGTCCATCAGCTTGTTGGGCGCGATGCCGAAGCGGTAGATCGGCACGCGCTGCCAGCCGATGTAGGCGATGTCGACCTGCGCGAGCATCGCCGGCACCTGCAGCTTCGGGATCGGCGCGAGCATCGAGACGTTGGTCAGGCGCTCCTTGAGCACGCGGTTGCGCAGGTGCTCGCGCAGGTGGCCGTCGCCCACCAGCAGGAAGCGCAGCTTGCGGCCGACCGGGTCGTCGCGCAGCAGCGCGGCGGCGTCGAGCAGCGTGTCGAGCGCGTTGGGCTCGCCCATCGATCCGGCATACCCCACCACCGTTTCGCCGACGGCGCGCGCCGTGGCCAGCACGCCGGCCACGTCCTCGTCGAGCGGCGGCGGCTTCGCGGCCCAGTCGTCGGGCGAGATGCCGTTGGGCACGATGGCGAGCTTGTCGAGGTCGAGGCCGCGCGAGGCCATGTAGCTGTGCACCACCGGCAGCATCGAGACGACGACGTCGGCGTCGCGGTACGCGTCGGACTCCGCCTTGAAGCATAGCCGCGCGAACGGGTGCTTCGGCGACATCCCGGACAGCTCGATCGGCGACAGCGGCCAGAGGTCGTGCACCTCGAAGACGAGCTTGGCCCTGGCGCGGCGCGCGAGGCGGCGCGCCACCCAGATGTCCATCGGATACGTGCTGGACGCGATCACGACGTCGGGCTTCATGTCGCGTACGAGGCGGTCGGTCTCGCG